>ONGB01000064.1 GCA_900317295.1 uncultured Erysipelotrichaceae bacterium
GAAACGCAGGGCTATGACACCATCCGCGTTTCCTTCCGCGCCTCCACCGACACCGACACCGAATATAACCGCATCTCCGATTATCTTTCCTTCTCCGGCGGCGATTACGAATTAGACGCCGAGAATACCACCGCCGAAGGCGATAACGCCTATGAGCATAACGTCGCCTGGGAGACGATGCTCGACGGAAAGACCGCTTCCGTGCGCCTTTTGGACATGGACCATTACCAAGTCCCCGTCGTCACCATCCCCATCGCCAGCGCCGACAAAGACGCCTTGCTCGATTTGATCTCCTATTGCAACGAGCACCGCGTCGAGGAAGTCAAAGACGACGAGGGCAACGTCACCACCCCCGCGGAATCCTGCAACCTCGTCATCTGGGCCAACCGCGTTGAGGGCGATACCTCTGAGGAAGCGAAAAAGGACACCAACGTCGAGGCCAAGATCTTCTATCAGCATGACCCGAAAGAAGAAGGGGGTATCTCTCAGTGCCTTTACTACGAAGATAACGACAAAGCCGAGGATAAGCGGGAGCATCCCTATCTCCAATTGATCCCGAATTCCGCGGCGACCTCCTCCGGTACCTACGATCCCACCAAAGCGCAGGAAGCCAGCGACGCCGCCTATTACCTCATGCGGAAATTCAACGCCGCCCCCTATGTCTATGACGATGACGCGGCCGGCTGGGGCGCCGACAGCAAGTTCTCCGTGAGCTTTGCTTATTCCGAAATCGCCTATGCCTCCGTCGATCCGCTGCTTAGCTATGGTTGGAATCTCACCCCGTCCATGGGCCCGACGATGATCGCTTTGCTCGTCTCCGCGGCGTTGCTTTGCGTCGTCTTGGCCGTCTTTGAACGCCTATTTGCCTTGCAGCATGTCGGCGTGATGGCCGTTACCACCTTCGCGACCTTCGCCACCTACGTCGCCTTGGGCTCGCAATTCAACATCGCCGCCCTGATCGGGCTAGCCGCGGTCGCCGTCGGTTCTTTGTTCGGCGGCATCTACTATACTTCCCGCCTCAAAGACGAGATTTATAAGGGCCGCACCCTCAAGAAAGCGCATCAGGAGGCCGCGAAGAAATCGATGTGGCCCTCCATCGACGCCGGCATCGTCATGCTTTTGCTCGGCGTCTGCCTCTATCTATTAGGTGGAGCAGTGGCCAAGCAAGCCGGCGTCATGCTGACCCTCGGCGGAGTCTTCACCGTGGCCGCCAACCTCATCCTCACCCGTCTGGCGGGGTGGATGCTCACCAGCGATTCCTATATGCAGACCGCCTATCCGAAGCTTTTAGGCGTCTCTTCCGAACGGATCCCCGACCTCATGAAAGAGGAAAAGCAGACCTACTTCGGCCCGTATCAGGATAAGAAATTCTCCGGTTTCAAGAAGCCGGCCTATATCGCCTCTGGCGCCTTGTTCGCCGTCGGGCTCGCCTTCTGCATCGTCTTCGGCGTGAAGGATGGCGCGAACATCTATAACGACGCCGCTTACCGCAAGACCTCGACCGTCTTGAGGATCGAAGTGCAATCCACGCAGGCCAACGGCATCTCCATCGAGCATTTTGCCGACAAGGCCTCGATCTATGACCCCGAAGGCGCCGCCAACACCGAAACCGGCACCGCGCCGACCGACATCCTCCATCAATACACCGTCGATGGGAAGAATTTCGCCTCCTATGTCTCTGGCATCGAGCTCTCTTCCACGCCGAAATCCGTCTACCTCAGCCCGGAATGGGGCGAAGGCACCACCGTCTATTATTTCTTCTACGAAGTCTCTTTGAAGAAGTCCTTTGACCTCGAAGCCACCCATGCCTTCACCAAATGGGAAGGCACCGGCTACGTCGCCCAGGATTGGACCTATTTCCACGAGATGGCCGCCGATATTGAGGAAATCAACACCAACCACGCCGTCGCCGTGAGCTTCGGCACCGTCACCCCGGAAAGCCTCCCGCCCTATGTCGGCGACATCGCCCTTGGTTTGGGGATCGGCTTATCCGCTTGCTTGCTCTACCTGATGATCCGCTTCCGCCCGTCCCGTGGCGTGGCGATCACTTTGATCAGCGCCGCCGCGACCTTCTTCGCTTTGACCTTCTTCGTCTATACCCGTATCTCGGTCACCCCGGTGGTCGCTTTGGGCACGATCTACGTCGCCGCCTTCGCCTTGGTGAGCGCCCTCTTCTTGCTTAACCGCCAGAAAGAGCTCTTCAAAGAGAACCACGACCGCGAGATCTCCGATCGCGAAAAGCGCGACCTCTCCTTGGAAAGCGCGACTTCTTATGAAGCCGGCAACTACCTGCTTTACACCGGGCTCGCCCTCTATGTCCCCGTGGCCTTCTTCGCCTTTGGCCCGGCGGTTTATGGCTCGCCCTATCTCCTCTCCGTCCTCGGCGTCGTCTTCGCCGCGGCCCTCATCCTCTTCACGCTCTCCCCGATGAGCGCGCGCTTCGCCTCATGGCTTAGCCATATCAAGATCCGCAAACCCCACTTCAAGAAGAAGGAGGGGAAAGGCTCCAAGCCGCAAGGCGGCAACCTCATGCGCCGAAAGAAAGGCGCTGAGCCGGAGGAGGCCATCTTCATCGGCATCAATGACTGATGGAAGGCGAGAGCTTAAAGCAACGACTCCTTTCCTATTACGGTTGGGGGGAAGAGGACTACGCGGATAATGCGCGCGAGCCCTCTTTTGCCGATTTTCCGACCCTTAATGACGACCCCGCGGCCATCGCGATGAAGCGCCGCCTGCTTCAGGCCGCCGAAAACAAAGAAAAGATCCTCATCTATGGAGACTATGACACCGATGGCATCATGGCCACCTCGATCATGGTCCGCGCGCTTCGAAAGATAGGATTAAGCCCCAAGTTCTTCATCCCGACCCGTTATCGCGACGGCTATGGGCTTAATTTAGAGAACGCGAAGAAGATCGCCGAGAATGGCTATGATCTATGCCTTTGCGTCGATAATGGGATCAACGCGGTCCACGAGATCGCCTATTTGATGAGCCAAGGCGTCGAGACCTTGATCATCGATCACCATGAACCCGGATCCTCCCTCCCCGCGGCCAAGGCCATCGTCCATCCTAAGCTTTGCCATTATGGGGAATACGAAGTCTCCGCCGGCTATCTTTCGTTCATTTTCTCTCGCCTTCTTTTAGAAAAAGACGACGAATACCTCGCCGTTTTAGGCGCGATGTCGACGATTTCCGACTGCATGCCCCTCAAAGGCCATAACCGGAAGCTCGTCGCCTTGGCTTTGCGCCTGATCCGCGCCCACCGTTTCCCGGAAATCTGCCTCCTCACCGAAAAGCGGCGGATCGACGAGAAAGTCCTAAGCATGGAGATCATTCCCTGCATCAACGCGGTCGGCCGCCTCGATAAGGAAGGCAAAATCTCCCGCCTCGTCCATTATTTCGCTGACGAAGAAGGGGATAAGGCCAAGATCGCCACTTTCATGAAGGCCACCAACGCCGAAAGGAAGGAAGCGACCAAAGCCGCGGAGGCCAAGCTCCATCTAGACCTAGAAAAACCCGGCCTCGCCGTCATCGGTACCTTGCCGGAAGGGCTTAACGGATTGCTCGCGAATAAATTGCTTACCGCCTACGACAAACCCGTCGTCGTCCTTTCCCCCGCGGAAAGCGATGAGGATGTCTATGTCGGTTCCCTCCGCACCCGGGAAGGCTTCGACGTCATCGACTTCCAAAAGAAATGCGGCGATCTCCTTGAAAAGGGAGGAGGACACGCCTTCGCCGGGGGAGTCACCCTGAAAAAAGAACGCTATCCCGCCTTCTTGGACGCTTTCCTTTCCTATGCCGCGAGCCACCCCTTCGAGAAAAAGGATGAGAAGCTGATCCCGTTGTCTATAGAAGAAGCCAACATGGATTCCTTCCGCCTGATCCGTTCCTTCGGCCCGTTTGGGCAGGAACACCCTGAGCCGCGCTTCCTGCTTTCCAAGCTTCCTTTGGAGATGCTCCGCTATAACCGCGATGGGCGTTTCCTTTCGATCCCCTTGCCTTCGGGAACCCGCCTATTCTCTTTCTCCTTTGGCAGGGCGGACGCCGATGTCAGGATCCCCGAATACGACTTCAAGGCAACCTTCGCCCTCGACGAATTCAAAGGGGCGGCGTCCTTGACCGTCTTCCTCTCACCCGTGAACGGAAAGGAGGGCCGCTAAGATGCCGGAACGCAAAAAGAAGCTCCTTCCCAATGGGGGTTACCCCATGCACACCTTTGAGGATGTCCGCGAACGCTATTTCGCCTATATCACCAATCCCAATGATCGCAAAATGATCGAATCGGCCTATCTTTTGGCCAAAGAGAAACACGAAGGGCAATTCCGGCGCTCCGGGGAAGCCTATATCCAACATCCGATCGAAGTCGCCTATATCCTGACGGAGCTGCAAAGCGGCCCGGCCACCATCGCCTCTGGCTTCCTCCACGATGTCGTCGAAGACACCGACACCACCATCGAATACATTGCTTCCCGCTTCGGGGAAGAGGTCGCCAAGATCGTCGACGCCCTCACCAAAATCCAACGCATGAAGCTCTCCCACATGACCGCGGAGGACTTCGAGGCGGAGGATCATCGCAAGATCTTCCTCGGCATGGCCCAGGACGTCCGCGTCATTTTGGTCAAATTGGCGGACCGCCTTCATAATCTGCGCACGATGGACGCGCTTTCCCCCGAACGCCAAGTGGCTTTGTCGCGGGAAACCATCGACGTCTTCGTCCCCATCGCCCATCGTTTGGGGATCTACACCCTGCAAAGCGAATTGCAGGACCTTTCTTTGAAATACCTCGAACCCGCGGCCTATAAGAGAATCCAAGAGCTCGTCAACGATCGCTTCAACAAGAAGAAGGAATCCCTTGATAACCTCAAGAAGCGCATCGCCGACATCTTATTCGAGCAGAAGATCCCCTTCCGCATGGAATCCCGCGTGAAATCGATTTATTCGATCTACCGCAAGATGTATGAGAAGGACCACGATTTCGATGACATCTATGATGTCTTGGCCCTCCGCATCATCACCGAAAGCGTCTTGAATTGTTATGAGATCCTCGGGATCGTCCATTCGACCTACACCCCGATCCCGGGACGCTTCAAAGACTATATCGCCATGCCGAAGCCGAACCTTTATCAATCCTTGCATACCTCGGTTTTGGCGGGCGATGGCAATTCTTACGAGATCCAAATCCGCACCGAGGAGATGGATCAGATCGCTGAAACCGGCGTCGCCGCCCATTGGCGGTATAAGGAAGGGACGCGCTATAACGCCAAAGACGAGCAGAAGGACATCGAGGAGAACCTCGCTTGGTTCCGCGATTTCGTCTCGCTTTCCGAAGATAACCAGTCCAAGACCGCGAAGGAATACATGTCCTCGCTCACCAACGATATCTTTGGGGCCAACGTCTACGTCTTCACCCCGATGGGCAAGGTCATCGATCTCCCCGCCGGGTCCACCCCTCTAGATTTCGCCTACAAGATCCACACCCGCGTCGGCGACACCGCCGTCGGGGCCTTGGTCAATGGGGTAGGGGTCGCCCTGAACACCGTCTTGAAGACCGGCGACGTCTGCGAAATCCGCACCTCGAAGAACGCCCAGCCGAACGACTCCTGGCTCAATATCGCCAAAACGGCCTCCGCGAAAGCCCATATCCGCCGCGCTTTGCAGAAGCGAGACGAGGAATTCCTCCGCGAAGACCGCATCAAAACAGGTCGCACGGCCTTGCTCGATTCCTTCCGCCTCAACGGCTTTGGGGAAGAGGAAGCCCTCGAACTCCTGGATTTCCAAAAGATCGAGAACGAATTCCATATCTCCAACATGGACGACCTCTGCGTCGCCATCGCAAGCCGCAACCCGACCGCCTCGGCGGTGCTCTCCGCGCTCAATGTCAGGAAAAAGCCCAACATCACCGAATACGCCTCGCGGCCCCTTAAGCCGAAGGAAGTGGACGATAACCCGATCCAAGTCGGGAAGGGCATGAGCGGGCTTGCCATCTCGCTAAGCCATTGCTGCAACCCGATCCCGGGGGATGATGTTGTCGGCTATATCACCAAAGGCAAAGGCATCACCGTCCATCGGAGGAACTGCCCAAACATCGCCGGGGAGCAAAAACGCCTCATCGACGTGAGTTGGAAACGCGACCTTGGCCCCTCGACCTACCCGGTCGACATCCAAGTATTCGCCAACGACCGTCCCAACCTCCTCGCCGCCATCTTGCAGACCCTAGGCGCCAAAGGAGTAGGGGTAAGCGACCTTCACGCCAAACTCTTGCCGGAGACGATGAACGACATCATCGAGATGACCGTCTCCGTGCCCGACGCCAAAGTGCTTCAGGACGCCTTCGCCGATCTCCTCGGCATCAAAGGGGTCTATGAGATCAAACGCATCATCCACTAAACTCGCGCACGCGCATTCAATAATAAGAATACAGGAGGAAATACTATGTCCTACGCCGCCGTAAAAGGAACCCACGACCTATTCGCCGATGAGGCGGATGGCTACGCCTATATCCAATCGCTTTTCAAAGCCGTCGCCGAATTATTCGGCTATCGCGCCATCGAGACCCCGATCCTCGAGCATACCGAGGTTTTCGATCGCTCCACCGGGGAATCTAGCGACGTCGTCAGAAAAGAGATGTACACCTTCCTCGATAAGGGGAATCGTTCGGTAACGCTGCGTCCCGAAGGGACGGCCGGCGTGGCAAGAAGCATCGTCGAGCATAAGCTCTATGCGACTCGCGACCTTCCCTTGAAGGTCTATTACGCCGGGCCCGCCTTCCGTTATGAAAGGCCGCAGCTTGGGCGCTACCGCCAATTCATCCAAGCCGGCGTCGAAGCGGTGGGGGAGGATTCCCCTTACCTAGACGCCGAGTGCATCTGCCTCGCGATGGCGGTCCTATCGATGCTTGGATTCGAGAAACTGAAGGTCCGCGTCAACACGCTTGGCGATGAGAAGACCCGCGCCGCCTATAAGGAAGCGCTCCGCGAATATTTCTCCCACCATATCGACGATATGTGCGAAGACTGCCATGAGCGCATCCGCCTCAACCCGATGCGCATCCTCGACTGCAAAGTCGAAAGCGACCAAAAAATCGCCGAGGGCGCGCCGAAAATGCGCGACTTCCTCTCCGAAGAAGCCGATGCGCGTTTCTATAAGACGCTTTCCCTACTTAACGAAGAGGGAATCGAATATGAAATCGATGATCGGCTGGTCCGCGGATTGGATTACTACGGTCAGAT
>ONGB01000061.1 GCA_900317295.1 uncultured Erysipelotrichaceae bacterium
AAAAGACCTGCCGTCCCTCTTTTTCGCTTTTGATGCACTTGGCGATCATCGGGGACTGCGTCGCGTGGAATCCGCTGACCGCCCCGCAGGCGACGGTGGTCATCATGAAAGGCCACCAAGGAAGCCCGCCGTTTTGGGCGGAGAAGTCCTTGATATTCCCGATCAATTCGATCATCGGATGGCTACTAGAGGTGACCATCACTCCAATGATGACCGCAACGGCCATCACGATGAGGATGACGCCGAAGACGGGGTAGATGCGCCCGATGACTTTGTCGATGGGCACCAAAGTGCTAAGCAGGTAATAGGCCAAGATGACGATCATCCAAATCCAGGCTTGGACGTGCCCGCCGGTCAAGGATTCGAGCAAAGAAGAAGGGGAGACGACGAATACCGCGGTGACTAGGATCAATAGGATCACCGAGAAGACCGTCATGATGATCTTCATCGCTTTGCCTAGGTATCGCCCGGAGAGCTCGACGATCGAGGCCCCGTTATGGCGACTGGAGATCATCCCGCAGAAGAAGTCGTGGACCGCCCCGCCTAGGACGCAGCCAAAGACGATCCAAAGGAAGACGATCGGCCCGAAAAGCGCGCCGCTGATCGCCCCGAAGATCGGGCCGGTGCCGGCGATGTTCAACAATTCGACCAAAAACGCCTTCCATTTCGGAAGCGGGGTGATGTCGACCCCGTCGGGATTGGCGATCGCCGGGGTCTTCCTATCGTCAATGCCAAACACCTTTTCGGT
Organism: uncultured Erysipelotrichaceae bacterium; assembly: GCA_900317295.1. Classification (GTDB taxonomy): domain Bacteria; phylum Bacillota_I; class Bacilli_A; order RFN20; family CAG-826; genus Alloenteromonas. Next base: position 749 of record ONGB01000061.1, read on the forward strand.
GACGCGGCTATAGATGAAGTATCCGCCGATCAGTAATGCCAAGGCGATAAAGAACGTGACCATGGGGCTTATTATACGCGCAAACAAAGCACCCGTTGCGCGAATTTCTTCGAAATGATTTACTAAAAAAGCAAACGAAAGATTGAACGAATCATGCGCTACATTACCGCAACGGAATTAAGGAAGAACCTTGGGCGTTATATGAAAATGTCCAACGATGAAGATATCTTCGTCACGAAAAACGATAAGGTCATCACCGTTTTAACCTCTCCGAAAGATTGGGCGATGGACTCCTTTTTGAAGCTTCAAGGTGTATTCTCCGCCGAGAACGAAAAAACGGTATCGGACGATTTGGAAAAGGCGATTCTTGATCATGCGTATTCTCGTTGACGCGACTCCCGGGCGAATTTGCATTGTCACTAGGAACGCCGCGCATTTCGCCAATAGCCCCGTGCCAGCCTTTGACATTGGGGATTTCCTAGCCTGCGTCCACGCCGCCTGATTTGTCGATTTGTTGCCCCATTTATGCCACTTTTTTGCTACAATAGACGGGACCCTCTTTTAGAGCGGTTCCATCGTTGTCGCTTCATCTAAGGGGGCTAGACGAAACCAAGATGAACGTTTTCCTTGAATATTTAGTGCAAAACTGGGGATTGATCCTGATCCTCATCGCCTTCGTCATCACGCTTGCCGTGACGGTGTTCCTCGACAAGAAGACCGTGCGCCGGATGTATATTTTGATCGCGCTCCTCTTCGCGCTTTCCATCATCGTCTACACCGAATTCCACCTAAGCGAGACGGGGGAATACAAAGACGTCCGCTTGGTGATGATGGCGATCCGATATAGCGCCACCCCGATCGTCATCGCCTGGGTGCTATTCACCTTAATGAAAAGGGCCCGTTGGTATATGCTTTTGCCTTCGCTCGCCCTCGCCATCCTCAATTTCGTCTCCATCCCCACCGGCATCGTCTTCTCGCTTAGCGATTCCGGTGAGCTCATCCGCGGGGCTTTGGGCTACCTTCCCTATATCGGGGTAGGGGTCTATGCGGTGGTTTTGATCTTCGTCTTGATCTGGCAAAGCAACAAGCAGCCCGCCGAGATCATCCCGATCGCCTTCCTCGCCCTCGCCTTCTTCTCCGGCCTCGTCCTCCCCTTCATCATGGGCAAGGACTATTCGAAGATCTTCTGCACGACCATCGGGGTCGCCCTGTTCGTCTATTACGTCTTCCTCATCCTCCAATTGACCAAGAAAGACGCCTTGACGGGGCTATTAAACCGCCAGGCCTACTATGCGGAGATCCATCGGAAGAGCAGGGACATCTCCGCGATCGTCTCGATCGACATGAATGGGCTTAAGGCCATCAACGACACCTATGGCCACCTCGCCGGGGATAACGCCTTGACCGCGCTCGCCAACTGCTTCCAGAAAGCCGCGACGATCAAGCAGCCCGTCTATCGCATCGGCGGCGACGAGTTCATCATCCTTTGCCGCAAGACGGGGGAAGAGGAGCTCATCCTCCTCATCGAAAGGATCCGCAAGAACGTCGAGGAGACGCGCTATAGCTGCTCGATCGGTTATTGCTACGCCCCCAACGGGATCAAGAACCTCGAGGATATGGCCAAGGAATCCGACGAGATGATGTACGCGGACAAGGCGAAGTTCTATTCCGACGCCCCCCGCGATCGCCGGAGCCATTAAACGCAATTCCAGCCGAAAACCCCTGTAAATCGCGGGCCTTTTTTGTTTTTGGGCCACGCGCTTAGTGTCTAAGCGTGAAAATACGCGCGCTATTCAAAAGACGATTTTTCTTCTACAATAAAGGGCAATGAAGAAATTCTTCCGCCGCGTGGGCGATATCCTCGGCTTTACGCGCAATAGCGACTACGTTCGCGCTTCGATGAACGAGAATAACCTCCGTTCCGGGCTTTTCATGTCCTTCATCATCGTCGGCATCGAAGTCTGGATGATCGTCCGCCAGCTCCAACGATATCTCATCCCCGGCTGGGCTTTGCCCGCGGATGATCCCTCGGCGATTCCGCATACTTTCGCCTCCTTCTCTTCCTATACGGTCAACTTCTTCCTGATGCTCATCATCGCGGCTTCTTTGTTCTTCCTTTGCCTGAAGACGACCACCAAGAAGTTCTCCTCCCGCGCCTTGTTATACCAACGCATCATCCCCGCGGCGCTCGTGATCTTGATCACCGCGCTATTCTTCATCGCGCATTTCATCAACCCGCAAACCCCCTATTTCGAGAAATACCGCGACTGGACCGACGCCGCCCATGATGGGAAAAACGCCCTCATCAATACGTGGAAGAACATCCTTCTGATCCTGCTTTACCTCACCTGCTTGGCCTATGGGGTCGTCCTCGCGGTCTATGCCCTTTCGGCCCACAAGAAGGGGAAGGACAACCAAAAGCTAGAGAACGCCGTCCTCATGTTATTCGCCGCGATCTTCCTGATCTTTGGCATCAAGGTCTCCTATTCCGATTTCGTCTCCTCTAACGGCAACAAGGAGATCATGTGCTTCCTGACGATGATGCTCTACGTCGGATGCTTGCTCATCTGGCGGCCTTATATCTCCGTGTTGATGCTCGCCGGCATCCCCATCATCTTCTATCAGCTCCTCGGGACGTTATCGACCTACCGCGAGTTCTATGACGGGGACCGCGTCAATTACATCACTTTCTTCATCTCCCTCGCCGTCGTCGCCTTGTCGACCTATTTCCAGCGCCTTGGCCGCGCGAAGAAAGACGAAGCCTTGGAACGCATCGCCCATTTCGATGAGTTGACGGGGCTGCACAATTACTCGCATTTCCAAGCCGAAGTCAAAGAATTCGAGGCCAAAGGCGGCTTTGCCGAACGCGAATGGGTCTATGTCTTCGCCAACGTCTCCGCCTTCCAGCAGATCAACGAATCCCGCGGCTTCGTCCCCGGGGATGAGGTCTTAAGGAAGATCGCCGATATCTTGAAAGAATGCTTCCCCGAAGCGTTCGGGTGCCGCGAATCCGCCGACCACTTCGTCATGCTCACCCCAAGCGATAACCTTTATGAACGCATGGAGGAGGCCAATGCCAAGGTCCAAGCCCTCGACGCTGAGCTATCCCCCTCCCTCCATTTCGGCTTCTATGTCCGCAAAGACGGGGAAGAGCCGCGCCGCGCCGTCGATAAGGCCCGCTACGCGATGAACACCGTCAAAAACGCCCAGGGCTATGCCCAGGTCGAATACGACAAAGAGATGCACGCCCGTTACCGGCAGATGCAATACGTCATCCATCATATCGACGAAGCCGCCGCCCAAGGCCACATCCAAGCCTTCTACCAACCCGTCGTCGATGCGAAGACCCGCCGCCTCGTCTCCGTGGAGGCATTATGCCGCTGGATGGATCCGGAGAAAGGCATGCTTTCCCCGGCCACCTTCGTCTCCGCTTTGGAAAACGCCAAGCTCATCCATAAGCTCGACAAGGCGATGATCGACTGCGTCCTCTCCGATATCGCCCAGGCGAAGAAGGAGAAGCGCTTCTTCGTGCCGGTGTCCATCAATTTCTCGCGGTTGGACTTCGAACTCATGGACGCGATCGCCTTCCTTGAGGAGCGCGTCGCCCATTATGGCTTGTCTAAGGACGTCATCCACGTCGAAGTCACCGAAAGCGCCCTCGGCGAAGCCGGGGATAAGCTCCTCCGCCCCGCGGTCAAGGAACTTAGAAAGCGCGGCTATGAAGTCTGGTTAGACGATTTCGGCTCCGGCTATTCCTCCCTCAACGTCTTGAAGGACTATGACTTCAACGTGCTGAAGATCGACATGCAGTTCCTCGTCGGCTTTGAGAAGAACATGAAGACCCGCCCCGTCCTCCGCTCGATCGTCCAGATGGCGAAAGACCTCGGCATGGGCACGGTCACCGAAGGCGTGGAAAGTAGCGAGCAGGCCGATTACCTCGCCTCGATCGGCTGCGACAGACTCCAGGGCTTCCTGATCGGCAAACCGATGAGGAAAGCGGAGTTCTTCGCCAAGGTCAATAACGGCGAATTGATCACCCAATAAAGGCATGAAAAAAGCTCGGGTTTAAGATGGACCCGAGCTTTTCTTTTACTGTTCTAGGGCTTTCTCGCCGGCCTCGATGGAGGCCTTCATCGCCTTGGCGGACTTTAGAAGCGCCAACTGTTCCTTCCCATTGAGGGGGACTTCCAAGGGGCTGGAGACCCCGTGGCGGTCGATGATCGAGGGGACGGCGAAGGAGATGCCTTCGATCCCGTATTCCCCGTGGAGGTGGTTGCTCACCGGGAGGATCGCCTTCTCGTCTTTGACGATCGCTTCGCAGATGCGGGCGACCGCATAGGCGATGCCGTAATAGGTCGCGCCCTTCTTTTCGATGATCGCGTAGGCGGAATCGCGGACCTCGACGTAGACCTCATCCATCTCTTTCTCGGTCGCCGGGATATTCCTGGCCTCGCAGAAATCCTTGAGGGGCACGCCGGAGATGTTGGTGAGGCCCCAAAGGGGAACCTCAGAATCGCCATGCTCGCCGACGATCATCGTGTGGACGGAGCGGATGTCGACGCCGATGCGCTCGCCGATCGCGTATTTCAGCCTGGCGGTATCTAAGACGGTGCCGGAGCCGAAGACGCGGTGCTCCGGATACCCGGAGAGCTTGACCGCGAGGTGGGTGAGGACGTCGACGGGGTTGGCGACCATTAAGAGGATGCCCTCGAATCCGGTCTTCTTGATCTCGGAGATGATGGAGGAGAGGATGCGGGCGTTCTTCGCGATGAGGTCGAGGCGGGTTTCGCCGGGCTTCTGCGCCGCCCCGGCGGTGATGATGATGATCGAGGCGTCCGCGGCGTCTTTATAATCCCCGGCGTAGATGCGCATCGGGCTCGCATAGGGAAGCCCGTGGGCGAGGTCCATCGCCTCCCCTTCGGCTTTGTTTTTGTTCGCGTCGATGAGCACGAGCGAGGAATAGAGGCTCTTGGCCATGAGGGCGAAGGCGATGCTCGCCCCGACGTTGCCTAGGCCGACGATCGCGGCCTTCCGCGGATTGATTGCCATAATAAAGTGTCTCCTTTGCTTTCTTCCTTATTATACGCGCGTTTATGAATAATGCTCCCGATTTGCCCTAGGCTTCGATGAGGATGCCTTTTATCGCGGATAAGGTCTCCGCGGGGACGCCGACTTCCTGGGTCAGATAATGCGCGGCTTTTTCCGAAAGGGTCGCCCCTTCGCTATCCTTGATGCCCTCGACGTAGAAATCCTCCCCCGCGATTTCGCTTTGACGGATCGGGCTAGAGCCGATATTGGCGAAATCGGAGAAGAGGTAATCGCGCATCAAATCCGTCTCGCTCATCCCGCATAGGGCCCCGAGCGCGTAGCCTAGCGCCCCGGTGCGGTCCGTCCCGCGGACGCAGTGATAGACCAGAGGATAATGCTCGGGAACCGATAGATAGGAGAAGAAGGAGCGAACGGATTCGAGGTTCTTGGGGTTGGTCAGCGGATTGACGTGGCGGTATTCCATCGGGCAGGGGAAATAGTCCACGCCCTCCCCCAAAGGAGAAGCGGTGATCCCGTCGACTTCGTCTTGGGCGAAGGGGGAATCGAGGGTCTTCCTTAAGTCGATTTCCCCGCGAATTCCTAGTTCCTTTTTCATATAAGCCAATCCTTCCGCGTTCACGCGGCAGGGGGAAGAATAGCTGGACGGATTGAGCTCCCCGGAGCGGTAAAGCATCCCTTGTTTGATCTTCCCTTCGGATACGGCGTAGCCCCCGCAGTCGCGGAGGTTCTCCATCCCGGGGACGGCGATGTTCCTGATCGGGGTGTCTTCGACGGTGAAGGAGGCGGGTTCGCTTTCCTTGCTTTCTTCCCCGCGATGGGCGATGACCTTATAGAAATAGGTCTTCCCCAAATAGAGGTTTTGGAAGGCGTAGGGGCTATTTTCCGCCTCGAAGGTCTCATAGGTCGAGAAATCCTCCTTCTCGGACAAAAGAAGGGAGAAAGCGGTGGGTTTCCCCGCGGCCTTCCAAGCGACGGATACGCCTAAAGGCGCCCCCTTAGATTTGAGGCCCAAGGTCCCCGCGTGGGCTTCGATATAAGCGTCGGGGTCCTCGCTAACGAGGAATTCATGCTGCTCTGGGGTATGGAAGCAGGCCTTCCCGACGATGGGGGTGAGGGTCACTTTCAATTCCCCAGGACCGGAGGAACAAGAAGAAAGGGAAAACGCCAGAAGCGATAGAAGCAGCAGGGGTTTGTTCATAAACAAAATTGTAGCAAGCCCCAAAGGGATTTACCTAGGGAAAAGCGAAAACCCCATGAAATCGCAGGCGGATTTCGCTTTCTTTGGAAAAACGATCTTTACCGCAACTTCCTTTGGCATCCTTTCTTTTTGCTCGTTAAGGGTCTACAATTTCCTAAAGGAAACATAAGGAAAAAACCATGAGAGACATCAAAGCAGAAGAAACCCATCTTTTAGACCTAGAGGAAGCCGGGCTATCCCGCGAACAGCTCGCGGAAAGCCTCGCCGCCGATTTCGTCGAAGGCCTCATCGATAAGCAAACCCTTGAGGGGCTCGTCCCCTATTTCGGCGCCGAGTTCTTCGCCGGATTGGAAGGGAAAGATGAAGAGGTCCTCAAAGCCGCGATAAAGGAAAGGCTCTCCGCCTAATCCCATCCCAATAACGAAACGGCTCATACGGGCCGTTTTCCTACACTTAGAGCCGAGGAAATGATCTCCTCTAGAAAGAATCCATCCTAAGGTTATCATCCTTGCCTGGATTCCCGGAGAGAGGCCATGGCCTCGGCTTTCCCTTTATAGGCATATAGGGGGAATGGCGGATCAGCGCGAGGGCGTTTTCGAGCCACCAGCTCGTAATGAAAAATGCGCGGTCCGCGCCTTTGGAGGAGCGCGTTTAACCCTAATGCGAGGCGCCTTCGCCATCGCGCGTATATCTCAGGAAAAAGCGACGCCAACGGACGAACGCGGATCCCGGGAGGGTCCAAATGCCGGAAAGGAAGGTCTATGAGATGATAGACAAAGACGCGCCGGTGCTGGCGTTCGACGTCTCCAAGGGAAGCAGCCATTGCCAAGGCTTCTATTCCTTCGGAAAGCCGTCGGGCAAGCCGGTTAAAGCGGCGCACAGCAGAAGCGGCATGGCGGCCGCGGAGGGGATCTCCGAAGCGCTTGAGCGGAAGGCCGGAACGAAGCCCAAGGTGGTCATGGAGTCCACCGGCGTCTACTCGAAGCCCGTGATCAGATGGGCGGAGCTGAATGGCCTGGAGGTCTACCTAATATCGCCCCTGGAATC
>ONGB01000013.1 GCA_900317295.1 uncultured Erysipelotrichaceae bacterium
AAGTGTTATGGCGGCGACATCAGCCGCAAGAAGAAACTCCTCGAGAAGCAGAAGGAAGGCAAAAAGCGCATGAAAGCGGTGGGCTCGGTCGAAGTCCCGCAGGAAGCTTTCATGACCGTCCTTTCGATCGGGGACGATTTGGAATAGGCCTCCGATTTAGGCATATTTCGCAACTGCCACCAAAGAAAAACGATAACAATTAGTAGTTTTTTGGTTGATAGGAAAACCTCGCCTTCCTATAATTAGGAAAGGTAAACGAATATGGCAAAAGGTTGGGAAAAAGCACCGTATTACACGGATGTCGTGTACGTAACGCAGCGCGGTTTGCGCGTCGCTTTGGGCACATCGCAGAATGACTGGGCATGGGGTCACATCCAAGAATACCGCCAGTCCGCGAAGATCGAGACTTCTTTAAGGGCGATCTCCGCGAGTAAGTTCTGGGTCTGCCGCACGGAAAGAATTAACGCCAAATTCGCCGAATTCGAAGAAAGCCTGAAGCAATATAGCTCCGCTTTCTCCGCCCTTTCTTCCTACCCCGAAGCCAAGAAAAAGATCGAGAAAGAGGCCTTTTTCCGCCTATTGTCCGAAGCCCGCGACCTCGAGGGAAAACCCATTCCTGATGTCACGCTACGGGCGATGCTCAGCGGAATGTATCGCGAAAGCAATCCGAATCACGTGGCCGTCTTGGGCTATAAGAAGGCTTTGGAAGACCTCCAAGCGAACCCCGACCAATTCCCCGAAGTCGATTATTTGGCGAAAGTCTATGGGATGTTGCTCGGCACCGACGAATTGACCGTCTTCTACCGCGAAACGGATTCGCGGACGGTTTATCAAGTCTCCGTCTATGGCGTGAACACCAGTTATGAGGAATGCCGCGCCAAAGAAATCGAGAAGATGATGGAGAATTTCTTCGGCTTCCTCAATTACGATAACCTCTCCTACGTCCTCAAAGCTCTGATCGCGCTTTATTTCATCCATTACATCAAGCCGTTCGATAACTATAACGACCTGATCGCCTCCCTTTTGGCCAAGGCAATCCTCGCTAACGGTGGCTTAGGCGAAGCCGCCAGCATCATTCCTTTGGAAAAGATCCTTAAGAAAGGTCCGAAATTCGATGATATCGACGGCGAGATTCAGCGTTCCGCGGACATCACTTACTTCCTGATGTATGCGATGGACACGCTCCGCGGCGAAATCGCCTCTGGGCTCGACGCCTTCACCCGCGCCCGCCGAGAAGCGCTTGACATCGAAGCCCGCCGGGGACCGGTCAAAGAAGAAGAACCCGAACCGGAAAAGCCGGTCGAACCGACCCCGATCGTCATGGCGCCCAATCCGGCGCCTAAGCCCGTTGAGGTCCCCGCGGAGAAACAAGAAGAAGCGGAAAGGCTCGTCGCCCCGAAGCCTGAGCCTGTCCCCGTGGTGGCGTCCTACGCCTTCGTCGCCCCGAAATCCGAACTCTCGGACAAGGAAATCCGCGATGCCGCGCGTTATATCCGCCAGACCAACCCGAACATCCGCAAAGCGCAGGCGCTCTTCTTCGCCGGCCATTGCACCATGGGATGCTACTACACGATCCAAGACTTTAAGCGCGCGACGAAATGCGCCTACGAAACCGCCCGCACCTCCATGGATAATCTGGCCCGGGAAGGCTTCTACCAAAAACTCCAAATCAAGAACAAATTCGTCTACAAACCCATCAAGCAAGGAGAGAACGATCAATGAAACCATTATTCCTCGCCGGCATGCCCAGCTGGCTGATCCCCATCATCATCGTCGGCGTCTTTGGCGTCATCGTTTTGGCGGTCATCATCATCAAGAAGAACGTCAAAGCCTTCAAAACCGAGGAAAAGCCCAAATCCGATAAGGAAATCGCTCAGGAAGAGATAAACCGCCTATTGGTCTCCGTGGACGATCCCGAAGTCGAAGCCCAGATGAAAGAATACGAGAGCGACAAATCCAACCAAGGAAAATGAGCGCTTTCCCCTCTTCGCTTTACATCCACATCCCTTTTTGCTCCTCGATTTGCGCCTATTGCGATTTCGCAAAGGTCCTCTATCGCCCCGAATGGGCCAAAGCCTACCTCGGGGCGCTTTTCGTTGAACTAGAATCGCGGGTAGGGCGGCATCGATTTCAGACGATCTATGTCGGCGGGGGCACCCCATCGGCGCTTTCCTACAAGGAAATGGAAACCCTTTTGGCCAAGATGGGCCCGCTTTTGGAAGAAGGCGGCGAATTCACCGTGGAGGCCAATCCCGAATCCCTCGACGATGAAAAATGCGCCCTGCTTAAGAAATACGGCGTCAACCGCGTATCTTTGGGCGTGGAGTCGAGCCAAGAACGCTTCCTTCGCCTGATGGGCCGCCCCCATGATTTCGCCCAAGCGGAAAAAGCGGTGGAGGCGCTTAGGAAAAACGGGATCGATAACATCAATGTCGATTTGATTTATGCGCTGCCGGGGCAAACTATGGGAGACCTAGAAAAAGACCTCAAGGCTTTCTTGGGACTAAAAGTCCCCCATATCTCCGCCTACACGTTGATTTTGGAAGAGGCGACCGCCTTCAAGGCCCAAGGTTATCAAGAGGCTGACGAAGAAACCCAGGCCGCGATGTATGAAAAAGTGCTCGAAACCCTGCGAAAGGCGGGCTATGACCGTTACGAAGTCTCCAATTTCGCTTTGCCCGGGCATCGAAGCCGCCACAACCTGACCTATTGGAAGGATGAGACTTATGTGGGAGTAGGGCTAGGCGCCGCCGGGTATGCTGACGGAATCCGTTACACGAATACCAGGAGCTTAACCAAATACCTTAAGGGAGGCGACCCCACCGAAGAAAAGGAAGCCGTGGATCAGCCTTCAGACCTATCCTATTTCCTTTTATGCAATCTGCGCCTCGAGGAGGGGTTCTTGGAAGAAACCTTCGAAAAGCGCTTCGGGAACAAGTTCATCGAAATCTTCCCAAACGCGTCGGAATTGGCGGAGCAGGGGTTACTCTGTTTGGATTCAGAGAGGATCCGGTGCACCGACAAAGGAATGCTGCTTTTGGACCGCGTTTTGGTCGAACTGGGATAACTATATATAAATATAGAAAAAAGGAATCCGTCGTTTAGCAAACTTTGCTTGACAGTGCTAACGACGGTTTTATAATACGTTTGGCAGTCAGGAGATTTGACTGCTAGGAAGGAGCGCCAATGACTCGCAGCGAACAGATCCTAAAACTCATCGTCGAGCATTTCATCAAGACGGCTCAACCGGTCGCTTCCCAGACGTTGATCGACGAATATGGCCTGGAAGTCAGCAGCGCCACCATCCGCAACGAGATGAACGCGCTGGAGAAAGACGGCTTTATCGAAAAGACCCACACCTCCTCCGGCCGCGTGCCTTCGTCCAAAGGTTACCGGTATTACGTCGAGAAACTCCGCGAAGACCGCATCGACGACAAAGTCAAATACGCCCTGCAATCCGTTTTGGAGAAAAGGACGCAATCCGTCGAGCAGATCATCGCCCAATCCTGCGAGATCCTCGCCAATATGACCAACTTGGCCACCGTCGTCCTCGGCCCGAAGACCGAAGAGGAGCGGTTGGTCTCCCTCCAGATCATCCCCATCGGCACGAACACCGCCACCGCGGTCTTCGTCACCGACCAAGGATACGTTGAGAACAAGACCTTCATGATCGAGGAATCCATCTCGATGGATGACCTCGTCAAAGCCGTGGCCACGATCAATGACCGCCTCAAGGGAACCCCGATCTCGGAGCTCGTCCCCAAGATGGAAGCCATGCGCCCCGCCGTGCAGGACTTCATGGTCGGCCAAGACGTCATCTACCAAGCGTTGCTAGAAGCGTTCCTCCGCTTCGCCAGCGAAAGAATGACGATGCGCGGGAAGGAAAACCTCCTCGATCAGCCGGAATTCGCCGAAGACGCGAAGAAGCTCCGCAACATCCTCGAACTCCTCGACGACCCCGCCGCATTGCGGGAAGCGATGAAGGACATCGCTCCCAACCAGCAAGGCGTCAAAGTCGCCATTGGCGAGGAAGGCCAAAACGAAGACGTCTCCATCGTTTCCGCGACCATCGCCATCCCCGGCGGACAGAACGCTTCGCTTAGCCTCGTCGGCCCGCGCCGCATGGATTACGACCGCGCCGTGGCGATGCTGGAGTACGTCAGCAAGACCTTGGATGACTATTTCAATCCGAAGGAAGGAGAAGACAAATGGGAAAAGACAAAGACAAAGAAAACCCCATCGACGGCAACGAAGCCGAAGGAAACGAAAAAGAAGTGAAGGACGATAACGGCAAAAAGGTCAGCAGGGCCAAATACGAGAAAGCCCTTGAGGACCTAGCGAAAAGCGAAGCCGATCGGGATCATTGGAAGAACGAATATTATCGGGCCTACGCCGATACGCAGAATCTCCGGAAATCCCTCGAAGAAGATAAGCGCACCGCCATCCGTTACCGGGCCGAAGGGTTCCTAACCGAGCTTCTCCCCGCCCTAGACGCCTTCCATATGGCCCTGGAGATGCCAGCGCCCACCCCGGAAGCGAAGAACTACCAAATCGGATTCACCTATATCCATAACCAAATCGTCTCCGCCCTGACTAACGAAGGCGTCACGGAGATCTGCCCGAAGCTCGGCGATCCCTACAACCTCGAGACGATGCATGCGGTCGACACCATCGAAACGACCGAATACCCGCCTGGAACGATCTGCAAGGTGCAAACCAAAGGCTACAAATTGCACGATCGCCTCATCCGTCCCGTCATGGTCTGCGTGGCGAAAGCCCCCAAACCGGCGGAAGAACCCCAAGAAAACGAAACCCCCTCGGAAGAAAAGCCCGAGGAGCCCAAACCCAACGAAGCCTAAAAGGAGGAAATTACCATGGCAAAAGAAATCATCGTCGGTATCGACCTCGGTACCACCAACTCCGTCATCAGCTATATGCAGGCTGATGGCAACGTCAAAATCATCCCCAACCCCGAAGGAACCAACACGACCCCCTCGGTCGTCGCCTTCAAGGCCTCTGGCGAAGAAATCGTCGGCAACGCCGCCAAGCGCCAGGCCATCACCAACCCCGACACCGTCCACAGCGCCAAGCGCAAAATGGGCACTTCGGAGAAATTCCACATCAACTGCCTGAACAAGGACTTCACTCCGCAGGAAATCTCCGCGAAAGTCCTCGCTTACATGAAGGATTACGCCGAGAAGAACCTCGGCCAGCCCGTCAAGAAAGCGGTCATCACCGTCCCGGCTTACTTCAATGACGCGCAGCGCCAGGCCACCAAAGACGCTGGCACGATCGCCGGTCTCGACGTCGTCCGCATCATCAATGAGCCGACCGCGGCTTGCCTTGCTTACGGCCTAGATACCAACGTCTCCGAAAAGGTGTTGGTCTTCGACCTCGGCGGCGGCACCCTCGACGTCTCCATCCTCGATATCGGCGATGGCACCTTTGAAGTCCTCTCCACCTCGGGCGACACCGTCCTCGGCGGCGATGACTGGGACCGCGTGATCGCGGATTGGATCCAGGCGCAGATCAAGATCCAAACCGGCGTCGACCTCAACGACAAAATGGCGCTTCAGCGCTTCCTCGATGCGGCCGAACACGCGAAAATCGAGCTCTCTAGCTCCATCTCCACGACCATTTCCTTGCCCTTCATCGGCATGTCCGCCTCTGGCCCGATCAACTTCGAGACCACGCTCACCCGCGCCAAATTCCAGGATCTGACCCGTTCGCTCCTCGAGCGCTGCAAAGCCCCGATGGAGAAGGCGATGAAGGATGCCGGACTCACCTATAACGACATCAACAGCGTCTTGATGATCGGTGGCTCCACCCGTATGCCTGCCGTCCAAGATTTGGTGAAGAACATCACCGGCAAGCAACTCAACCTCTCCGTCAACCCTGACGAAGCCGTCTCCGCTGGCGCCGCCGTCCAAGGGGCCGTCATCGCCGGCGATGTGAAGGACGTTGTCCTTCTCGACGTCACCCCGTTGACCTTGGGCATTGAGACCCTCGGCGGCGTCATGACCCCGCTCATCACCCGCAATACCACCATCCCGACCACGAAGTCGCAGATCTTCTCGACCGCGGAGGACAACCAGCCCGCCGTCGACATCATGGTCTATCAGGGCGAGCGCCCCATGGCCCACGACAATAAGCTCTTGGGTCACTTCCAGCTGAGCGGCATCCGCCCGGCGCGCCGTGGCCAGCCCCGCATCGAAGTCACCTTCAACATCGACGTCAACGGCATCGTCAAGGTTTCCGCGAAGGACCTCGACACCCAGCAAACCGCCGACATCACGATCCAGAATAGCAACGGTCTTTCCAAAGAAGAGATCGATCGTATGGTTCGCGAGGCCGAAGAGCATAAAGCCGAAGACGACAAGAGGAAGGGCGACGCCGAAGTCAAGAACAAAGCCCAGACCTATGTGGACGAAATCAACCGCGTGCTCACTGAGCAAGGCGATTCGATGGACGCCAAGCAGAAAGAGGATCTGACCAAGCTCCGCGACGAGGCCCAAGGCGCGATTGAAAGCGACAACATCGAGAAGCTCCGCGAAATCGTCGGCCGTCTCGAAGACGCCGCGGCCGCCGCGGCCAAGGCCCAAGGCCAGCAAGCCGGGCCGAACCCGACCGAAGGGCAGCCCGAAGGCAACGAAGGCCCCGACGATGTCGTCGACGCCGATTTCACCGACGCCAAATAAAAAAACAAATCAAAAGCGGCGCTTCGCAAGGGGCGCCGCTCTAACCTAATAGAAAGGAGGACCGCATGGCAGCAAATAAACGCGATTACTATGACGTTTTGGGCGTGAGCAAAAGCGCATCGAAAGACGAAATCAAATCGGCTTATCGAAAACTTGCGAAAAAATACCATCCCGACGTCAACCATGATGCGGACGCCCCCGAAAAATTCAAAGAAGTGCAAGAGGCGTACGACGTCCTTTATGACGATCAAAAACGCGCCCAATACGACCAATTCGGCTTTGCCGCCTTCGAACAGGGCGGTTCCACCGGCGGCGCGGGCCCCTTCGGCGGAGGCTTCTCCAGCCAAGGCTTCGGCGACGTCGATTTAGGGGATATCTTCTCCTCGTTCTTCGGCGGTGGGGGACGTTCCCGTTCTTCCGCCTCCGCGAGCGGGCCGCAGAAAGGGGACGACGCGCTTACTCGGATCCGCATCTCCTTCATGGATGCGGTGCTCGGGAAGAAAGTCACCCTCCCGGTCAGCTACGAAGAGCCCTGCGAACATTGCCATGGCACGCGCGCCGAAGATCCTAGCGCCATCCAAACCTGCCCTTATTGCGGCGGGCGCGGATATGTCGTGCATAATCAGCGCACCATTTTCGGGACGATGCAGCAACGGGAAACCTGCTCGCATTGCGGCGGTTCGGGCAAAATCATCAAAACGCCTTGCCGCACTTGCTTGGGGCAGGGGTATAAGAAGGTCAAGAAAGATCTTGTCGTCAACATCCCCGCCGGCATCAATTCCGGACAGCAAGTCCGCGTGACCGGAAAAGGCGGCCGCGGATTGAACGGCGGCCCCAACGGCGATCTCTATGTGGAGATCCTCGTCGCGGAGCATGCCTTCTTCCGGCGAGATGGCGATGACATCCATTTGGATATCCCACTATCCTTCGCCGATTGCGCCCTCGGCTGCAAGATCGATGTTCCGACCGTTTATGGCGAAGTCTCCGTCGTCATCCCCGAAGGCACGCAGCCTGGCCAAGTCCTCAAGATCAAGGACCACGGCATCAAGAACATGCGTTCGGGCAAGCCGGGTTCTGAATTCCTTCACATCAAGGTGGAGACCCCGACGAAACTCTCGAAGCATGAGCGGAGCCTCTTGGAGGAGTTCCAGAAGCAAAACGCCAGCCGGGAAAATAGCTATTCCAAGTGGAAGGCTAAATTCAAAAAATGAGATAAGCCCCGACCCGGGGCTTATCTTTCTAAAGAAAATGCGAGTTTTCCCCTTAAGGAAAGCCGCCCATCAGTCTATACTTAACACGATATGGCAACCTGTAAAAACTGTCATCGAACCATCAATCGCCTCGATAGCGATATCTGCCCTTACTGCGGCTGCGAGAATCCCATCGACTCCCAATACAAAACCATGGATTTCACGTCCAATCTGAAACAATACGGGGGAGCCGATGCCCTTTATCGTTCCAAAAAGAAAGCCGTCTATATCCTTTTGACGTTCCTTTTGGGTTATTTCGGCATCCATGAGTTCTATATCCTGAAACCCAAGAAGGGGATCGTGGAGGCCGTGATAACGGTGCTATTTGTCGCGGCCGTCGGAACGGTTTTGTTCTTCCTGACCCCGTTAAAAGGTTTTGGATTCCTCGCTGCTTTCGGCGGAATCTGGCTCTTCTATGTGATCTTAGGGCTCTTTTTGCTCAATAAGACTTCTTTGAAGGACGGGAAAGAGGAGTTCCTCCGCTGATGCAGCATTATTTTGGGAAGATCCAAGGCAATGAGGCCATGTTGGGCCCCGAAGAAGCGCACCACCTTTTGAATGTCCGCCGCGCGAATCTAGGCGAGGCCATCGAAGTGGGGGACGGAGAATCCGTCTTTGAGTGCAAAGTCGTTTCCTTGAATCCCCTCCGCATCGCCGTCATTAAGGAAATCGAAGAAAGGCGGGAGCTGCCCTGCGAAGTAACCCTCGCCTTTTCTTGGCTTAAGGGCGACCATAACGAGCTCATCGTTCTCAAAGGGACGGAACTCGGCATTAAGCATTTCGCCCCCTTCATCAGCGAACGCACCGTCGCTAGGCCGGAAGGCAAAGAGAAGAACAAAATCGATCGTTTGCGGAAAATCGCCGAGGAAGGCACGAAACAATGCCGACGGGCGGAAGTCCCATCCGTGGAAGAATTCGTCTCCTACGGGCAAATACTGGCCAAAAAAGCCGATCACAAAGTCCTCGCTTACGAAGGGATGGCGGGCGATAGCCGCTCTTTGCTAAAAGCGTTATCCTCCGTTCGCCCCGGAGAAAGCATCTTATTCGTGGTCGGTCCAGAAGGCGGTTTCTCGGAAAAAGAAGCGAAAATGGCCCTTGAGGCTGGCTTTTCCTTCGTCTCTCTAGGAGGGAGAATCTTGCGCGCGGAGACCGCGGCCATTTATGGAGCCTCCGTCATTTCGGCTTCGGTCGAGGAGTGAAGCATGGATTTGTTCGCCCAAATGGAAAAACACCAAAGAAGGACGCCCTTCGAGGAATCGACGGAGCATCGCTTCTTTTTGGAACACTCCGGAATCCTCGCGGACATCCCTTATTTTTCTAGATTCTCCAGGGCGGACGTCCCTTTCGATATCATCCGCGCCAACATTATCATCAGGGCGCTGCAGAACAAGGCCGCCATCGAAAGTGCCTTCATCAAGCTTTATAAATCCTCGCAAAAGGATTTTTCCGAGGAAACCGAGGAGCGTATCGTCTTGGCTACTGCCAAAGCAAGCGAAAAGCTCCCGTATTACCAACTTAATGACCGCAGGATCTTCGTCCCGATCCTCCCCAAGTCTCTTAACGAGATCTATGACGGCGACTACTACAAGCTAATTGAGAAACCTTACAACAAGCTTTTGCGGAAGTATGAAGCGGTGGTCGTGGATCCTTTCGATACCTATGGGCCGGAGCTCTACAATTCCTATTTCACCAAGCTGATTCGCATCGGTTCTTCGGGCGGAAGGGTGGCTTTCTATGACTACGATTCTTATTCCGCCTATGTCATAAACGAAGAGGGAAGGCTCGAGGTGAAGATGAGCTTCTTCGATAAATACCTGAAGAAGAAAAACGTCAACCATATGATGGAAAGAGTAGGGCCTGTCATCGATGCTTTCTTCCAATCCGACAAGGAAAAGTTCCTAGAGTTGTTGGTAGAAAAAGAGTTAATTTCTAGTAGATTTATTTATCGGAATAAATACCTAGAAGAAAAACTGAATAAAAAGTTAGGGATTTGACCATGTCCAAGAAGTATTTTTTGCACTCCTTGGGATGCAAGGTGAACTCCTATGAGACCGCCGCCCTAGGAATCGATTTCCAAAAACATCAATGGAAAAGTGCTGAGCGCGTCGAGGAGGCCGACATCGTCGTCTTGAACACCTGCTCCGTCACCGGCCGGGCAGATCAGAAGTCTAGACAGCACATTTCCTCGTTCCGGAAAAGGAATCCGAAGGCCATCCTCGTTGTTATGGGATGCTATTCTCAAAAGCACGCTAAAGAATCGGTCGCCTTGGGCGCTAACATCGTCGTTGGCACCGCGGGGCGGTCGAAAATCGTAGACTACATCGGCCAATTCGAAAAAGAGGGCAAAGCCATCGCTGATGTGAAGGCCGATAGCCGCAAGGAAAAGTATGAGGAGCTTGGAAGCAACGCTTTTTGCGAAAACTCCAGGGCTTTCCTGAAAGTTCAGGACGGCTGCGATAATTTCTGCTCCTATTGCTATATCCCGTTCCTGCGTGGGAATTCTCGCTCCCGCGAGCCTAGGGCGGTTTTGGAAGAAGCCAAGGCATTGGTCGAGGCTGGGTATAAAGAAATCGTCCTCACCGGCATCGAAACCGGCTCCTATGGAAGGGATTTGGGCGATGGGAGTTATCGTTTGCCCGACCTTATGGAAGGAATCTGCACGAAGATCCCCGAGCTCCCGCGCCTAAGAATATCTTCTATAGAAGAAAGCGAGATCGATGATTGGTTTTTGGACGTTCTTAAACGCTACCCCGTCATCGTGGATCATCTCCACATCCCTCTCCAATCCGGCTCCGCGTCCGTCTTGAAACGGATGAAACGTCACTACGGGCCCGAAGAATTCGCCTCGAAGATTGGAAGAATCCGCCAGATCCGGCCCGAAATAGCGATCACGACAGATGTCATCGCCGGCTTCCCGGGCGAAAGCGATGAGGAGTGGAAGGAGACGATGGATTTCTGCTCCTCCATCGGCTTTGCCGAAATCCATGTTTTCCCATTCTCGATGCGCCCCGGAACCTTCGCTGCGACCCTTAAGGACACCGACCCCAAGGTGAAGAAAGCCCGCGTCCGCGATCTATTGGAGCTTTCAAAAGGGCTTCGCCTCTCCTATGAAAAGCGCTTCTGGGGGCGTCAAGTCGAGATTCTGATCGAGAATACGGACGAAGAAAATGGCTTTGCTTATGGCCATACGCCCAATTATTTGCTATGCCGTGTTCCTTTGGAACACCACCAACATGGCGATCTCGTTTCAATTATCTATAAAAGCGAGATTTCATCGGACTAAATTAGTTCATTTTTATACATTCTCTCAATTTTTGCCTTGTTTTCGTGTGCGTATTTGTGAATAATACCCGTCGTCGAAAGGAGTTACGAACATGGCAGTCCCGCAGAGAAGAACTAGCAAAACCGCGAAACGCCTCCGTCGTTCGCACTTCAAACTCGAGGTTACCGGCTTGGTTGCTTGCCCCCATTGCGGCGCAATGATCCGCTCCCATCGCGTTTGCCCCAAGTGCGGCTACTACGACGGAAAGGCCGAGATGAAGGTCGCTTCCAAAAACGAGAAGTAAGAAAACGCGGGTTCGTCCCGTGTTTTTCTTTTATTCCCCGCTTAAGAAAGCGATAATTACAGCAGTGAAAGAGGAAAAAACATGAAGTTCAATAAATTGTTTGACCACACCCTTTTGAAACAGGAAGCAACCAGCCAAGAGATCGTCAAGCTTTGCGGCGAAGCGAAGGAATACGATTTCATGTCCGTCTGCGTGAATCCCTGCTATGTCCCCCTGGCGAAGAAAGAATTGACCGGGAGCGACGTCAAGGTCTGCACCGTTATCGGTTTCCCTTTAGGGAACAATGAACCTGCCCTCAAGGCCGCCGAAGCCCGCCTCGCCGTGGAAGAAGGGGCCGATGAGGTCGACATGGTTCTCAACGTCGGCACGCTCCGCGAAGGGAATGACGAAGCGGTGGCCAAGGACATCGAAGGCGTCCGCCTCGCCATCGATGCCGTCAAACCCGGCATCATCTTAAAGGTCATCATCGAATCCGCTTTGCTGACTGACGAGGAAATCGTCCGGGCCTGCAAAGCCTCCTTGAAGGGCCGCGCGGACTTCGTGAAAACTTCAACCGGATTCAATAAGGCCGGGGGTGCATCTGCCCACGCGGTGAAGATCATGCGCGATACCGTCGGCGATAAGGCCGGCGTCAAAGCCAGCGGCGGCATCCATAGCAAAGAAGACGTCGACGCGATGGTCGCGGCCGGAGCGAACCGAATCGGCTGCAGCGCCTCGGTCGCCATCATGAAATCCCTATAAAAAAACAAAAAACTTAAAATGCCCTAAAACAGGGCATTTTTTGTTAGGAAAATCAGCAATTTGAAAAGGCTTAACGCCAAAAATCCTTCCTCGATTGTATAAGGAAGGTGTGAGGAAGTTCGTCTATCAAACGCAAGAAAAAGGATGCGGGATCGCCTGCGTCAAAATGGCTTTGATTGAGCGCGGGAAGAATCGGGGCTTCAGCCACCTCGAAGAACCAGACGCCAGTCATGGGCTTTCCCTTGCGCAACTGATCGATTTCGGTAATGACCATGGTCTACCCCTTTCTGCTTTTCGGCTAAGCTCTCCTTCCGAGATCGTCGAGATGGACGACTTCCCCATCCTTTTATTGGCCAAAGAAGGGAAGACCGAGCATATGGTCTACGTATACGGGAGGAGGCAAAACGTATTCTTCGTCATGGATCCTTCCCACGGGATCGAGCGGTGGAAAAAAGAACAACTATTGAAACGCTCGACCGGCATTTTCATGACGGCGGGTGAGTTCGTGCCAACGGGCGAGGTCCTTCCTAAAAGGAAAAGGCTGCTTCCCGCCTTTCTCAAATGGGGGCTTTGCTTCCTGGGCGTCTTGCCGATGCTTTGCTTTGCGTTAGGCGCCCTTTGGCTTGGTTTTGGACAGAAAGAAGCGGGGGGTCTCGCTTTTCTTGGGCTTGGGGTTTTATTCGCCGCGATTGCAGGATGGGGGAGAAAATGGGTCCTGGATTCCATAGGCAAACGCTTTGAGCCCGACCTGCTCGTGAGCGACCCCGTCGAGCGGGAGCGCAGGCTCCGTCATGTGGAAGCGTTCAAAAGGGCATATATCTCCGGTTTGCCATCGGTGATCTCATCCACATTCCTCTCCGTTTCGTTGGCCGTAATCGGAATCGTCCGTGACGTTTCCTTCGCTTGGGCGATAGGAATCGGATTGGCTTTGGCTATCCCGTTGTCCCTTTTTCTGATGGAGATGGAGTCACGCCGGAAAAGGAATCTGGCCGAGAACGAAGCGGATTTCCTTTCCGTTGAAGCCGAACCGAAGGGGTTAAAAAAGCGATACGCCAAAGTTAAAGAAGCGGTGGGCAGATTAATGAACGTCTCCCTCTTCCACGCTTCCTCTTCCGTAGTGATTTCCGCGGTGGTTACTGGATTTTCCTTGTTTTTCTTAGGAAGACTGGACTTGGCGAATGTCCTTCATTGGTGGTTGCTTCTTTCAATCATTTTGACTCGCCTGGACGGGGTGAATAATGGCTTCCAATCCCTCAAAGAAGAGGCGAGAGAGGAGGCTTATTTGCGGGGGTTTCAGAAAAAAGATGACGAAAAAGCGTTTTATTCGCGCTCACAAACGCGCGCAAAGGGGTTAGAATAATGAGGACAAATGATTGCCGGCTATTTTTTCGACAACGAAAAACGCCTCTGGGAAGTGACGGCGCCTTTCTTCGCTTTGTCTTACCTTTATGGCGAAGAGGCGTGGCGTTTGGCCGCTTACTTGAATGGGCAGCTTCCCGATGGGCATGGTTGCCGCCTTGAGATGGACGGATCAGCGTTATCCGGGGATCCGCAATGGGCGTTATCCGCCAATCCCAAAGGCGTCGACGCCTTATTAAGCGACGTCGCCAAATTGTTCTCGCTGGCCGCCCCCTATGTCTTCGTTGATTTGTCAAAGGCCCCGATAACTTACCAAGAGAAAGCGTCCGCCGATTTGGCCGAAGCTTTTCCCAAGAATAAGGTCCTCCTTTACGTCCCCGGGATCAAAAAAGACGCTCCCGGCATTCTGATCGATCGCCGTAAGCCGACTCCTTTCGCCAAAGAAGAGGAAGATAAGGTTTTGTCCGATAAAGCCTTTGATTTGTTCGTGGACGACCTGGTTGATTTGGGCGCGCCCAAAGAAGGAGCCCTTCTCCCCGAAGTCATCATCGATGAAGAGGAAATTTCCCTTCCCGAGGAGCCCTTGGCTGTTCTGCCGGAGCGGAGCCAAACCACGGTCTTGGCGCCCAATGAAGGCTGGATTTCCTTCAAGAAGGAATTGCCTAATCTCCTTTTCTCCCTCCTTTTCGCCGCTTTGGCCATCAGCGCCACATTGATCACTTTCCTCTTCCCAAATTCCGACAATTCCTTCTTCCCGCCGCTATGTTTGGGGATGGCTTGGTTCTTTGTTTTGCTTTCTGGGGTCACCCTATCCTTCATCGCCTCGGACGAATATAAAAAGCCCAAATTCGCGACGATTTCCTCCCTTGTTATCCTCACGATATTCGCTTGGGCGGCTGGGGGCATCCTCGCCACATGCGCTTTCCGGTATCACTGGGGTTCGATGGCGCCGGCTTTCGTCATCGCGATCATGTGCGCGCCGGTATTCGCCGCTGTGGCCTCTTTAGCCGAGCTCCTATACTTCACCAAACGACGGTTGGCCAAAAAGGCGGCCAAAAAAGCCACGCAAGCCGCCGCGAACGGGAATCGCGTCGAACCCGAAGCGAAAAACGAAGTAGGGGATAAGGGGGAATAAAACATGGAACTAGGATTCGAAAACCGCCAAGATGCGGTCTATGACGTCTATGAGGGACGTTTTGAAGGCCTGATGGAAGTCGCCTTCGATTTACTGAGCATCCGCACGAACTACGAAGTAGACGTTTCGCTTGTCGATGACGAAACGATTCATCAAATCAACCGCGACTATCGCCATATCGACCGCGTCACCGACGTCATAAGCTTTGCTTTCAACGATGATGAGGAACCCACCCATCAAATCGTGGGGGACGGCGTCCCAAAGATGTTAGGGGAGATCTTCATCTGCATCCCCCAGGCCTTACGCCAAGCCAAAGAAATCGGGAATTCGGACCAACGGGAGATTTCCTTCCTATTCATCCATGGATTGCTCCATCTTCTCGGATATGACCACATGTCCCCGGAGGATGAAGCGGTGATGTTCCCGCTGCAAGAAAAGATACTGAATGCCTATAAGACCAAGGAGGGCGATTGACCTATGATGAACAAAGAAGAACTTATCGCGAAAGCCAGGGAAGCCCGTTCGCTTTCCTATTCCCCGTATTCCCATTTCGCCGTGGGCGCCGCGGTTTTATGCCGCGATGGGGAAGTCTATGTCGGGGCCAACGTCGAAAACGCCTCCTATCCCCTATGCATGTGCGGCGAACGCAACGCGCTTTATAACGCGATGATGCACGGGAAGAAGAAAGAAGACCTCTTGGCCTTGGCCATCGTCGCCGATAGCGATCGCGTCTGCTCCCCCTGCGGGGCCTGCCGCCAAGTCATCAGCGAGCTTTTCCCCACGGAAGGCAAAATCTACCTAGCGAATCTCAAAGGGGATACCCAAGAAACCAATATCGCCGAGCTTTTGCCCTTCGCTTTTAGCGAGGAGGATCTATGAGAAGCGGTTTCGTCGCGATCCTTGGCCGGCCTAACGTCGGCAAGAGCACCCTCCTTAACGGCCTTCTTTCGAAGAAGGTTTCCATCGTCTCCCCGCGTGCCCAAACGACGAGGGACGCCGTTTTGGGCATCCTAAACGAGAAGGACAAACAGATCGTTTTCGTCGATACCCCGGGGATTTTCTATGGGGACGGCAAACTGGAATCGCATATGAGGCGCGCCGCCTTCGGGTCCGCCCACCAAGTCGACGCCATCCTTTATCTCATCGATGTCTCCGATCCGGAAAGCGAAGCGGATCTCAAGATCCTTTCTAGCATCGATAGCGAGGCCCCGCGGTTCCTGGTTTTCAACAAAATCGACCGGGTTCACGTAGAAGAAGCCCGCGCGAAAGAGGCCATCTTTCACGAGGCTTTCCCCGATTTCCCGATCATCGAGACTTCTCTGCTCGAGAATTTCGGATTCCGGGAAATCCGCGACGCGATCGATCCCCTCATCAAAGAGGGCATGCCTTTTTACCCCCAGGATTCCTTGACCGACAAAGACAAGGCCTATCAAGCCAAAGAAGTCGTTCGCGAAGAACTGCTCCGTTTCCTGAAACAAGAAGTGCCGCATCAAAGCGCGGTGAAAATCGATTCCTTCCTGAAGAAGGAGGGCGGGTATGAAATTCGCGGGCGCATCATCGTGGACAAGGAAGCCCATAAATCGATCGTCATCGGGAAAAACGGGCAGATGATCAAGAAGATCTCGATGTCGGCCCGACATGAGCTCGAACGCATGTGGCATGACCACATCACCGTGTTGACCATCCGGGTGGAAGCGATCCCGGGATGGAGAAATTCCCCCAAGCTCCTAGCGGAACTAGGCTATGGCGACTAGCGAAATCATCCAAAAAGAAGGGTTGGTCCTTCGGTTAAGCGATATGAAGGAATCCGACGCCATGGTCAAGGCGATCGGGCCGGACGGATTGTTTTCCTTTTACGCCAGGGGCGTGAAGAAACTTGATTCGAAAAACGGCGCCGCCACCGCGGTCCTGGCGTTATCCTCTTTTACCCTTACGCGCTCCAGCGCGGGTGCGCTCACATTAAAAGAAGCGTGCGCGAAAGAACTCCTTTACCCTAGCGATCAATTAACGGGATTGTCGATAGCCTCCTTCCTTTTGGAGGCTGCCAACTCGCTGGTGCAGGAAGATGAAGCCTCGGAGGCCTATCCGTGGCTATTAGGCGCATTAAAGGCCATCAAAGAAGGCAAGGAGCCGTTTACCGCCGGTTTGATTTGCTTCGCCCATATCCTCGCCATCGGGGGAATCGGATTAGATGTTGATGAATGCGTTCTTTGCGGCGGGAAGAAGAAAATCGTCGCCTTGTCTTATCAAGACGGGGGATATGTCTGCCAGGATTGCTTCGATCCCGCGTACATGGAAAAGACGCCTGACCTCCATCTGAAAATGCTTCGTTACATCTTCAAAGCCCCGGTGGGGGACTATGGTCGGGTAAGCTTCGCTCCAGGGGATTGCCGGCCTTTGTATGCCCGGCTTGGGGAATATGTCGAAGAGATGACGGGGACGCATCTAAGATCCCTCGACTTCCTGATGAAAATCTAATACCCTTAAAGTGGGTTGGGTAAAGAGACGAACAGCCTAAAATAGGGACGTTTTTGCGCTTTTAGCAGCGAAAGAAAGAAGATTGAGTATGGCAAATAAACATGCATTCGAAACGATCACCCAGCATTTGCAAACCACGGGGTTCGTTTTCCAAAACTCCCAAGTCTACGGCGGGCTCTCCAACACCTGGGACTACGGCCCCTTGGGCGCCTTGATGAAAAGGAACATCCGCGATTTCTGGTGGAAACGCTTCGTTCAGGAATCGCCGATGAATGTTGGGCTTGACTCCGCGATCCTCATGAACCCCAAGGTTTGGGAAGCCACGGGCCACGTTTCCACGTTCAATGATCCGATGGTCGACTGCAAGGCTTGCAAAGCGCGTCACCGCGCCGACGAATTGATCAAAGAGGAATTCCCCGACGTCGACGTCGAAGCGATGACCTTCGAGGATATGGACGTCTTCATGAAGGAACATCCGATGACTTGCCCTGTCTGCGGCAAGAGCGATTTCACGCCCATCCGCAAATTCAACATGATGTTCAAGACCCACATCGGGGTCACCGAAGATGCTTCCAGCCTCGTCTATCTCCGTCCAGAGACCGCTCAGGGCGTCTTCGTGAACTTCAAAAACGTGCAGCGCGCCATGCGCAAGAAGCTGCCCTTCGGCATCTGCAACACCGGGAAGAGCTTCCGCAACGAGATCACCCCGGGGAACTTCATCTTCCGCGTCCGCGAATTCGATCAGTGCGAAATGGAATTCTTCTGCCAGCCGGGCACCGACCTAGAATGGTTCGCTTATTGGAAGGACCATTGCCTCAAATTCGTTGAAGATCTCGGTATTTCCGCGGAAAACCTCCGCTATCGCGACCATGAAGCCGCCGAATTGGCCTTCTATTCCAAGGCCACGACCGACGTGGAATACGATTTCCCCTCCATTGGGTGGGGCGAAATCCTTGGCGTTGCCGACCGCACCGATTATGACCTTAAGCGCCATATGGAATACTCGAAGCAAGATCTTTCCTACTTCGATCCCGAAACCAACGAGAAATACGTTCCTTACTGCATCGAACCCTCGATGGGCTTGGAACGCCTCTTCCTGATGGTAGCGGTGGATTCCTATGACGAGGAGGAACTCCCGGGCGGAGATAAGCGCGTTGTCATGCACATCAAACCCTCTTTGGCCCCGTACCAAGCCGCGGTTCTTCCCTTGTCCAAGAAGCTTGGGCCTTCCGCGCTTGAGCTTGCGGAAAAGTTATCGAAGAAGATCGCCGTTACCTATGACGAGACGGCTTCCATCGGCAAGCGCTATCGCCGTCAAGACGAGATTGGCACGCCCTATTGCATCACCGTTGATTTCGACACGGAAAACGATGGGAAAGTGACCGTCCGCGACCGCGATTCGATGGAACAAATCCGCCTGCCCATCGCCGAATTGGAGGGATATCTCCTGAGCAAGGTGCAGGATTGATAAAGTAATTTATTAGTAGTTTTTTGGTGCTTGTATATCAAAGATATAGAAAGGAGATGGCATGCTAGACCAAGATCTAATTGATTCGTTGCTTCACGCTGCAGATATCGTCACTGTCATTTCCCATTACATCAACGTGGAAAAGAAAGGCAGGAATTTCGTCGCCGTCTGCCCGTTCCACAACGACACCAACCCCTCTTTGCAGATCTCGGCCGAGAAGCAGATCTTCAAATGCTTTGCCTGCGGGACCGGTGGGAACGCCATCGGGTTCGTTCAGGAGTTCGAGAAGATTCCCTTCATGGAGGCGGCCCGCAAAGTCGCCGAAATCGTCGGGTTCCATGACCCTAGATTGCAAGCCGCGGCGAAGCCCAAGGCCCCAATTGATCCCGAGAAGCAGCGCCTCATCGACTGCATCAACGATCTACAAAGCTTCTATCGTTATTCGTTGATGACGCCCGAAGGGGAAAAAGCGAGGGGGTATTTGGCGAATCGCCACCTCGATCTCGCCCAGCAGCAAAAATATGCGATTGGATACGCTCCGCTTGATGGCGCGCGCACGATTCAATATCTCGAAGCGAAAGGGCATTCCCGAAAATCCATCGAGGACATCGGTATCGCGATGGCCCGCACCGACATGAATGACGTCAACGCCGGGCGTCTCATCTTCCCTTTGGCGGACCCCGAAGGGCAAGTCATCGGATTCTCCGCGCGACAGCTAGAGAAAAACGGCACCAGCAAGTACGTGAATTCCCCGGAGACCCCGCTCTTCCATAAGGGGGAGGTGCTCTATAACTACCATAACGCCGTCAAAACGGCGCACCGCGTTGGATATTGCTATATCCTGGAGGGCTTTATGGACGTCATGGCCCTGGACAAAGCCGGCATCGGGGAGGCCGTTGCCCTTATGGGCACCGCCTTAACGAAGACCCAAGTTGGCCTCTTGAAGAGGATGCGGTGTGAAATTCGCCTCTGCCTAGATGGGGATCAAGCCGGGCAAAAAGGCATGATGGCCGCGATCCGATTGCTGACCGATGCGAAGATCCCTTACAAAATCGTCGATTACGGCTCTGATTTGCGCGATCCGGACGATATCTTGCAAGAAGACGGGCCCGAGGCGCTCCAAAAGAAGATGAACACCCTGGTGGACGCCTTGGACTTCCAATTGAATTATTACGTCAACTTCAAAACCGTCGACTCCGCCGAAGACAAAGAGAAAGTCCTAAGGCACTTCCTGCCCTTGCTCGCCAGCGAAAGCGGCATAGAACAGGAGAACCACGTCGCCAAGCTCTCCGCGGCCTTAAACTACGACCCCTCCGCTTTGCGGGTCTACATCGCCAACGAAAGCAAGAAAAAGCAGCAGGGCATCGACCTGCAAAGGTTCGAAGATGGGATGCACGGAGAAACCGCGCCGCATCCCCAAAGGCTAAAGCGCCTCACCAATCGCTTAGGGAAAGCGGAAGACATGATCCTCTATTACCTCCTCAGCGACGAAAAGGCACGCCAATACATCGAAGAGATGGGAAATCCCCTATATACGCCCGATTACCGACGGTTGCTCGAAGCGATTCTCGAATACGGAGCGATGCATGGGGCGGTGGACCCCTCGGGGCTCATGTCCTACCTTGGACAAGTGGACGAAGAGCACCAAGCTTCCCTCTCTTACATCGTCGCCGACATCGCGACGCAAGCCAAAGCCGCTCCCCCCTTCAGCGAAGGAATCGTCGACCGTTGCAAAGCAACCATCGAAGCAGAAAAGGCAAAAGCCATCGATGAACGCAAGGCCGAAAGGGCCGTTCAAAGCGGAGACCGCGAAGCCGCCGCGAGGGCCGTCAAAGAATTGGCCGAGGCGAAGAAAAACGGCTGGGGGAAAAAGAAAAGTTAGCCCTCATCCGCGGATGGCTGCCCGCGCTAAAAAGCGAAGCGCCGACGGGCCAAATGGTCCGAATCATGGGAGAAATATATGAAAAGCAAAGAAACGAAAAGCAAAAAAGTCGAAGATTTGAAGGTGGACGACATCCTCGGTGAGGACACTTCCTTAGAACCTCTCGAGGAATCCGAGGAACCGATCGCCGATGACGAAGAAACCATCGATCCGGCCAAAGAGCTAGAGGAAATCAAGAAGATCTTCCTCGAAAAAGGGAAAAAAGAAGGCTCCGTCTCCGAAACGGAGATCATGGACGCCACCGAGCGCCTCGACTTAAGCGATGAGGCTTACGAGGAGTTGATGACGTTCTTCCGCGACAAAGGCATTGAGATCGATGACGACCTCGCCAAGGAAGAAGAAGACCTCGAGGATATGGGCGAAATCGACGCCCAAGCCCTCGAGGAGGCTGAAAGCGATTATGAAGCCGATGCCGTCGACCCTGACGAAGATAGCCTCTCTAGCGACGACCAAGAAGCCGCGCAGATCGCCGAAGCCGACCTCAATCGCATCTCCATCGGCGAGGTCAAAAACAACGACTCCGTGAAGATGTACCTCAAGGAGATCGGCAAAGTCGACCTTCTCACCGCGCAAGAAGAAGTGGAACTCGCCAAGCGCATCGTCGCGGGGAATAAGCCCGACGCCACCCCGGAAGAAAAAGCCGACGGAAAAGCCGCCAAAGACCGCCTCATCACCGCGAACCTCCGCCTCGTCATCGCCATCGCGAAGCACTATATCGGCCGCGGCATGCACTTCCTCGACCTCATCCAAGAGGGCAACATGGGCTTGATCAAAGCCGTCGAGAAGTTCGACTACACCAAAGGCTTCAAGTTCTCCACCTATGCGACTTGGTGGATCCGCCAGGCCATCACCCGCGCCATCGCCGACCAAGCCCGCACCATCCGCATCCCGGTCCACATGGTCGAGACCATCAACAAAATGACCCGCACCCAACGCCAGCTCGTCCAAGAGCTCGGCCGCGACCCCACCGCGGAGGAGATCTCCGAAAAGATGGAGGGCGCACTCTCCCCGGAGAGGATCCGCGAGATTCAGCGCATCGCCTTGGAGCCCGTTTCCTTGGAAACCCCGATCGGCGAGGAAGACGATTCCCATTTGGGCGACTTCATCGAGGACAAAGACTCGGAATCCCCGGAGGAATACACCGTCAAAGCGCTTCTGAAAGATGAACTCTACGAGATCATGAAAGACCTCACCGACCGCGAAGAGCGCGTGTTGCGCCTCCGCTATGGCCTAGACGACAACCGCCCCCGCACCTTGGAAGAGGTCGGCCGCGAATTCGGCGTCACCCGTGAGCGTATCCGTCAGATCGAGGCGAAGGCCATCCGCAAACTCCGCCATCCCACCCGCGCCAAAAAGCTCGGGGATTATCGCGACGCCATGTACGCACTCCCCGATAACCACGGAGACAAATAAACCCACCCATGGAGCATGAAGACCCGCAACTCACGAAGAAGGCGGGGGTCTCTTTGAGCCGCGCTTACGCCCTTTTCGCTTCGGCTACTGAGCCGATCGCCGAGGACAAAGCCAAGCCGATGCCGACTTCCCCCTTATTCGAGCAATACGCGAAGATTGCGGGTTTTTCCTCCCCTTTATCTTCCGAGGAGGAACGCGACCTCTTCCTAAGCCTCCATCAAGAAGGGGAGCAGGGGATCGACGCCAAAAGGAAGCTAGCCTCCTCCTATATGTGGATCGTGCTTTCCGCCGCGCAGGAATTCCTCGATTCTGGCGTGCCCGAAGAAGACCTTCTCGCCGCGGGGACCTTCACCCTTTCCTACGCGATCGGGAAATTCGACGTGTCCAAAGGCACCCGTTTCTCGACCTATGCCTATCCTTCGATCATCCATGCCTTAACCGATACCGTCGCCCTCGCCTCGCGCCCGATTCATATCCCCAAGCAAAAACTAGCGGATGCGAAAAAAGTCCACGCCCTTCTTTTAGAAGAAATGGAGAAGGAACAGCGCACCCCGACGATCGAAGAGCTTTCCGAGAAAACGGGATTCACCGTCTCTTATCTCGGCGTTTTATTCCAATTGCCCTATTCGGCCTTGTCCGTGGACGCGGGGAAAGAAGAAACCGGGGAAGGCGGGCTCACCGCCTTGCCAAGCACTTCCGAAGAAGCCGCGGATCATCTCGCGGACAAAGACAAGGAGACTCTCGCTTTGGCTTTGCTTTCCTCTCTCGATGACCGTGAGAAGGCCATCGTAAGGTGGCGTAACGGCTGGGATGAAAAGCCCCTGACCTTCATCGAGATCGGTGAACGCCTCTCCATCAGCCCCGAAAGGGCGCGGCAGCTCTATGTCCGGGCGGAAGTCAAAATGCAAAAAGCCGCGAAGGAGATGCCCAATGGCTAAAAAACTATCGAAAAGGCTCTTGGCGATCGCCGAAATGGTCGATCCCGGCGCGTATTTGGCCGACGTCGGCAGCGATCACGCGCTTTTGCCGATCCATCTGGTCTCCACCGGGAAGATCTCTTGGGCGCAGGCCATCGAGAACAAGACCGGCCCCTTCCTCCATATGCAAAGCGCCGTCACCGACGCGGGGCTCTCCAGCCACATCGGCTGTTCCAAAAGCGACGGCATCTCCTCTTTGTATGACGGCGTCGACGAAATCGCCATCTGCGGCATGGGCGGATTGCTTTCCTGCGATATCTTAGAAGCCCATCCGGAAAAGCTCACCTGCATCAAGGCCATCATCATGGACCCGCACCGCGACCTGATCGCCGTCAGGAAAAGGGTGACCGCCTTAGGGTTCCATATCGCCGATGAGACGATGGTCAATGAGGACAAAGTCTTCTATTCGATCATCAAATTCGTCAAAGGCAAGCCGACCACCCCGTATACGAATCTCGACCTTTCCTTTGGGCCGGTGCTTAGGAAGAAGCGGGGGGAGACCTATGAACGCTGGATCGCCCTGCAATTGAAAAAGACGAACCTGCTGCTCAATCAGCCGCTTTCCAAAGAGGCGAGGGAGCATTACTTGGCCGTCTATCGCGCGTTAAGGGATGAACTGAAAGCGAATCAAAGCGATTCCAAGTAAGCCAAAGCCGCCTCCATCGCCTCCGGGGAAGTCGAAGCCCCGCTGGCCAAGGCGGCTTTTCTCTTGCCGGATAGGTCGATTCTCTTTAATTCTTCAACATTGAGGACGAAATGGGTCTCATAGCCCTGGCTTTCCGCGATTTCCTTGAGTTTGGCGGAATTGTTGGAGCGGGGGGAGCCGAGCACCAACACCACATCGACGTCCTTAGGCAGAGAACGCATGGCCTTTTGGCGGAGTGTGGTGGAATAGCAAGTGCCTTTTCTTAATCGTAGGGAGGGAATGAAAACCTTTAGGGATTCGAGGGCCTTCTCGATCTCGGAATCGGAAAGCGTCGTTTGGGCGATCGCCTCGGCTTCTTTATCGGAAGGAAGAGCGTCCGCCTTCATGGTCTTAACGTCGAAAAAGTAGGCGCCGTCGGCGTTTTCGCGGAAGGCTTCGGCTTCCAAATGACCGCGAACGCCTAGATAAATCACCGGTTTTTCGGCTTGGAAAAAACTTCGTAAGTTATCATTTACGAAGGGGCAAGTCGCGTCATAGACGATCAAATCGCTTTGCTTGGCGATATTCTCATAACGCTTCGGATGCCCATGGGCGGAGTATACGACCACCGCGCCCTTGGGTATCGAAGATAACTGCTGGTCTAACGGCCCCTTGGCCTCGTCTAAGACGGTCAAGCCCGCCTGCTCCAAGGAAGCGATCGCGTCTTCGTTATGGACGAGCATCCCCAAAAGGAAAACGGGGCGATCCGGGTGCTCTTTGGCCGCGGAATAGGCGATTTCCATCGCCCTTTGGACCCCTTTGCAGTACCCGTTTGGCGAGACGACATGGACCAGCATGCGATTATTTTCCCCTTTAGCGCGTGAAATGAGAAGACCCTTCGCTTATAATGGCGACGCCATGGGAACATTCAAAGGATTCAATCTCGCGCCGGAACTCGTCTCCGCGCTCCATAAGCTGGGCTACGATAATCCAAGCCCCGCCCAAGCCACGGTCATCCCGAAGGCGCTCGAGGGCAAAAGCCTCGTCTGCCAAAGCGAGACGGGGTCGGGGAAAACCCACGCTTATCTGATACCGCTTCTGCAGAAGACGGATTTCAATTTGCCGCGCCTGCAGTCGATCATCATCTGCCCTTCCCGCGAATTGGCCCGCCAAGTCTATGACTTCGCCAGCGCCTTCTCGCGCTTTTTCCCGAAGTTCAAGGCCCGCCTATACTCCAGTGAAGCGGAAGTGAGCCAGAACCAGCAGGGGAATTCCATCGCCCCCCAAATGATCATCGGCACCCCCGGCCGCCTCAAGGCGTTGCTCGTCGATCAGTATTCCTTCGACCTCCATGGGGTTCGCTCCGTCATCTTGGACGAAGCGGATATGCTTCTGGAGATGGGATATTTCGAAGACATCGACCCGCTTTATTCGATCCTGCCGGAGAAATGCCAAACGATGGTGTTCTCCGCGACGATGAACCAAGGCCTCAAGAATCAGATCGAAAAATACATCGGCAGCCAATTCCTTTTCGAAGGAGGGGAGAATAAATCCGCCACCAACGTGCGCCATCACCTCATCGACATCAAGCACGTCGGGGTCAAGGAAGCCCTCATCGCTTTCTTAGAAGCCCGTCGGCCCTATTTCGCTTTGGTCTTCTCCTCCAAGAAGGCCGACGTCATCGAAGCCGGATCCTTCCTCCGCGCCAACGGCTATGACCCCGTGGTGTTCACCGGGGATTTGGATAGCCGGGAACGCAAAGCCTCGCTCCGCCGCATCCGCTCGGGGAAGGTCCCCATCGTCCTATGCTCCGACCTCCTGGCTCGCGGTATCGATTTGGAGGACGTCAGCGACGTCGTGAGCCTCGATCTGCCGAGCGACCTTTCCTATTATTACCACCGCGCCGGGCGGACCGCCCGTTTCGGAAAAGACGGCGATTCCTGGGTTTTTTATAACGCGGATTCCTTATCCAAACCCAAGGAATTGCTCTCCCAGGGGGTGGCTTTCGACTTCTATTCGCTGAAAAACGGCGTGCTTAGCCAAGACACCGTTGGCTTAGCCGAGAAGAAAAAATATACAAAGAAGAAGCCTTTCTCCGACGAGGAGATCAAAGAGATCAAGAAGGCCAAAGCCATGGCCTCTTCCTCCCAAGTGAAACCTGGGTATAAGAAGAAAAAGAAGCAGGCAATCGCCAAAGTGAAGAACAAGTTCCGCCGCAAAGCCATCCAGAAATCCATCCAAAAGAAGAAGGATGAGCGCTACGCCAAAAGGACGAAGGCCAAATTGGCGGGGGACGAATAAAAAAGCGCCAGGGCCGGCGCTTTTTACTTCAGTCGATCGATCTCTTGGATCATCGCCGAAACGATTTCTCCATCGGTTACGCGGCGGATGACCTCGCCTTTTTGGAAAATCACCCAGCTGCCGTTGCCCCCGGCGCAGCCTAGGTCCGCATGGCGGGCTTCGCCCGGGCCATTGACGATGCAGCCCATGACGGCGACGGTCAATTCGATGCGGTTTTCCTCTAGGTATTCCTGGATCTTCTTCGCGGTGGGGATCAGGGAAACGGAAGTCCTGCCGCAGGTGGGGCAGGAAATGAAGGTGGAGTAGTGGGGATAAAGGCCCAAATCATGCAAAAGGCGGCAGCAGGCCTTCACTTCCTCTTCGGGATCGTCGCTTAGGGAGATGCGGATCGTGTCCCCGATGCCGTCGAGCAATAAGGGGGAAAGCCCGGCGGCCGAGCGGAGCAATCCGACGTCTTTAGGCCCGGCTTCGGTGATGCCTAGATGCAAGGGGTAGGGGAAGGTTTTGGAAGCGAGGCGATACGCTTCGACGGTTTCCAAAACCGAGGAACCCTTCAAGGAGATGACGATGTCTTCAAAACCCATCGATTCGAGGATCTCGACGTGCTTTTTCGCGGAGGCGACGAGCATTTCGGAACGGATGATGTCCTTGCCCTGATAGATTTCTTTGTCCAAAGAGCCCGAATTGACCCCGATGCGGATCGGGATTCTCTTCGCTTTGCACGCGTCGACGACGGCTTGGATCTTATCGCGGTCCCCGATGTTTCCCGGATTGATGCGAATCGCGTCTACGCCGCCTTCGATTGCCCAAAGGGCAAAGCGGTAGTCGAAGTGGATGTCCGCGATCAAGGGGATGGAGACCCTTTTCTTGATTTCGGCGAAAGAATGCGCGTCCTCCTCATCGAGCACGGAAAGGCGCATCGCCTGGCAGCCGAGGGCGGCGCAGCGGTTGATTTGGGCGCTCACTTCCTCCACGCGGCTCGTCTTGATGGAGGCCATCGATTGGATCATGACGGCGTTATGGCCGCCAAGCTTTATGCCGCCCAAGGAAACGGGACGGGTCAATTCTCTTGCTAACATCCCTTTTATTTTAAAGCAGGCGCGCGCGAATTGCTTGTGGAAATTGGCTTTTCGCTATGCTAATATTCCCACGCCTAGCAAAAAGGAGATCGGAAATGGCCAAAACCAAACGCGATGAAGTCTTGCTGAAATGCAGCGTCTGTGGCGAAGAGAA
>ONGB01000075.1 GCA_900317295.1 uncultured Erysipelotrichaceae bacterium
AGGCCAAGGCCGAGGGGCTGGAGATCCCGGAGCACAGCGGGTTCGAGAGCGTCACCGGCAACGGGGTCATCTGCACCGCGGGCGGCAGGAAGGTGGCCGTCGGGGGCGCAGGCCTCATGAAGTCCCAGGGGGCAGACGTCTCCGCCCTGGAGGACCGCTTCGACGAGCTCGCCGGGCAGGCCAAGACCTGCGTTTACGTCTCCGCGGACGGAAAGGCCGCCGGCATCATAGCCGTGGCCGACCCGGTGAAGGAGACCTCCAGGTCCGCCGTCGCATCGATGAAGGCCCTGGGCGTGGAACCGGTCATGATCACCGGAGACAACCGCGAGACCGCTCTCGCCGTCGGCAGGGAAGTGGGGATAGAGGACGTCCGCTACTCCGCCCTGCCCAAGGACAAGATCGATGCCGTCAAGCAGATGCAGGTGGAGCAGAGGACGGTCGCCATGGTCGGGGACGGCATCAACGACGCCCCCGCGCTGACCCAGGCTAATGTGGGCATGGCGGTCGGCTCCGGCACGGACATCGCCATCGGCGCTGCGGACGTGGTCCTCATGAACCCCGACCTGCGGAACGTCCCGGCGACGTTCGAGATCGGACGCGCCGTGATGAGGAACATCCACCAGAACCTCTTCCTGGCACTGATCTACAACTCGATCTGCATCCCCATCGCCGCCGGGCTCCTGACTGTCCTCGGGCTCGGGGAGTTCGACCACATGCCCATGCTGGCGGCCGCGGCCATGGCCTATTTCCGCGTCGATACAGCGGAAGGTTGGGAAGCCTTAAACGCGATCGGAGGCAGTTCTACCTCGGTTAGGGAAATCGCCGAAGGGGTGCTAGGCCCCGTGGGGACGGTTTTAGCCATCGTTGGGGTCGTCATCTGCCCGATCACCAGCGGCGACACGGCCTTACGGAGTTGCCGCCTCATCGTCGCCGAGGCGTTCCACCTCGACCAAAAGAAGATCAAGAACCGCCTGATCTTGACCTTGCCCTTATTCGCGATCGTCGTCGGCATCAGCATATGGAATTTCGCCGACGCGCATAACTTCAATATCCTTTGGCGGTGGTTCGCGTGGTCAAACCAAGTACTCGCCGCGATCAGCTTATGGGTATCCACCGCCTATTTGCTGAAGAAGGGGCGAAATAAATATCTCTCTTTATTCGTCGCCATCCCCGCGACTTTCCTCACCGCGGTCGTCATCATCTATATCCTCGCCGAGCCGCATATGGCGTTAGGGAGGTGGATCCCCTACTACTTGGCCTGCATCATCGGGGGAGGGATAACGGCCGTTCAATTCGGGTTCTATCTTTTCTACCTTTTCCATCTAAAGCGGGGTCCGGAAGAGGAAAAGGAAGCCGTAGCGGAAAGCAAGGAGCTTATCCCTAGCGAAAGCGAGTCTCCCGAAGAGCCTGGCGAACCTGCCGAATGAGCAAAAGGACCAGATAGCAGACTTCCTCGGCAGCAACAAAGACGACGAAGAATAAAACACGGAGGGTCACTCGTCCCTCCTTTTCTTATGGATTTGCCGTGCGGCATTTCCTATAATTAATCCATACAAAGCCATCGTTTTATTGTTTGTGATGGCGAAAGGAGCTGAGATGAAAGAATCTCTGAACAAATTTCTTGCAAGCAATGAAGGCCACGGCCTTCTCTTTTTGGAGCTGCCGACCGGATTCGGCAAAACCTACAATGCGTCCGATTTCATATTCGATTTCCTAACGGGGGCGGCGAAGAACAAACCAAGCCGGATTTTCTACCTAACCCCGCTCCGAAAGAACGTCGACAGCGTCTTCAACGACATCCTTGATAAATTCAAAACGGCTGGCAAAGAGGACCTTTTCAAGTCAAACGCCCTGATAATCCGCGCGAACTGTGAGGAGGTCGTCAACCACATTTTGGACAGCCATCCCGATGATGAATTCACGAGGCTAGAGACCTACCGTATCCTACGCTCCAAAGTCGATTCCTATCGATCCATCACCAATGAAGACGACATTCAAAGCCCGAGCAACGGTTTGGCCGCGGACCTTCTGGAATCTATCAGGAGCGACTTCGAGCCCGCCTTTAGGCGAGACGTTGAAAGGGTGATCAAGCGCTGGGATGATTGCAAAACCCCAGCGAAAAGGCTCGCGAAGATAAGAAGGGAGCATAAATGGCTTTTAGATTTGTACCCCGCCATGCTCACCTCAGAGCGTAAGGTCATCCTCACGACGGTCGACAAGTTCTTTCACGGAAACAACCCGATCATCGCCCGCCCGTACCGCTTCTACCTCAACAGTATCACCAAAGGCGCGTTGGTCTTTCTGGACGAAAGCGACGCCGCGAAGCAATCCCTCCTCTCGGCGATGATCCAAAACTGCACCGACTACAAGCTCGATTTGCTAAGGCTCGTCAAGACCATTCACCATTCTATCGTACACGACGAAATCAACCAGGACCTGTTCCTTCAAATTGAGTCGGACGACCCAAACAAAACCACCAAAGCGAGTTTTGAAAAACTGAAGACGGTCTTCGAAGAAGCCTACCAAGAACACCATCTGATGTACCAATTCAAACTTGAGGACGAGGTGCAGGAACGTCTCTTCATTTTCCATGACTACACAACCGCCACTGTCATCGACGGCAAGGATAAAAACGCTGATGGAATCTTTATTAAAACGAATCCCGCGAAGGGACTCAATGTGTTAACCACCAAGGAAAAGGACAGCAACGACAACTTCGCCCATTTCATCGCCGACCTATACGGCGTGCTTAAGTTCTTCATCCAATTCTGCAGCATTGCCGCTAAGAACTACCTCGGCTACAAGACCCAAGGAAAACTGGCCGGCGACGAAGTCATGGAGATCGAGGACGCAATCACATCGGTGCTTAACTGTTTCAACCTCCACGACAACGATATCAGAACGCTTGCGACGATCGTCCTGAACGACCACAAGCTCCCTTCCGTGAGCACCAAGAAGAATCCGCTCCCCTACGATCTTTACAATCAGGGCTTTCAGTACTACAGCTTCGAAAACGACCCATCGCACGACTTCAACACGAAGATCATGATGTCGTTCCTAAACGACACCCCCGAGAAATTCCTGCTCACCTTGGCGGGGAGGGCGAGCGTGGTCGGCCTATCCGCGACGGCAAAGTCCGAAACGGTCACCGGCAACTACAACACCTCCTATCTCGCGGAGAGCTTAGGCAAGTCGTTCTTCGACATCACGGACGACGATGTCGCCAGAATCGCGGCAGCATACAAGGAACGAAGGCCGAACCAGCACAAAGTATTGATCCATCCATGCGGAATCGAGGATAACGAGGCCCCTTGGGCCGGGATTTTCGAGAATCCGGGTTGCATTGAGTACTTCAGCACGAAGATCATCCGCCCGTATATGGTCGATCCGAATGGAAACGGGGAATACTTCGAGGTAAACCGCTTCTGCAAGATGGCCAAAGCCATCAAGCATTTCATCGACAACCCGATGGGGAAGGTCTTGCTCGTCCTCACAAACAGAACGTTGAAGCAAGGGAGCGACAGGCTATTCCGCAGACAAAACCTTGATGAATTGATCGATTTGATCAAAAAGGAAAAGGATCCAGGCGTCCCGGTGCATCTCATCCCAATGAACAGCTCCGACTTCGAGAAGCAAAAAGAGGATTATCACCAGAAGGCGATGCAAGGAGGCAAGGTCATTTTGGTGACGAGTTTTCCCACCGCCGGCACCGGCCAAAACCTCCAGTATTTTCTTGAGGAGGACGGCGTCAAGAAAGAGCAGGACATCGACTCCATCTATGTCGAAGACCCAACGTGGCTCATACAGAAAGTCGACGGCATCAGCGAAGAGAAAGATCTCATCCTCTTCATCTATCAGGTGCTCGCGCTTAGGGCCAGCGGCGAAGTGTCACCCAAAGACGCTAGCCTTGCCGTCCGTTCAGCTTTCCTCAATTTCAACAAACCAGCGTCGAACACGGCGCTCTTCCTAAACAAGACACTTTATAAAGCCCGATCCATAAACAACCACGCTCTCATCATCTTGAAACAGGCGATCGGCAGAATTAACCGCACCAGAACGAAGCGTCCGATCATGAGTGTGTACGTCAGCGAGGACATTCTCCAAAAGAGGAGCTTTGCGTCCGAGCAAGGGAAACTCCAGACCGCCGAATTCGCAGAGCTCATCAACTTCGCCGCGAAAGGCGATTTCCATCCCGAGACGCCGAACCAAGACCTCTGCTACCTTAATATGGCCCTCGAGGCATGCAGAGAGACAGGGGCTTCGATCCGGAAGCTAATGCGCCTAGAGAACGGGGCCTGGGCCAACACGAACATGGAGGCGTGGGGCCGGATCCGCGACTTTGGATTGAGGTATCCTACTGCATCCGAAGATATCCTTTCGGCCAACCCCGACATGCGCCCGATGTATCTGCACATGAGCCACGACGGGCCGATAGACCACTACTTCTACAAACCAAACAGCGAGGATGCAGATTCCGGAATTGAGCTGATTTCCTATTACATGAACGGTGAAAAGGGCTGCACATCGTTGATCTCTTCCGCGACCATCGGCCTCGATGACTTGATGCGCTGCTCCTACGTACGATCCTTTTTCCAAAGCAAGGGATATGCCACTTCTTTCCGTCCCGCAGAATACATCCTCATTCCGAACATCATGCACGACATCTACCGCGGCGCTTTAGGCGAGGCGGCGGGCGAATGCCTAATGTTAGGGAAAATCCACCACGAGGTTCTGCCCATCACGGACCCAAGGGCTTTCGAGAAATTCGATTTCGTCTTAAAAGAAGACCCTTCAATCTATATTGACTTCAAATACTGGGGAGGCAGCTACGCCCCGACTGAAAAGGAGCAGGTCTCGAAAATCATCGAGAAACTGAGCGTCGTCCACGGAAGAAAGGCCTTCGTGATAAACATCTTCATCGATTCCGCGGGGCAGCCACAATGGCTTGCGGATGGGAAAATATACACCGTTCCCTCTCTTCTGAAGCGGCTGCCATCCGGAAGACTTTTCACTCACGACGAGAACTGCAGCATGCTCAAGGCAGCGATCGAGGAGGCTATCCATGGAAACTAAGACAAGCGAGCTCCTCGTCGATATCGATATCCGCGCCGTCGCAGAGCGGTATGACTTCTTTCAGCTTCAGACTGCCTTCCAGCCCAACGGCATAGTCGATGCCCCGGCCAATGAAGAAGATATCCCGGGCGTTGGCATACTTGGCGGCGAACCACTGGA
>ONGB01000012.1 GCA_900317295.1 uncultured Erysipelotrichaceae bacterium
TGCCTAAGGCAAGGGCGACCCCGCCTTCGATGTCATAGGTGGAGATACCCTCCCCGGCGTTAAGGCCGAGCAGCGCGGTCTCCCCAAGATAATCGATGAGGTTGAAGATCCCGGTGAGGTCGGTGGCGTTCTGCTTCTTTTCTTCTTCGATGAAGGAATAGGAAGCGGCGGAGGCGTCTTTGAGGCGGAGCTCGATGTCAAAGAGGGTCTGATCGTCTTTGTCTAGATCATCGACGGAACTGACGGAGAGGCTCTCCAATTTGCCATAGGATTCCGCGGTATTTTCCGTAAACCCAAGGCCGATCGCGAGTTTGCCATCTAAGCCAAGGGAGTCGCCTTTAAGGACGAAGGAAGCCTCATCTTCGCCGATATGGGCGGAGTCGAGGATCTCCAAATCGGCGAGCTTGAAATAGTTGCCGCCGGTGAGATCGGAGAGCAAGGAGGCTTCCGCCGGATTGGAGAAGAGGCGGGCGATCTTGGAGAAGCGGCTGTCCGCGTCTTCGGAGAAGCGGGAGACCAAATCGAGGACGGAGGAAAGGCCCTTCACGCCGATCTTGGCGTTAAGCCCGTCTTCATCTTCGGGGTTGGTGCGCTTCTGGGCCACGCGGTCTTCTTCCGCGATCCCGGCGTTGCCGGAATCATAATGGATGTAGGCCATGTTTGCGTCGTCATTCCACGCGTCCGCGGTATTCTCGACGTCGAGGGCGATGTTATGGGAGAGGAAATAGTCCTTGCCGCGCTGGGTCAAAGCGATATTGGCCCCGCCTTGGAGGCTGATGGGGTTCTGATGCTCTTCGACTTTGCCAAGCTCGCCGGAGAAATCAAAGGCCATTTCGCCTTCGATGCCTAGGCCTTGGGCGACGCCCGGGAGGACGGATTCCTTCCCTTCTTTGGTGACGTCGCCTTGGATGTCCAAAGCGACTTTCTTGTCTTCGGCGATGCCTTTGAATTGCTCGACTAGCCCAGGGAGGTGGGTCATCTTGTCATAGGCGACCTCCTCTTCGCTCGGGGTCGGGTCGACAAAGTCGGCGGTCTTCAAAGACACGTCCACGCCGAGGCTCGCGATCTTGAGGTTTTCGATTTCCACGTCGAGCAGCGGGGCGTTATAGGTGCCGTTAGAAGAGGTGCCGTCCAGCGTGACGATGACTTTCGCGTCGGTCTCCTCGCCATGCTCATCGATCTCGTAGAAACCGAGGCCTTTGAGGTTGAGGACCAAACGGATTTGATTATCCGCGAAGGAAAGGCTTTCGATGACCTTGGCGATGTCTTCATAAGAGCCATCGCGGAGATCGCCGATGATCGCGGCTTCCGAGGTATAGGAGGAACCGCGGACGAGTTTGATGATCTTCTCGACCAGGTCGACGATCTCGTTGAGGGATTTGCCTTCTTGTCCTTCCTCAGCGACGCCTTGGAATTGGCCCATCAAATCATCGAGGACGGTCTTGGTGGTGCGGGCTTTGAGGACGTCGGCGACGTTGAGATAGATGCCGTCCGCGTCGGTGCCGCGGGAGGAATATTTCACCCCGATGTGCTGGCCGTTTCCCTCGGGATGCCAGGCGCCAAAGGCGTCTTTTTCGTGACGGACGAAGGAAACGTCCGCGCCGATGCCTTTGAAATCGATGCCCGATTTGAAGGATTTATAACCTTGTTCGTTTTGCTTCCAGGCGATGTCCGCGTTCCCGGAGACGGAGAGGACGGCGAGTTCATCGATCGCCTCTTTGCCGACGGTGGTGTAGGTCCCCTCGACCCCATCTTCTTGATGATGGAGGGAGACGTCGAGGTTGAAGCCGAAGCGCGGATCGGCGACCAAGCTGGCGACCCGTTCGAATAGGGCCGCGGAGTCATCGAGGCGCGGATAGGCTTTCCAAGCCTCGGGGACTTTCCAGAAATCCTCTGAAACGGAGGTGGACACGGTCGCGCTTAGGGCGAGCGTCCAATCTTCTTTGATGAAGGACTGGGTTTCTTTATCGCGGGTCTTCGCGGGGATATCGAGGCCGCGGAAGGTGAGGTCCTCATCGGAACGGAAGCCGATGGAATAGGTGAAATCCCCCAGGGGGAGGTCCAAGGTGAAGTAGGGGAGCCCGTCGACGACGGTTTCCTCGATGGTGTTAAGCGCCTCGGTGATGTCGCCCATCGAAAGGGAGGAAGAGGACTCCTCTTGGCTTTCCTCCGCGCCGGAGCCGGAGATCAGGCTTTCAATCTTGCCGTAGGTCGAGAGGTTGAACCCGCCTTCGGTGAGAATCTCGACGATGTCGTGGATCACCCAGTCCAAACGGCCGTATTCGTAACGGATGTCGCCGCCGGTGAGGGGGTCTTGCCCCGCGTCGACATCGATATAGGAGGCCAAGGAGACCTGATAGCCCGCGCTCCAGTCGGGGGTGGCGTCGCCTTCGATGTCATTGATCGAGAAATAGAGGGTCTTATCCGCTTCCCCGCCGACGAGGCCGAGATCGAGCTCGCGGTGGATATCGTTATAGCCGATCGGCAGTTTCGCCGTCGCGGAGATCCCGGGGATCGAAAGCTCGGTGAAACCGAACTTCACTTCCATCGGTTTGCCGGGGATCGAATAGAAATGGTTGTCCCCGGTATGGGAGACCCCATCGATATCGCGGGTGTTCCCCGGCATATGAATGTCGAGGTTATCGATCGTGATATCGAGGCCTTTCTGGGCCGAGGCGGTCAAACCGGAGAGGAATTTCTGCGTGTTGGTGAGTTCTACGCCCCCGGGGATGATGACCGCTGGCTTCAAGGTGTTGGTGATGACGGTCTGGGGGACGAGGAAGAAAGCGCCGGCCGCCGAAATGGCGAAGGTCAGGAAGGCTCCTGAGCCGACCAGCAAGGCTTTTTTGACGTTGTGTTTGGGTTGTTGGTTTTTCATATCGTAACGTCCTTTCTTTTTTCTAGAGGGTGTATCCGTAGGCCCGGATCAATTCATCCGGGGTCGCGGGGTAGGCGGATTTCCCGCCGGGGTAGTGGGGAAGTTCCTCATCGGGGAGGGGCATGTTGGGATCTTCGGGGCCGATTTCCGTGTAGACGGTGGTCAATCTCCCCTCGCAGGTCGCCGTGATGCCCATGTTCGCGACATAGGATTCATGGGTCTGGAACCATTGAAGGTTCAGCTCGGAATCCATCTTCCATTTCAAATGGCAGAAGGAGAAGGAGGGGTAATCGCTTAAGCCGGAAATCGTCTTCATCTGGTGGATGTAATTGAGCGTGGAGGAGGCGGGGTCGGCTTCGAAGTCGACGATGTAATTGCCTTCCGCGTCTTTCTCCACCTTCGATAAGCCGTCCCCGGACAAATCCACTTGGCTCATCGTCCCGGGGGACACCAGGTAAGCGAGGCCTTGGCTTACCAACCGCCCCATCTGGGCTTTGTATTCCTCGGTGCTGACGACTTGAGGCTTTAGCCCGGCATAGGTGGGGGATTTGCCCCAATACTTGGTGACCTGCTCGCCTTCTTGGTACATGCGGTCGAAGAGCTTGACGAAGTCCGAGAAGGAGTTGGATTCCTCGAAGTAGAAGTCCCCGTCGCGGTAGGTGGCGCTTTGGATCGCTTGCTTGACCCCGGTGGAGAGGGAGCTGCCGACGCCGCGTGAGGCGCTGTGCTCGAGTTGCGAGAAGCGCTCATAGGCGACGCAGACGAATTCGTAGGGCTCGAGTTCCTTCTCATAATGCCCGCCGCTGGCCTTGGCTTTCTCGTAATGGCTCATCACGGCTTCGACATCGACGCTATAGGCATCCGCGTTGCCGATCGTCCTGACCAATGGTTGGCGGAAGGTCTCATGGACTTTCCATCCCACCCCGAGGCCCAAGGCGGCGGAGAGGAGGAAAATGGAGGGGTAGAAGAAGACGCTTGGCGTCAAGCGGACGTTGAGGTTCGGTTGCTTCATGTTTTCCATTTCCCTGCGGCCTTTTTAAGACCAGCTCGTATTCTAGGAATTACGTGCGCGAAGTCACTCTCTTTCGCGCCCTACGGGCAGGAGAAAAGGGACTCTACGATTCGGAGAGTTCCTATTTTTCAGGCACCATCGAATGTTTTCGGTTATGAAAAAGACTGAAAGAGAATGTAAAAAAATATCATTTGGCCTTGTTTTCGCATTCCAAGAGAAGGAAAAGAGCCTTTCTTTTCTCTTTCGCGGGGGCGACTGGTATAATGGGCGAAACTCAGGAGGGAAAAGCATATGGCAGATCGCGTTCGCGTGCTGAAGGTCAAACAATCCGTATTGGCCAATAACGACAAAAGGGCGGAGGAATTCCGCGCGGAATTGAAGGAGAAGGGCATCTTCATGATCAATTTGATGTCTTCCCCGGGTTCTGGGAAAACCACCCTGCTCGTCAATTTGATCAACCGGTTGAAAAAGGACCTTCGCATCGGGGTCATGGAGGCCGATATGGATGCCTCCGTCGACGCGGAGACCATCCTCTCTAAGACGGGCGCGCGTGTTATCCAATTAAATACGTCCGGGGAATGCCATCTCGACGCGAAGATGACCTCCGAAGGGTTCCATGGCTTGGATGCCCAAGGTTTGGACCTCGTGATCCTGGAAAACATCGGCAACCTCGTCTGCCCCGCGGAATTCGACACCGGGGCGGCGATGAACCTCGTCTTGCTCTCCGTCCCCGAAGGGG
The DNA here is from genome assembly GCA_900317295.1 of uncultured Erysipelotrichaceae bacterium. GTDB lineage: Bacteria > Bacillota_I > Bacilli_A > RFN20 > CAG-826 > Alloenteromonas. Next base: position 4,630 of record ONGB01000012.1, read on the forward strand.
ATGACAAACCCCTCAAATATCCGTTGATGTTCCGTCGCGGCGACGCCTTCGTCTTCACGAAGATGGACGCCCGCGTCGTCTTCGACTTCGATGTGGATAAGGCGAAAGAGAGGATCCTCCGCCTCAATCCGAACGCGGTCTTCTTCCCCGTCTCCGCGAAGCTAGACGAAGGGGTCGACACCCTCGCGGAATACCTTTTAGCGCGTGTCCGCGAATATAAAGAAAAGTAAGGACAAGCACCTACGAGAGCCTTCCGTTGGAAGGCTTTTTCTTTTCGCGAAAGAGGAAGCCTTTTTTCTTGCGTTCCCTGAAAACCTCGATGGCGCGCGGATTTAGAAAAAAAGATGCTTGGAGGAGTTCTTATTTTTCGAAAAAAATGCTACAATAGTTTCAGTTGATGGGGGTTATACTATTTTACCCCTTAAAGGAGGGACCTATGGGCTTTAAGGCAGGGCAACACGTCTTCCACAGCCGTTGCGGCGTTTGCCTTTTAAAAGCGATCGAACCGCTGCCTAGCGACCCCACGGGCCCGACTTATTATGTTCTTTCCCCGTTATATGGGGATGACAAGGGCAACATCGTCCGCGTGCCCACCGCGACGGCGACCACCCTCTCGGAGACATTGACCGAGAAGCAAGCCAAGGAAATCGTCAAGAATTGGCCAGATGTCCGTCAGGATCTTTACATCAAGGATTCCAAGCTCCGCAAAACCACCTACGAAAACACGCTTAAAACCGGCGACGTCGTGGCTTTGGCCCCCTTGCTAGAAGGCGCGTTCCAAAGGAAGGCCAGAGATGGCCACCTCAATAGCCTCGATGCCCAATTCGTCGCCAAGGCGGTGCCGTTAGTCTATGGGGCGCTCGCGCAAAGCCTCGGCATCGAATATGGCGATGTCCCCGAATACATCGTCGAGCATCGTTCTTACTAAGATAAGCAACAAAAAACCTCGGTCCAGCCGAGGTTTTCTTTCTGTTTTGCTTAGGCCTTAAAGGCTTTGTAACCCGCGTAGAGGCAGAGGACTCCGGGCAAGAAGTTGAAGATGATGCCGCAGATATATCCCGCGCCGAGGGCGAGCTTGTCCATGTCGGGGGCATCGCTCGGGTTCGTCGCTTTGAAGATCTGGACGCCCATCGCGCAGACGACGCCAGAGAAGATGAGGCAGATCGCAGCGAGGCCGAAGCCCACGATGCCAAGCTTGCCAGGGAGCAAACCGGCGACGAGCGCGGAGAGCGCGCCGACGATCATCGTGACGAAGGCGACGATCAATAGGGGCTGCACATTGTATTTCGGGGCTTTTTCATAACCGAACATCAAGTGGAACACCGAACCGCGGGAAGCGGGGTAACCGCCCATATCGGCGAAAGCCGGGGCGAAGAAGCAGAAGATGCCAACGATGGCTAAGACGGCAATGGCGATGCCGAAGAAGATATTCAAACGTCTTTCTCTCATAGTAAAACCTACCGACGGAAAGTATACGCTCGTAGGCGAGGGCGTTCAAACAAATAATTTTGTTTGGCGATTTTTCTATTGTTCTTCGGCGTTTTTCGTTTCTTCGGCGAGGGCTTTTCGCTTCTTATTCGCGATCAAAAGCCATAGGACGGGGGCGAGGGTCAAAAGGGCCGCCCCGACGGTCACTAGGAACATGAAGCGGTCGGGGGCTTTCTCCATTTGGCCGTAATCGTTTAAGGCGGCCGGGGTTTGGAAGACGGCGCTCGAGAGGTTCGAACCGACCACCATCGGGATCATGACGACGAAGACCATGCGGACGCTTTGGAAAGCCCCGACGTCCCCCTCGGGGGTGAGGTCGCGGATCTCCGCGCCTAAGGCGGCGGTGCCTAAAAGGTATCCACCCATCATCAATAACCCAAAGACGATGCCTAAACCGAGGCTATCGCCGCTGAAGAAGAGGCCGAGCGCCCCGCCCGCCATCGCGGCGATCGAGGGGATCAGCACCTTGAGCTTGCCGAGTTTCTCCAAGAATAACCCAAAGACGATGACGATCAACGCTGCGCCGCCCATGATCGAGCCGATGCCGACATAGAAGTCCCCGCCTTGGAAGGAATTCATGTTTTGGAAGTAGACCAGGATATACGGCATGAAGGAATCGACGCCGATATTGAAGAACATGAAGGCGAGCAAGGCGATGTAGAACAAGGGATTGGCCTTGATCGTTTTTGGGAAGAAGCCGACCAGCATGTGTTTGAAATAACCTTGATCGCGGTTGGGGGCGATGTGATCCTTCGGCAGGAGGAAGAAAGCCAAAATACCGACCCCAGTAGTCAATATTCCGGTGATTAGGAAGAAGATGAACCACGGTGAAGCGGCGGCTTCGGGGGATAGCTCTTTGTTCGGGATCCCTAGGATCGCCCCTAGCCCGAGCATCATCGCCAAAGCGATAAGCGGCATGATCGACAGGACCGATTCGACGAAGGGGCGGTTCTTCTGATTGGTCTCGTCCGTGACGAAGGCGTTGAAGCAAGCGTCATTGGACGTGGAGCCGAAGAAGGTCATCAAACAGTCGACCAAGACATTCATGACCCCGACCAAAAGCACCGCGGTTTTCGCGTCGGAATTCGCCAGGATATTCATATTGGGCAAGGACATGACGCCGAATAAGAACACCGTGACGCCCCAGATGGAATAGCCTAGGGCGATGAAGATCTTCCGCTTGCCGATGCGGTCGGAAAGCGCCCCGATGAAGAAGGTGGTCAAGGTGGCGACGACGGCGCTGGCCATCGTCATCCAGGTGATGTGGTCGGCGTTATGCGATTGCGAATAGACCCATAGGTTGATGTAGTTGTTCTCGATCGCCCAAGCGATTTGGCCAATCAATCCGATCAAAAGGATAGCCGCCCATCTCCGGGCGCCGAGTTTTTGCGTTTTTTCGTCCATATGAATAGACCTCTTGCCTCTATTATATGGCGAGACGAACGGCGAGAGGCTAAAATAAGCGCACAAGGCCACGAAAGGAAATAGTCCATGATTTTCTCCCATTGGTCGTCCATCCCGTTGGTGTCCTACATCCTTTTCGGGATTTTCGTCGCGGTGTCCTTGACCCATATCGTCATCTGCTTCCTTGAAAAGGAAAAGGCGAGGATGATCACCAAGCCGATGTGCTTGGCCTTCCTCTCTGCCGCGGTGATCTTCGCGATCCCCACGCATCCGCTTGTCTATATTGGTTTATTGCTTTCGATGCTGGGGGACATCCTGTTGCTTAGGCAGCATAAGGTCTTTTTCTTGGTCACGGGCACGTTCTCCTTCTTTTTCGCCCACGCCTGCTTCATCGCCGAATACCTGATCATCTGCCAACCGATGCCCTATTACGGGTATATCGCCACCGCGGTGGCCTATATCCTCATCGTCTTGTTCGGGTTCCGGTTCCTCCGGAAAGCCATCAAAACCCCAGCGCTTGCCATGGGCGGCATCAATTATTTCGCGATCATCTTCATGGATTTCGCCTGGTCGATCATCGCCTGCATCCTCGGCCACGTCGATTTCTTGATCCTCAACGCCCTCGGCATGACGAGCTTCGTCTTCTCCGACGCCTTCTTGGTGAGGAACCTCTTCGTCAAACGGCAAAAGAAATCCCACTTCGTCATCATGACCTCCTACTTGCTCGCGGAGGCTCTGGTGGCCGCGGGCTTCACATTGACGTTGCTGGCTTAGATCGCCAGGTAGATCCTTAATCGCTTGATCGCTTTTCCCCGGTGGGAGAAGCGGTTTTTTATTTCCTCCGGGGCGGTGCCGAAATCCATATCCGGCTCATCCGCGTGGAAGATCGGGTCGTAGCCGAACCCGTTTTCCCCGACGGGCTTTTCGAGGATGCGCCCAGGGCAAATACCCTCGAAATAGAGGGGTTTTGAATCCTTTTTCTCCAATAAGCAGATGCAGCAGACGAAGCGCGCGGAACGGTCTTCCTTGCCTTTAAGGTCTTCTAGCACGCGGTCAAAGACCTTGGGAAATCCCCCGTTTTCCTTGGCGAACCTCGCCGTATGGATGCCCGGGCCTCCTAAGGCGGCGATTTCTAATCCCGAATCATCCGCGAGGACGGGGTAGGGGACAAGCTCCCTCATCGCTTTGGCTTTGATATAGGCATTTTCCCGATAAGTGGTTCCTTCTTCCTCGGGATCACATTCGATCCCCATGTCGGCAGGGCAATAGATCACATAACCCATCGGGGCGAGGATCTCGCGGTATTCGCGGAGCTTTCCTTTGTTGTTGGTGGCTAAAACGAGTGGGAGATTCATGCGGCTATTGTAGGCGGAGGGAGGCAAAATAAAAACCCCGACGTATCGGGGAAGGATCGCGGTGGAGCAGGTGACGGGAATCGGACCCGCGTGACCAGCTTGGAAGGCTGGTGTTCTACCATTGAACTACACCTGCAAGATAGCAGGCTGGCGGACCATACGAGATTCGAACTCGTGATCTCCTCCGTGACAGGGAGGCATGTTAGACCGCTACACCAATGGTCCGTAGCGGGCAATATCATAGCATAAGCACCCGCGCGGTCAAACAAAAATAGCAAAGAAAAAGGAGAGGGCGCCCCTCTCCGATTTCTCTTTTTCCTTATAGGCCGAGGAAGCGTTCGACGTTGGCCTTCGGCATATAGCCGAGCTTGGTATCGACGGCCTTCCCGTCTTCGAAGCGGATCAGGGTCGGGATCGACTGGATGCCGAATAGCCCGGCGACTTCGGGGACTTCGTCCACGTCGATGCGGAGCACTTTGATCTCGGGGTGCTCGTTAGCGACCTCCTCGACGATCGGGGCGAGCATCTTGCAGGGCCCGCACCAGGTGGCGTAGAAGTCGACGAGGACTTTGCCCTCCGCGGTTTCTTTTTTGAATTGTTCCAAGGATTGGATTTCGATTTCCATAAGATTTCCTCCTTACGCCCTTATATTAAATAAAAGATCAGCCAAATCAAAATGAGATGCACCGGGAAATAAAGATAGGAGATGATGCGGAAGGGCTTGGAGTTATGCCCGCGCCTGCCGTTATATAGCATCAGCACCAAGCAATCCAATAGCGCCCAAGTCTCCAAAGACATGTCGGTCTCCGGGCTGATTTCCCTGCCCGCGGTGACGTAGGAAAGCCCCCAGAAAAGCAGGATCACGAGGAAAACCACCAAGGAATTGAGCATGTTCACGGTTTTCTGATACATCCAGGATTCGGGGAGGATTTCCTCGGACATCCCCATCTGCCTAGCTTGATTGGCGAGCATCTTCTTCCCAATCACGGGGGCGTAGAAGAACCCGACCGCCAAAGCGGTGCCGAAGAGGGAATAGGCCGCGCGGAGATACCGCGGGAACCACAGGATGATGTTCTCGGGATGGAAATGGTCATAGACCCCGCAGGCGAAGGATAAGGCCAAGACGGAGAAGGGGAGCAAAGCGAATAGCTTCTTTTTCCCAGGCAAGGAGAGGCAAAGCAATACCATCCCATTGAAGAATAGATCGGCGAAGGGTTCCGGATCGAAGGCATCCGGGGAGATCAATTCATTGGGGAAGGCGTAGATCATGATCGTCTCAAAGAGGCTGATGATGAGGTAGATGCCCCCGACCCTCGCCATGTATTTCCATTTATTCCGCGTGTGGTGCATGCCCTCGGCGAGCATCATGAGAAACAAAGGCATCGCCAAGCGGCCGATCGCGCGGAAGATCACCCCGACCTTGGAGGCGGTCCCATTGGGGTAATACATCAAAAGGAAAAGCCCGACGTGGTCCAAAGTCATCGTCACGATGGCGATGAGGCGCAGGATGAACTGCGAGAAGGTATAACGTGGGGCTTCTAGGACATCGTTCATGAGCCGTTCCTGGTGGCGATGATCGTCATGATGACGGAATAGACGTTATTGATCGTGTGGGTGGTCAAGGAAGCGGAGAACCCGCCGAAATCATAGGTGAGGGCCATCAACGCGCCCGCGCCGAGGTATTGCGGCAGATTATAGAACTCGATGACCATCGCGTTGGTCCCGTTGGCGAAGCAGGTGAAGTCGAAGTGGATGAGGCCGAACACCACCGAAGAGATGATGTAGCCCAAAGGTTTGTTGAAGCGGGAGAAGAAGCCCAATAACCCGACGCGGTAGGTCACTTCCTCGCAGAAGGGGCCAATGAAGCCGAAGAGGATCAAGGAGAACCAGGGGTAGGCGGCGACGATGGAGCGCACCGTGGACTCGTTGACGTTCTCCGAGAGATTGAATCCGGCGGCTTTGAGGATATTGCCGACGCTGACGGAATAAAGGATGTTGCATAGGGTCGTCGCGGCAAAGCCGAGCAAGCCGATCAGCGGCGCCCAAGCGAATTTGAACGATTTGAAGATCTCCTTCCAGGTCGACCAAAGGATCAAGGCCAATGCGCCGATGAGGAAGAGGTAGGAGAGCCCATTATGCAGGAACAAAGCGTCGGTGGTTTTGAAGAAACTGGCCAAATCCTCGGCGGTTCCTCCGGGATGGTCGGCTTTCCATACCACCCCCATGATGAGTTGGATGATCAAGGCAAGGAGTTGGAAACCTAGCCAGCCCCCGAAGAAAAGGAGCAGCTGGCGATAGATGGGGGCGTGGACGTAATGGTCGAACCCTTTGAGCTTTCTATCCGGGGAGGCCGTCCCGCATTCGGGGCAGCTGGAAAGGAGGCCGTCATAACGCTTTCCGCAGTTTTCGCAAGTTTGGTTTTTGAATCTCATGCGCAAAATACTACCACGTGCGAGAGATTTGTCTTTCTTTTTCGCCCTTCGCTCTAGTAAGCCCCGCCTCCATGGCGGATAATTTTGCCCATGAAGAGGCTAAAGGATATTTCCACCGGGGAATGCGGGCTTAACAAATCGCGCTTCCTCGCCATCGCCTATCCTTTCGAGGATGCGAAGGAATTGTCCAACCTCTATGCGGATGCAAAAAAGCGATTCCCCAAAGCGGATCATTACCCCTATGCCTACCGCGTTGGGGCGCTGACCAAATCTAGCGACGACGGCGAGCCCGGCGGCACCGGGGGAAGGCCGTTATTAGGCGTCATCGATTCCCTCGGCTTCGATAAAGTCCTAATAGTAGTCGCGCGTTACTTCGGGGGAACTAAATTGGGGACGCCGAACCTGCGCCGCTGCTTCGTCGAAGCCGGAACGCTAGCCTTGCAAAACGGGGTGGCCGGAAGCGAAAAGAGGCGGTACGTGTATCGGTTAACGCTCGATTATGGGGCGTTTGACGGGCTATCAAGGGTCGCCAAAAAACGCGGCCTGGAGCTCCGTGAAACCGTTTTCGGTGAATCCGTTGAAACAAAAATGGTTTCCAATGATAAACTTACCGACGGCCAGGAAGGGCTCGGGATGATCCCCTCGCCGCTTCCCGCACCGGAAGAAGTCATCGAAATCGCTTGGGAGGAAAGAAAATGATCACCATTGAAGAATACCGCGAAAGGCGCAGCCGCCTGTTCGACAAGATGGAGGACGGCTCCATCGCTTTGCTTTTCTCGGGCAAGGCCAAATCCTCCACCGCGGATGAGACCTACCCCTTTGAGGTCAACCGCAATTTCTATTACCTCACCGGCATCGACCAAGAAGAATGCACCTTGATGCTGATCCTTTGCCAAGGCGAAAGGAAGGAATTCCTCTTCGTCCCGCCCTATGACCCGGTCAAGGAAAAGTGGTATGGCCGCCGCCTCAAAGTCGAGGAGGCTTCCGAGCTCTCCGGCATCCGCAACGTCGTGCTCAATAATTCCTTGGAATCCCGCCTCCACGCGGAATTGACGGGATCCTTCAACGATTTCGGCTCGATTGATAAGGTCTATCTCGACCTCTCCCCTGAACTAAAGATCGCCGACCACACCGCGACCACCGACTACGCCGAAACGCTCAAACGCACCTTCCCGGGCGTCTCCGTCTATGACGTCTATCCCTTCGTCGCGAGGCTCCGCATGGTCAAGTCCCCCGCGGAAATCAAAGAGCTCCGCGAAGCGATCCGCACCACCGGGCTTGGCATCCAAGCCATCATGGCCGCTGTCCGCCCCGGCGTGAAGGAATACGAGCTCGCCAACATTTTCGAGCACGTCATCAACGACGACAACGCCCGCAATGGCATCTCCTTCAATTCCATCATCGCCTCGGGCTCCCATTCCTGCACCCTCCATTACCCGCGTCCGATGGACCAATTGAAGGTCGATGACGTCCTTTTGATCGACGTTGGCGCGCGCCACCATTATTACTGCGGCGACATCTCCCGCACCATGCCGATCAACGGGGTGTTCTCCGAACAGCAGAAGATCATCTATTCCATCGTCTTGGAATGCAATAAGGCCGTCGCTTCCTTCGCCCGTCCGGGGTTGACCATCAAAGAGCTCCAATCCTTCACCAAGGAATACCTCGCCAGCGAATGCCTCGCCCATCGCCTCATCGCGAAGAAAGAAGACATCGACAAGGTCTATTTCCACGGGGTCTCCCACCATATCGGCCTCGACACCCATGACGCCTGTGACCGCGAACTCCCCCTCGAGCCCGGCAACGTCATCTCCGACGAGCCCGGCCTCTACTTCGCCTCCCTCGGCATCGGGGTCCGCATCGAGGACGACCTCCTCATCACGAAGAAAGGCGCGGAGGTCCTCTCGGAAGGCATCATCAAAGAGATCGGCGATATCGAGGCCTTCTTCGCTAACGGAAGGCGCAGATAAAGTAAGGAAATCGGAGGCGGAACGGCCTCCTTTTTCTTCTGCCGCTTAAGCGAAAAACCAAGTCGAGGTTTAAAAGCGGAGGCGCTTTTCCTATAATGAGGGCAATATGAAGAAATATATCCTGTCGATTGACCAAGGCACGACTTCAACGCGTGCCATTTTAGTGAACGCCAAAGGCGAGGCGGTCTACAAAGCCCAACGTCCTTTGGACATTTTCTTCCCCAAGCCGGGCTGGGTGGAAGTGGAGCCCGACCGCGTTTGGATCAGCGTCATCGACGTCATCAACGAATTGATGGTCGTCGCCAACACCACGATGGACGAGGTGGCGGCGATCGGCATCACCAATCAACGCGAGACCACCGTCATCTGGGACAAGAAGACGGGGAAAGCGGTGGCTAACGGCATCGTCTGGCAATCCAAGCAGACCCAAGAGCTCTGCGATGAGCGCGAGTCCAAAATGGAATTCATCCAGTCGAAGACCGGCCTCCGCATGAACCCCTATTTCAGCGCCTCCAAGATCCGTTACCTCCTCGACGAGATCCCCGACGGGCAGAAACGCGCGGAAAAAGGCGAGCTGCTTTTCGGCACCATCGATAGCTGGCTTATTTATAAAATGACGCGGGGAAAGAGCCATTTCACCGATGTCTCCAACGCCTCCAGGACGATGCTTTACGACATCTTCGAGATGAAGTGGAGCAAAGAGCTTTGCGATATCTGGAACATCCCGATGCGCATGCTCCCCGAGGTCAAGGACAATAGCTGCGACTATGGTGAAGCCTCCTTTTTCCCGGGCGGCGTTCATATCTATGGCGTCGCCGGCGACCAGCAGGCCGCCTTATTCGGCCAATGCTGCTTCCATAAGGGCGACTCCAAAAACACCTATGGGACCGGCTGCTTCATGCTAATGAATATCGGCGAAAAACCGATTCTCTCTAGGCAAGGCCTCCTCACCACCGTCGCGTGGCGCGAAGGAGGCATCACGACCTACGCCCTCGAAGGCTCGGTCTTCATCGGCGGGGCGATCGTGCAGTGGCTGCGCGACCAGACCCGTTGGTTCGAGGATTCCTCCGATAGCGAATACTACGCGAACAAGTGCAAGGACACCGCCGGGGTCTATTTCGTCCCCGCCTTCGTCGGGTTAGGCACGCCTTGGTGGGACGATGAGGTCCGCGGGGCGATCTTCGGCCTCACCCGCGGCAGCGACCGTCATCACATCACCCGCGCCGCCCTCGCCTCGGTCGCCTACCAATCCAAAGACGTCATCGAAGCGATGAAGGAAGAAGCGGGGCTCGACCTGAAGGCCCTCCGCGTCGATGGAGGTGCCTCCGCGAACGGATTGCTCATGCAATTCCAAAGCGACATCCTCCAATGCCCCGTCCATCTCCCAGCCTGCTTGGAGACCACGGCTTTAGGCGCCGCCTACCTCGCCGGGTTGGGCTGCGGGTTCTGGAAGGACAAGAAGGACATCGAGCGCAACCATTCGATTCAGAAGAAATACACGCCTAAGATGAATAAAGCCAAAGCCGACTTCCTTTACGAAGGATGGCTAGAAGCCGTCGCCGCCGCGCGCTGCTTCAAACCCAAAACCCTCCCTGAGGATAAGAAATAACCTTGACTGCCCCGCGTTATTTGGCTTGCTTTCCTGTGGAAGCGAAAGCCCCGCCAGCGGCGCCTGACCCATAAGGCCGTCAAGAAAGTCTGCGACAAAGAAAACATCGCCATCTCGGATAAGGAATTCCATACGGTGGCTTTCTGGATCTTCATCAACAAAGGCCGCCCCAACGAGGAAGACTTCGCTCGCTTAGGCGAATTCCTTAAACCCTATAAGGAATAAATGACTATCGATTTAAGGAAAGCGGGCGCCACATGCGCCCGTTTTTTGCCATTCGCTTTATTCGTCCTCGATTTCTTTTTGGAACCGGACGAATTCTTTGAAACGAGGCAAGGAGAAGGAGAGGCTGCCCCTGGCGGAATCGTCGGCGATTCCAATATTGATAAGACGCTTGCGGTAGACTTGGTATTTGGAATTGGTGATGCCCAACTTTTGCATGATGTCGCTTGCTTTGGCGTGGTCTAGCATCGCATAGGCCATTTTTTTGTCTTCACCCGACATGTTTTTCCAGATGATGCTATAGGCGTTTTCCTCCAGGCTAAGATCAATCGCGTCCAACTCAGCTTTGCTTAGTTTGTCGCTTTTGCTTTTGTATAAGGCGTTCCCGACTAACTGATACGCATAGGCGTAGCCGTTGGTGAGTTTGGCTAGGTCGATCGATCTTTTGTCATCGATGCCTAACGCGCTTCTATAGGCAAGGGCGATCGCCCGAAGGCTTAGCCGCGGCAGGACGAGCTTAGGCGCCCGCAAAAGGAAAGTGAGGTTTCGCGTGGTCTGGAGATTGGAAATGTTTTCGTGCAAACCGGTCATCAATAGGAAAAGCGGGTATTTTTCGCGGAGGAAGGACTGATAGGATTGGATGAATTGGCGCAGATAATCGCCGCTTGCGACGTCATCGATCGTGACCAAGACGCACTTCCCTTTGCTTTTTAAATAGCCAAGCATCCGTTCCAAAAGGGTTTCGACGTTGCTGACCGGGCTTTCCCCACGGATAGAGAAGCTAAGGCCGCGGAAAGAAAAGTTGAATTCGCCTTTTAGGAAAAGGTGCTTGAGTTTTCCGTTTTCGTATAATTTCGCGGCCAGTTGCTCCAACATGTTGGAATATTGGGTAAGATCGGCCGTTATCCAATCCGCACGTTCGTCGAAATGATGCTTCACCTGCGAAAGCAAAACCGTCTTTCCGCACCCCCTTGGCCCGATGATAATGGTGATCTTGCTCTCGGGGGAGTCGCTTTCGAAAGTGGAAACGATCTTTAGGAATTCTTCTTTCCTATCAATCAAGGAAGCCGGTTCTTCGCCGAAGGTAATGTTGAATGGGTTGCTAGACGTTTCGTGCATTTTTCCTTCCTCCAACCAAACCTTAATTCGCCAGTTTTATCATTTCAATAATTTTTTATCATCCTTTATCATTTCAATAATTTTTTATCATCCTTTATCATTTTAAAAAACTTTTATCATTCTTTATCATTGAAAAAAGATAGATAACATGGGATGAAACTATACAATAGATTTTTGGAACCGGTTGGGAAGTTCTCAAAAGTCGGCCTAGCGTTTCTTACGGTAATCGATGGTTTGATTACCTTTTTCTTTGTTGCAGCAGTGGCTAAGGGTTTGCAGATTGTCCATCTTGCTTTTCCCGCCTTTGGATATGGGGACGACGTGATCGATTTCCAAGTTTCTTCTCCCGCGAAGAAAAAAACAGGATTCCTCGTTTTCGGACGAGCGCTAAAGCGTCGCGCGCCATTGCGCGCCTTAGCATTATGTCTTATTGTTTTTTCATGAATCCCGAGCGCCCTTTTTCAACCGTTGAGGAACAAATCTCGACCCTTAAAATGAAGGGTCTCGACATACGTTCGCTTACCTATGCAAGAAAAATTTTGCGAAACCATTCTTATTTTTCCTTAATCAATGGCTACCGTGAGCCCTTTCTATTCAAGCCGCGTTCCGGTTCATTTATCCGCGGATCCAGTTTGAAGGAAGTCTATGCCCTTTATTTCTTTGATAAACGTCTTCGGGATGGGCTTTTTCCCTATCTTTTGGAAGCGGAAGGACTCTTGAAGCATCGGATCGTCTATCAATATTTGGAAGCGCGAGGGAGCAATGGTGAATACTTATACCCGAAAGACGCCTATTTGTCGCTTTCGGGCTACGATGGGACTCAAAAGAAAAATGCCCTCAAATGCATTATAGGTTTTCATAAGAAGATTTCAGAACAATTGGATCAGCATGGTTCGGTTGCTCATTACCTTTCCACCTATTCTTTTGTGCCTCTATGGGTCTTGAAAACCAAACTTACGTTCGGTGAGCTTTGGCATTTCTACCAGGCCTTGCCGACCTCCGTTCGTCAAGGGGCGGCCAGGGGTTTTGCCGTAAAGGATAGCGAACTATTGCTGATGATGAAAATCATGGCAGCAGGCCGCAATGCTTGTGCCCATAAGGATCGGGTTTATTGCTTGGCGCATCGTTATTGGATGCCCAATTTGGGCAAAAGGCACCCAAAAATACAAGCTGCGGTGACTAAGGGTTTAGGAAAGAATAATCTCTTTGCGGTTTTGATGTCTTTAAAGCCGGCGATTGGGACAACCGAGATGAAGCCGTTGGCAAATCTAATTGAACACGAGCTTAACGAACTGTCCAAAAAACTATCCTCCATTCCCGTAAGTGTCATCTTAGATAAAATAGGTTTCCCGGCCAATTGGCACGATGTTTTGACTGCCGATTAATCGAAACCGCTTGTTGGTCCCCGCGATTTGCGTATAATTAAGGAGAAAGGGCAGAAGCTCTTGTTGCTCTGTCCACAAGCAGGTAGATGCGTCTCCTGCTTTTTTCTTTCCTTAGGGCGCCCTTTTTGCCAAAAGATATTCGAAAAACCTCGTTTTGGCACTATCATTGCCCCGACCCTATGAGGCGGAAGCATGAAAAAACAAGGTATCGTCCTCGTTATTGCCGGAATAGCCACACTTGCCGCGGGCAGCGTCTATGCGATCGGCAGCGCGGCCAACCACCCCTTTCTAGGGGAGGCCTCAACGCGCGAATATGTGGCCACGATCGATAAGAACAACCGCCTGATTTTGAAAGAGGACGGCGGCTATATGGCTGCTTTCCGCCTTCATGCCGGCAGCGAATACGGCATGGTCTCTTTCCGGGCCTATGATAGCCATGTCGGCCATTATCTCGTCGACGAAGATAGCGATTATGCCTTCACTTGGAATTCCACTTGGCATTACGGCTTCGATATCTATTTCGTCGATCTGCAACAACGCAGCATTGAAAAAGTTGGAAATGATCGTTATTACGATCGAGACGTCAACGGGAAAAGGGCGAGCCTTCGCGGCTTTCCCAGTCGCGACTAAGATCGAATTGATCTATGATCTTGACCCGATTTGGAAGGCTTATGTGGAAGACGCCTCTTTTGGGGCAATTGGACCAAAGAAAGAACCTTGCATAGGATACTTTCACGTTAAAAGAAGGAGCCAGTTTGCCTGAATACATTGCATTTGGGAGAAATTTCCCCAAAGACAGCACTTCCGATCAAAACATCCCCATCCATTTCCGTTCCATCAGCATCTATTACACCTGCTGAGAAGAAGCGACGATAGGCGCGGGGAGACCGCGCTTTTTTTTACTTTGATTAGGACTATGGACCTTAACGCGCCTTTAGAATGGACGGCAAGGACAGTTTGTTAATATTTTTCGATTTGAAAAACTGAATAAAGAAAAGAAAAACAAAGGCGTATTCGGTTGAAATCCGTTTACGCCAAAATCGGATTTTCAAGATTTTGAACGCTTATGCTTGCAAATGTAAGCGGTTTCATTTATCTTGATAGGCGTATAAGATTCCGTGTGGCATTGCGCGTAAGAAGAAAACGTATTGTTCCTTTTTTCGCGTCCCTGCCTTTGCCTCGTATGCCCGCGAGGAGACGGATTCGATACCAACGGCTCCCATGATGCCATGGGGGCAAGGCCGAGACCCGGAACGCCCATATAGGGACGGGAAGGGGAAGGCCGGGGAGTGGAAGCGCCATTGGGCTATACCGGCGCGACACATCCTACCCGCATGCCCCTTTGCCAACGAAGGGCGGGCGAATCTAGGCTGAGCCAAAGAAACGCCAGCAAGCTTCACGGGGCGATTGCCAAAATGCGGTGATCCAAAACACGCCGGGTCTATGATGGACATAGAACACCCATCCTTGGCCATTAAGGCGCTGGACGACGAGATAGAGCCCGAAATTCTTCTGATAATGGAAAGGAAAAATCATTCTATGAAGAAAAGAACAAAATTGATGCTCGGCATCTCCGCCTTGCTCGCCGCCTCCGCCGGCGTCGCCGCCACCGGGACCTTCGCGTGGTTCACCGCGACCGCTGCCTCCATCACCTATCAGGCCGATACCGGCACGATCGGAGCAATCGCGTCCGATTCGCAAATCGGTAGTTTCAAAATCACGGTTTCCGATATCACTGTAAGCCCGGCGACCATCGCCCTCACCGAAGACGTCACTGGCGATACCTATGTTATGGTTGGCGGCGTCAAGACCCCTGCAACCGCGACCGACAAGGTGGCAACCATCAGTTCAAAGATCACTGTTACCTACGTTGACACCAATGAAACTAATCCCTCTGATGCCGAGGTCAAAACGCTTTGGGCGGATGCCTTAGGCTCCAACAACGTCATCGTTACTGCTTCAGCTACCGCCGGCACTAACGCCAGCCAAATCCGCTTCACTTCGGGCGCGTCCAACTATACCGGTGCCGCCGCCAATGCTAAGGTTAGCATTGCTAGTGCGACTGCAAAAGCTTGGGATTTCAGCAGTAAAACTACTGGCAAGAAAGACATGCCGAATATCTATGTCGCTTTGACAGGCAAAGAGACAGCCGAAAACCTTGCTTCTTATGGCAGTATCACCCTGACTCTCACCCCGAGCGTCGGCGCCTAATCCAAAAGAAAACTGGCTCTGTAAATTCTGATGGGGTTGAATGGGGTTGGCTGAAAAGCAACCCGGCAAAACTGTAAACCCATTGGGGTTGGGCCAACGGGCATCCGAAAGGGTGCCCTTTTCCTATCTCCTTTTGTTCCACCTCATGAGGAGGAACCTTTTTCTGAAGCGTTCGAAATTATGGTAGCCGTAGGCGGCGTCGATCATGGTCTGGGCGACGTGGAAGCGGTCGGCGACCACCTTGGCGTTCGGGAGCCATTTCCTCGCCAGGTGGGCGTATTCGTCGTACATGTCGGTGACGAGGACCTTCACCCTTCCCCTCTCGCTTTCCCCGATGCGGCCGAAGTATTCGTCCAGGTAGGCCTTCTGCCTCGAGCGTATGACGTCGACGGATTCCGAGGCCTCGAAGTCGGCGAGGTGGCAGCAGTATTTGGAATATGGCGTGCTGAACTTGAACTCGTCGATGAGGAGGATTTTGGGAAGCGGCTTCCTCCTCACCTCCGGATGCGCCTCGTCGAACACGTTGACGGCCTCGGTCTTGGATATGCCGTGGGCCATCGCGACCCTTTCGAAGGTGTCCCCTTGGTCCAGTTCCGCGAGCATCGCGGCCCTTTCGAGGTAGGTGAGCGACCTCCCGACCATCGCGCCTTTGAGGGGGATGGTGAACGTTTTGCCGCATCCCTTGCAGACGTATTTGATCCTATGGCATACGAGGATCTCCGTCTTCAGCATGTCCGACCTGAGCCGGATCTCCGCGACGTACCTGTCCTTGATAATGCAGGATCGCGACGCGCATCTGGGGCATCCCGCGTCCTTCCTCGCCTCCCATCCCTCGTACACGAAGCCCTCGTCCGACTCGATCGGCCCCTCGGTGCGTTCGAAATCCCCCGGTTTCATCCCAAAGGAAAGCAAAAATGCGTTAGAATCCATGCGGTCTCCTTTCGTCGTTTTTTGTGACCAACGAAAAGATAGCAAAGGAGGCCTTTTCCTTTAACCGAAACCAAGCAAAGCTGTAAAGAACGATGGGGTTAGCTCGAAAAGCCAACCACCTTAGAGTTTGGAAAACCATTGTGTTTTCGGAAGCGCCTTTGCCATAGGATAGCAGCGTCTCCATTTTGTCTTTCAAAAACCTTTTAAGATAAAGGCAACCCTCTTGACAAATTGAGGATGCCGGGGTTCAATTTACGCATCCAGCCAAAGCCAGTAAGTCCTCCGGCATAAGGAGAGTTCCGAGCGCTTGGCGTTTTTTTGAAAGGAGAGATTATGAGAGTTGCCATTTTAATTGACGGAGGCTTTTACCGAAAGCGCGCCCATGCCCTTTGGGGAGATAAAACTCCAGCCGAAAGGGCGGATGAATTGTTCACCTATTCCCTTTCGCACCTTAACCGCAAAGACGATAAAACTGGAGAAAAATCCAGTCTGTATCGCATCTTCTATTACGATTGTGAGCCTTTAGACAAAAAGGTTTACCACCCCTTTTTAAAAAAGACGATCGACCTTAAGAAGAAGGACACTTACCAATGGACCCTTAGTTTTTTCGAAGAACTGAAGGCGAAGCGCAAAACAGCAATCCGTCTGGGCGAATTGTCGGATTCCTCAGCCAAATACCAGCTTTCCGAAGAAAAGACGAAAAAGCTTTTCGCCGGTGAAATCGCTCTCTCCGATATCAAAGAAGAGGATTTCGCCTTTAAAGCCATACAGAAAGGCGTTGATATGCGAATCGGGCTGGACATTTCGACCCTCGCCTATAAAAAACTTGCCGATCAAATCATTCTTATTTCCGGGGATAGCGATTTCGTCGCGGCAGCCAAGCTGGCAAGACGCGAAGGCATAGATTTTATCCTCGATCCCATGTGGGCCCCCATCAAGAAAAACCTTTCCGAGCATGTCGACGGGATTCAATCTGTCATGAAACGGCCGAGCGGCAAATAATGTCTAAGTAGGCGCAATCTCAATTTTCGAAATCCCTGCCGATTCAGCTCGGCTTGAAGTTATGGCCGCGCGGGTTTTCCTTTCGCCGCGTAGCCTTTTTTTGCGCGGGCGACCTCGATGTCCTTGGGCATGAGCTCGTTGATGAACTCGTCCTTCGTCATGGAGCGGTAGTCCTTGGCCGGCTCGACCCTCTTCGTGCCTTTGGGCAGCGGCTCGATGCCGATCGACCTCATGTATGCCCTGACGTAGACGTAGATGCAGGGGACGCTTACCCCGTATTTCCGGGCTGCCTCCTCCTTGGTCAGCAGGTGTTCGTAAACCCGCCTCCCGATGTCCAACCTATCCTTGGTTATGCCTTCTTTTGAGACCTTCTTGTGTAAATTCTAACCCGCGGTGTCCGCGGATTTGATCGGAGTGTCTACTATATGATTACCACTTCAAAAAGACAAAGAAATATCGAGGTAAAAATTCGTTCCTGGAAAATAAATGTAAAAAAGTTACATTTGCAAATTAAAAAGGTGTAATATTTTTACGTAAAGAGAGGAATACTGGTTATGCTTGAGAAAGTTCGCTTCAAGAATTTCAAATCTTTTGCCGAAGAGACGTTGATCGATTTTGCCCCTGGGCGAATTACTTATCTATCTGATACGAACATCGAAGATGGGTTGCTGAAAGGTATTGGTTTCTATGGGTCAAATGCTTCCGGCAAGACCAATGCTTTGTTTTCGATAACCCTTCTTCTCGATTTGCTTTTCAAAGATCTTGCCGTTCTGGGGCCGGATTCTTTCTCTTTGTTTTCGGCCGAGAAAAAAATGGCCTTTGAGTATTCCTTCCGCTTCGGCGAGGACCGCATCGTTTATTCTTTTGAGTTCACGAAGGGACGCGGTTTTACCGAAGAAACGCTTTTCCTCAATGGGAAAATAGTGCTTGAACGCACGCTAACATCGGCAAAATCACGCATTACGGAGAATCCCGATTTCGACTCGATCGAGCCGATGTCGCTTTTCCTAAGAAGCATCTATTTCAACACGCGCTTCGCAGGGCAAAAAGCCCTCGCCGAATGGTTCACCTATTTGCAAAACTCGATCTTTTTCAACCCGATACGGACGTATTTTTCCCTGGTCTATTTCGACAAAAAGAAAGACCAGGAAGTGTTCCTAGAACCTTATTTGGCTAAGCACGGGACGGAACCGATCAACGCTTTTTTCAAAGAGCACGGTTTCCCATTTACGATTTCCTATGATAGGCCAAAGGCGGGGGACCCCCTCGCCATGGCCGTTCCTTTCCAAGCGAGATTGCTTGCTCGGCGCGAGAACATGGCTCCCGTTCCTTTCTATATGGAATCGATGGGGTTGCAGATGCTTTTGGGGTTTCTTCCGGCTTATCTTAGCGTCATCGAAAAAGGCGGCATCTTGGCAATCGACGAGTTTTCTAGCGGACTGCACAATGACTTGGAAGAGCTTTTGGTTTCCTATTTCTTCCGTCACGCGAAGAAAGCGCAGCTGGTTTTCGTGTCCCATTCGACCAATTTGCTCAAGACGAGCCTGCTCCGTCCCGATCAGGTCTATTCCGTTGAATTCGGGGATAGAGGCAGCTATCTGAACAAATTCTCGCAATACGGACTGAGAGAATCGCAAAACATGGAAAAAATGTACCTTTCCGGTGCCTTTGGGGGGCTTCCGTGCTATGAGGATAAACAAAGATAAGCGTATCGGACGCGTCATCTATTTCGTCGAAGGACCAAAGGACGAGCCTCGCTTATTGCGATCGCTTTTCCACGACATCCTTGGTTACCAAGATTCTACCACTCGCCCTGATGGCGTCGATTTCTATATCAAGAAAGACGATCCCTACTCCAGAGTTTACGTCGTTCCAATGCCTTCCTCTGCTTTGGTCAATGTGCCTGGAGACGAAACGTTTCTCGATGGGATTTATGCACTCCTTTCTTCCTATGGCCTTCAGCGAGATGAGGCAGCGGTCTATTATCTTTTCGATCGCGATAGGCAGTCGAATAAAGTAGAAGCCGTTCTATCCCGAATTGAATTGCTTAAGAATCCCTATGACAACGGAACGGAATTGCCTGGAGCGTTGCTGCTGAGCTATCCTTGCCTTCAATCTTATTACGTTCAAGCTCACGGGGACGCGAGCGATTTTCCCACCTCGAAACAGGCGAAGGCCTACGCGAACTCGCGTTCTTTTTTCCGCATCGACGACTCAAAAGCCATCGCTGCCGCCATGGCGATGCTGCGGCAAATGTCTTCGATGTTTGGGCGGGAATTATCCGTCGAGGAATTATCTGACTATTCTTTGATAAACCTCCCATTATTTTCCGCAGAGGAAGCTATCTATCTTTCTGATGGCGCCTATAGAACCCTTAGTCTGTTTTCTTTGTCTTTGATAGATCTTGGGATCATCGAATTGGATTAGGGACGGAAAATACGCGGGATTCTTCCGCCTCCGCCCATTCGCCCGTGCGGGCTTTGGACGCCCGTTCTTTCCTAACCAGCATGGAACGTGGCTAATCTCTATAGTCGCTTAAGCGCACGAATCCAATAAACTTAGCGCCCGCGGTAAGGCCCTAGACTAGGGCCCTTTTTTTCGCGGGTGGCAGCTAGGAGAATGCAAACGCCCAAAAAACCAATCCCGATAAAGGAAAGCAAAATAGGAGAAGCGGCGGAAGAACAACCCTATAATTTGCTATATGGGAAAAAGAAAAGAAAAAAGTTCCCCATCTAGGCTTCTATATCGCCTTTCCGATCGCCTTCTTGGTCCTATTGGCCTTGACCCTATTCCTCTATGATCTTCTCAATGGGCCGCTTTTCCTATTCGTCTTCGCCCTTATTAACCTCGCCGGCCTTGCTTTATCGAGCATCCTCCTTATCCGCGCGAAGATGCGTTTCCGCCTCCTCCCATGGGGCGCGTTCTTATTGGTGACGGCCTTGACCGTCCCCTTTGCTAGGCCTATCGAAGGCAAAATCCAAGCCAATCTAGGCGGGAAGATCGTTCGCACCGAGCCCTTATCGCTTCGCAACGGTAAAGTGGTGGGGACCTATAGCCGAGATAGGCAAGTCGAGATTTATGCCGGCGTTCCTTACGCCGAAGCCCCGATTGGGGAAAGAAGATGGAAAGAACCTGTCCCTAAGCAAGATTGGGAAGGGATCAAGGATTGCGCCTATTTCGCCCCGAAGTCGATGCAGGCGAAATCCAACCCGATCATGTCGACCCTCGTCGATATGTATGCGGAGAAGTCTTGGCATCCGGATTATCGGATGAACGTGGAAGAAAGGCGAAGCGAGGATTCGCTTTACTTTAATATCTGGCGCCCTGCCGAAAATAGTGGGAATCTCCCAATCCTCGTCTATATCCATGGCGGCTCTTTGACTTCCGGCTCCTCTTCTTACGTCCACTATAATGGCGAAGCGATGGCGAGGAAGGGCGTCATCATGATCACGATCGCCTATCGCCTAGGGATCTTCGGCTATTTCGCCCATCCCGATCTCATCGCCGAATCGCCTAACGCGACCACCGGCAATTATGGCTTGCTTGATCAAATCGAGGCCTTGCGCTTCATCAAGGAAAACGCCCCCTATTTCGGCGGGGACCCTTCTAACATCACGATCGCTGGGGAATCGGCGGGCAGCTCTTCCGTATCCGCGCTTTGCGCCTCGCCTTTGGCTAGCGGGCTCTTCCAGAAGGCCATCGGGGAGTCAAGCTCCATCGCCGGGCGCTATCCGCCCCATACGTTCCGTTCCCTCGAAACGGCCTTGGAAATGGGACGGGATATCCAAAAGGAATTCCATTGCGAGGATCTTTCCGAGCTTCGCTCGCTCTCCGCGGAGAAACTCCTTTCCACTCGCTACGCCAACTCGGCGATGACGATCGATGGCTACGCTCTCCCCAAGACACCCTACGAGGTCTATAAAGAGGGGAATAATAACGAAACCGCGCTCCTTAACGGCTATAACGTCAAGGAATCCGATGCCTTCGTCGTGCCCAATTTCCTTTTCTCCCCGACGAATGGGAAGAACATCGCCTCGCGCCTCGCCTCCTATTTCGACGAGCAGGCCGCCGACGAATTCATGGAAGCCTATAAGGAGGAAATCCAAGCGGATGCTTTCTCCGCCTTCAACGCGATCATCTCCGCCTATTGGTTCATGCAGCCCCATTACGAATGGTCGACCCTGGCCTCGGATAACGGGATTCCCGTCTATCGTTACCAATTCACCAAGGAAAACGGTTATTATGGCACCTACCACGCGGGCGAGCTTCCCTATGCCTATGGCAATCTAGACAAAGGCCACGCATTCGCCTATTCCAAAAGCGACTACGCCCTCTCCGAGACGATGCTCTCCTATTGGAGCAATTTCGCCAAAAACGGCAATCCGAACGGAGGCGACATGCCTACCTGGGATGCGTGGGACGAAGCCAGTGATCCCTTGATGGAACTTGGCGTCCACGTCGGTCCGATAGAAGAAAAAGCCAAGAAAGCCTACCCCATCATCGCCGCCTATTCGCAGCGGAAAAACGCGGCGGAATAAGCGACGAGTTTAGCATATGCTACAAAATGCATAAGAAGTGTTTTTATGCATGTTTTGTGTCATTTAAATAGTAAATAATCACAAAACATTGTGGGAAGTTTCTAACGGAACAAAGCCTTTCGGATCCTGGTATTGAACTCGGCTTAGGCGAGTAGGCGCGTATAAGAAAGGAGACTGACCTTAGTCGGATCATTTTCAAAAGCCTTTTGCTTAGAGGGAAGGAGAGGTGAAAAACAGGCCCGAAAGCCAGGAACGTCAAGCTTGCTTTCTGCCCGCTTTTTCCTTGGGCCCTTTCCCTTCGTTCATCTAAAGATGGGTAAAAATGTAAGGGCTTTCATTTTGCAGGCAATAGGTCTAGAATAAACACGCCTAAAAAAATTACGTCAGCCTGGATCGTGCCATTTTGGCGCTCTTAATGCGCATATTCGCCTAGGCTGGCGCGCACGATATGAGACTTGGGAAAAAGTTTTGGAAACTCGCGTTGGGGATCGCCGGTTGGGCAGGCATCATCGTTTGCTTGACTACGGTCACTTTTTCCTGGTTCGCCGTTAACAACAACCTTACTCCGGGTTCGACGGTTTCGACCAAAGCCGTTTCCACTAGCGCCAAGGTCTATCAAGACAATAGCCATTCCAACGATGACAGTTATGCCACTTCCCCGACGAGCGACGCGGCCGGGACGCTTTCTTATGACCACGCGAAAGGCGGTAGGGCGGTGGACTATTTCATCGAGATGGGCGGTTCGACTCTCCAAATGTATGAGAATTCGAACAACAACGATGACCGCGCCGCCTATTTCAACATCAAATTCAGCTCGGCTTGGCGGATTCGCGACGCCGCCGGCAACTCTTATGGTTTTGACGCCATCCATCCCGATTGCCCAATGAAGTCGCACTTCTCGGCCTCCGGAAGCGATATTTCGTCCTATTCTTCCTATTGCGATGTCTATTTCAATTCCTCCAATTTGATCTGGATCACCGCTCATAGCGAAGTCACCGTCTCCGATGAGCTTGGGGCCCAGACCGGCTATTACATCGTAGGCGATTCGGACGATCCCGCTTCTTCTTTGTATGGCCACGATTCGATCGTCGATGCCGAACACGCCATCCCGATGTACGTAAATGCTGCCGCTAATACGACCGATCTTGCTTTCTATGCGGGGCTTCGCCTATCGGAGGACGACACGTTCTCTGTCGTTTCCGGTGACACCCTTGCCGAATATACCGCCATCGAAGCGGGAGTCGACAATCTCCTAAATAGCGCCTCCTATTTCACTGCCTCCAGTGGCGTATTTACCTGCAAGAGCCTTGGCTATTACAGCGTCGCCCTTACCCAGAATTCGACCGTCTTCGTCAATGAGTGGGATGGCTACGAAGTCGATGGCACTACCCCCTACACGGTCAAGGATAGTGGTGGAACGACCTTGAATGCCCCACAGCCCAACCCCCATCGGACGGTGAGGGGTGACAATACTTCCACGATTCACAGCGGCCAACAATTCTATCTGGACACTAGTGGGTCTTATGGCGGTGATAACTGGGACGCTTCCTGGATGCGCTTATATTTTTGGAACGATAGTGAGAACGCGTGGTCTGCGGCGGTACAGGGTAACAACAACCGAGGCTCTTCCTATGCATTCACCGTCCCGGGGACAAATAAAACCTGGAAGAAAGTAATTGCGATTCGCGGCAATTCTAGTTCAATCAATTTTGATAACAAATGGAATCAAACAAGCGATTTCGGAATTTACGAATCAAGCACTGGTTGCGCGAGCAATTGCCTGAAAATCAATAGTTACGACAGTATTTCCGGTTATTACAAGGACGGAAATGGCCCATATAACCTAATAGGTTCCCAATCCAGCAGTTCTAAATGGGGACCATATTCCGATCAGACCTGCATCAAAACAAACATCGGAACGACGGCCCAAAGTGTGACTTTCGCTGCGGGAGACACCTTTAAAGTAGTCGATGTGTTCAACAACCCTCTTTATTACGGTTATAGCGATAGGGGGACCATTTCGACCAACACGGCTGGCGCCATCATCAACGATGCTTCGGATAATTTCAAGGTCGTTTATGCGGGCACTTATTCCATAACCTTCACGGGTTCGGCGGTAAATATTTCGGGCGGTCCCTCGCTATACACGCTGAGTTTTGGCTTCTGCACCTCTTCCGGGAGCGTCGTTTCCGGAACGGCGGCCACGAGGATTGCAAACATCGTCGGCGGGACGACCACCACCTTGCCTTCCTCTATTTCCACGCCCCCGACGAATTACCGCTTAACGACCAATAGCAGTTATCAGAATAAATGGTTCTCCTCGGCCTCCTTGGGAACGAGCTATTCCTTGGGCGGAACTTCCGGAACCATCAATAACAACACCACCTATTA
>ONGB01000005.1 GCA_900317295.1 uncultured Erysipelotrichaceae bacterium
GCAAACTCCTTTAATCCTATGAAACCGCTCTTTAGGACCAATTGGGGCATCTTTGAAAAAGTATTCGCCGTCCCAATCCCCGTCCATGCCGCTAAGCATGCGAATCAGTGTTGTTTTTCCTGCCCCAGATGGACCAGTAATGGCAACAAGCTCTCCGTCGCGAATCTCTATTTCCGTTTCGGAAAATATGATTTTGTCACCAAATCGTTTTTCTTTGATGCCCATTTTTAAAAGCACAGGATTCATAAAAGCGCAGCCCCCTTTCTCGCACATAGAAAATCATGCAAAGCACCGCCTAGCCCAATAAAAACAACCGAGGCGGATAACAATATCAAATATGGATAATATAAAGGGAGGCCGAGAGATACGCCAAATATGGCATATACGCAAACGGCAATAGCGCATGGCAAAATAACCGCAAGAGCCCAAAAGGCAGCGCATTCTCGAAACAAATAACGCTTTTTCGTTGAAAAAAGGTATTGAATAGACCAATTTCGGCGCTGCGAGGCAGACAAGAAACGCGCGAGCACCATCATCATCGGCAGTAAAACTGTGATAGGAACAAACGAGAGCGTGCGGATAGTTGACAGGTACGATTCCATGCTCTCCGCATAATTTGCTTTGATGTTCCTTCCAATGCTCGTTTTCTCGAACAAAGACGCTTGTAAAGCATCATCGCATTCGAAGCAGCATGTCAAATACGTCGCCTTAGAAAACAAACTCTCGTCAGTCACGAACACCAAAACGCGATCTATGGCCGGAGCATCATCAAACGGAGATAAATGCGGAAGCATAGACTCTAATTGACCACCATATCGATACTCAGAAAAGCCCAATGGGCCAGAGTCGTTTTCGGAATTATTGAAGCCGATGGAATAAAAACATCCCGCTTCTGGCGAAAACGAACCCGGAAGCGAAAAGAAAGAACCTTCCAAATAGGGTGCGCCAAAACGCCGGACATCGAACGAGGAATAGATCGCAAGATAATACCCTTTCTCATCGGACCGGACCTCGGATAAAAAAGTCGCAACATGGTCAGGAGAAAAATGCGATTTCGTATCAGCGTAGTCTTCCTCATCCATCACTACATAAGCGACATCATCAAGCAAAAAGTCATATTTGTTCGTTTGCTTGCGCCCATACCCCGTAATCAAAGAAGAGGAAAAGGGCAAAATAAAAACCGACAAAAAAACGAACAATATTATGGGAAGACCTACACGCTTATTTGAAAACAGTTGTTTGAATGCCTGCTTCATTCCTCAATAGTTTCTATCAGGTGCAGATCCGAACGCACCATTCGAGAAAATATACGTGTTATAGGTGTATGTGTAAGCTCGGAAGGTAAACGTTTGCCACGCCACGGTATCATAAGTTCCCCACCACCAATATTCCTCTTCTTTGATTCGCGCAGTGGCTTCGAAAAAATCGCCAACCAAGCAACCGCCAATCGTGCCACCGGAAGGGACGTTCTGAAGATCGGAAATATTGTATGTTACTGTTGTGCTCAAACTCGACGAATAGGACTCGGAATAAGAAGTGGTGAGGCCATAAGAAAAGGAAAGTTGGCTTGCGAGGCTGTTTGAAAGCGTTGCGCCGGAAACATTAACTCCAACCGATAGAGTCCTCTCACCGGAGATAGTAATCTGATAGGAAGTCGATACAGAGTTGGTTTTCGTAAAACCGTTGGTATTCGTAAAAGAAATGGATGAAAGTCCGTTCAGGCTGTATTTCGGACTCGTTTCCATAATGACTTCGTCAAAATGAAAGGAGACGGTGTGTTCGATTACCTCAACGACATGTCTGTGTTCAATCAAGCCGCCGACCCTCCATTTCTTCCCCCCTGTTCGCGAGCCGTTGTAGATTGTGTAATATTGGTCACGCAATGAAAGCGGAATGTTCGCTGAAGGAACAACGGAATTCTTTCTCTGAAGTATAAAAGGCGAAACCTGAGCTCCATCGTTGAATGTTCCCGATGACACCGGGCAAATGGATAAAACGATAATTTGCCCCAAGAATAAAGCGTTTTTCACAATGAGTATAATATATACTCGGAAGGCAAGCCTGAACAGCATTTTATCCTGAACACACCAGCAATGATGTTGTTACTTGACTGAGTGATTGCAACAGCCCGGCCACCCTGGCCCTCTTTTTTCTTCTTTTCCCTCTTTTTTTGGCTATCATGTCCTTCCCCGCCGCCCCAACGCAAAGAAAGGACAAAGAGCAAACGAAAGAGAAAAAAGAGGCTGGGGCACGACGACAGGATCAACCTCCAGGCCGCCATCGCCAAGGGGCTGACCCTGGCCCAGGCCGCGAAGCTGCTGGGCAAATCCAGATCCGCGGTCTACTGGGAGATCGGCGACAACACCACGGCCAAGGACTGCAGGCACACGTGCTCCCACTGCCGCAAATCCTGTCCCGAGGCCGCCCTTCCAACGCGGGCGCTGCCCGCTGTTTGAGGCCCGCGGATGCGAGAGGTGGAAGGCCTGGCCCTGCTGCTGCAACGGATGCCCCGAAAGGCAATACTGCGCGGACCGGAAGCGCTTCTACGGCATTAATCTCAACGGGGCGAACAAATCGCAGGTCAGCAACAGCCGAACTCCAACGTTTCCTCGGCCTCGTCTACAGGGTCATGGGGTCCGGCTCCGCGGTCGTCAGCCGGATAGCCCATCTCGATAAACGTGACCGAAAATGGACTGGGGCATCCCTCGCCTCCGCGGATCCGTCGCCAATAGAATCTTCGACTCTGGCGCCCCGCCTAATTATAATATCCAGGTTCCCCGGCTTTTGTGGCACAATCCAGCGCTAATAAAAGCCGTAACAAACAGGAATTAAATCACAAGCCTGGTCAAAAGAAAAAAACTCAGTCTTTCTTTTTGATGCCAAGTCGTTCCGAAGACAAAATAAAGAAAGCTTGAAGCCCCGTTTTGAGCTTATCGGCTTCCTCTTTCAGTTCTTCCAAATAAGATGTGTTCTTTGTCTTTCCCACCTTTTTGAATTTGCCGATTAGTTGTATTAGTAGTTCGGAAAACATACATAGAAGCAGGGCGATTGTTCTCCTTGGACAATCTAAGTTTTCCACATCCGATATTTGGAAAGGTTCCTTTGAAACGTTTTTGCTACTTGTATCAGTATTATCCGGCTGATTCTTATCCTGATTTAACTGGGCCCTTGACTCCACAATCAAATCGGCCTTTCCGCTAATGCTCGCCTTGCCACCAAACAAGGCCAAAGCATCATGAACGGCTCGGTTTATTTCAATGGATGACACGTCGGTTCGCCCATTATCGCGCAATTCTATTGCCACTGCGAGCATCAAACTCGCGGGCTTAGAAATGTCCATATAAATCGACATTCGGACGGAGACTTTATCTGCGACCATAGCCTGTCGGAGAGAGCATATGCCTATAATCAACGCCAAAAGAGCCAAAAAAGCGGAAGCAATGGATACCCATAAACTCGGATCGCTTAAGACTGCGCCGCAAAAAGAAAGAAGCATAAAAGCCATGGTTAACTATTTTTTCTTTTTGGTTGGATCGGGGCGCGGAAAAGGAGCATCACTGGGATCGACGCTATGATCGTGGATGCTTCTACTCGGAATGTGTGATTCATTCAATGGACGCCTGTTCGGGTTAACGGGGACTTCCGGAGGGCGTTTCGTGTTAGGCGTTCTTTTATTTGCGGAATTTGCAACCATGTTTGTTCGGTTTTCTTGTCTTGTGCTCATATCGTGCTCCTAAGAATGCTAGATTATAGGCGGCATAGCTATGCAAAATGATTTAGTTCTTCGATTTAATAATTATCGATTTCCCTTTATGTTTTGTAAACGGGTAGACTCTCTTACTGGGCTTGGGGGTTCATCCGTATTCCCGTTTTTGGGATTTAACACCTTAAAGTTTGGGATTTAGGGTTTCCAAGTAGCAAGTTATTAACATACGTAAGAAGGCTTGAGTACTGTTTACACACGGGGAGCAACGAACATAATAGTGACATATGAATAGTTTTTCTTTAAGCCAGTTTTCCCGGCACTACTGCAAAAGGAAGGGCCTGGGTTCCTTCTCCTTATATTTCGAAAGCGACGGAGAAGAGTTGATAGCTCACAAAATATATTTTGATCCAGTGACATTTTTGGATTTCATCCGAGATGTGCCGAACGCAAGACTAAACCTTCGAGATGTTCCTCAAATAGTTGCACCAATCGAACTTCGAAATGCCATCATTCAGGCAACCCGCGACAAAGTGATTAGAGATGATACCGTCAACGAAAAAATACAGCAATTTATGGCGGTGCACGGCGATAGCCTTGAGACTAACGAGAGATTGCTTTACTTTGCCCAAGGAGAAAAAGCCGATCGTGCCGAAGAACTGGCGGATAGTCTTAACGAGATATTCTATGGCCTGGCATTTGATTCCAAATCGCGCAGTAATACCCGAAGCGCTCTTTTCGATGATATCGAAAGGGCTTTTAGCCTGTACGAAGAGGCGGCGAAAGACCCCAAGATTCTTCAAAGTCCCGTCGTTGAGGAGAATATCGATACCGAACCAGAACAATATGAGTTTAGGATCTATTCCGTTGGGCAAGCCAATTGCTCGGCGCTGATTCGATACATCGATCAGGACAAAAAGGATTATCGAGTCATCGTGGTATTCGATTTCGGACGAGCCCGCAGAAAGAGGTCTGCCAATCCCTCCCTCCAAGAGATGATCAATAAAATCGACGACCGCACAACCATACTCATATCCCATTTTGATAACGACCACATCAACAACATTACCAACTACACGCAAAAGAAGACGGATCGTTGGTTATTCCCGCCGTGCACAAACATGCGATCGCAGAAGGCAAACTTACTCTTCTATGCTCTTTTGAAATGCGCACAACGGAAAACCAGCAACGGATCGATCAGCATCTATAAAACGCCTTTTAACCTATCTCCGCAAATACGCATCACGCAATACAAAGGCACGAGAAAAGGAGACCCTTACCAATCGACCGTTTGCAATTCCGCCTGCCTTGTCACATCCATCCGCGCCGAACACGTTTCAATCCTTATACCTGCGGACGCTCTCTATGAGGAGTTTGATGCGAGTGTGCAAAACGAATCCTATACACACATACTCATCCCCCACCACGGCTGCTATTATCCGCTTGCGGCATGCGGGGCAATATCCAAAATGCTTGATAGCGAAAGAGTACACGGTGTCGTCCAATGTGGAACCAATCGCTATGGCCATGCAAACGTAGAACACCTTCGCCGATATCGTGACGTGCATTATTTCTATGGGACCAAATTCTATCAAGATAGAAACACCGTCGCGAAAAAACCAAGAAATGCTCACGGTGGATATGGCGATTACTATTTTATTTCGTTTAATGGTATCAATTGTGGTTACCGTTAAGGACAATCATTTCAAACATTATTCTCGTGCCGAACACCCTCAGTGGCTCTATTAACCAAAAGCGTTTTCTCGTCCTGTTAATCAGTCACATTCGCGTTCTTCTTACCGAAGAAAGGGAAGACGAGGAGGAAGGAGCATAGATACTAGAAAACCCCTCAAAGAGGGGTTTTCATCATTGGTTTGCTCATTACGGCTTACGCCGGCACCAATAAAGCCATACCATACTTTTTGATGCAGCAAAAATATGGTCTACAATTAGGTGACAGTCATTAGGCAGATTTCGCAAAAAAACAATTATTTCGCCACGGCGACGCGGACCGTCACGTAGTCTTTTTCCTCCTTCTTCCTTGCCCTGCCCTCCTGAACGAAGATGTAGTGCTTCCAGAACAAAGGGAAGGAATGAATTACGGAGTATTCCTCGGCGGGGTCGCCCTGCTTCCCCTGCTCGCCGAAGGACGGCTTGAATACATCGCATAACCGTTCAGATATGCCTCCAAAAGCCTCTCGTCGCTGTTTTTAATAGCCTTAATATTTACGCATACGCATGTACTACCTTTTTCTTGTAGATGTCGTAGTATAAGCAGCCAATCATTCAAAGGGCCAAAGGGGGAGGGGAAGCGCCTACAAAACGTTGGCTACTGCATTTAGATGGCAATTTTGAGATAGTGCTCTACTAAAAAATATGCAAAATCCGTGCGGTAATCGTGCGGCGAATAAACGTATCTTTGAAAAAAGTCTCAACGGCGCCGAGACAATTTCGTTTGGCGGAGCACGATGCGGGATGGTTGAGCTCTGCTTTCTCGGCGTCTTCATCTCCATCACTTCCAGCCCAAAGTGACCTCACGCGGTTTAGGTGTGAAATCCAAATTTTCTTCGTTGGCCGATGCCCCTTCGATAATGCTTACGGAATCAGCCCAAATAGAAATCAAGGAGCGCTTTGATTTTGCCTCGGATGACCGTGGGGTCGGACAGGCGTTTGTCGACGAATGAGGTGAACGCCATATTGACGATCGCCCCGCTTAGCAGGCAGAAATCGTATCCGTCTATTTCGTAGTCGCTTTGAAACTCCCGCGCCAGCGCCTCCTTCAGGCTTTCCATGCAAAGCAGGAAGGCGTACCTCGAGGAGGCGAGGTTGCGCAACGCCTCCTTGTTCTTCTCGTTGAATGATGCGACGGCCTCGGACAGGGCCGCGGACCGGCCCTCGCGGAAGTCCAGGCTTTTGAATTCGGCCTCTATCCTATCGGCGAATATGTGGCAGAAAAAGTCGTCCTTGGTCGGGAAGTGGGAATAAAACGTCACCCTTTTCACACCGGCCTCAAGGCAGATGTCGCCGACGGCGATATCCTCCAGCGCCCGGCCCTTAAGCAATTTGAACGCCGCTTTCGCGAGGCGCTCGTCAGTCAATCTTCTCTGTTCTTTTTTGGTCATGGGATAATCATATACAATTTATAGGTTTTGTACATTTTCTTTCGTATCCTGGATGATACAATTTCAGGCTCTTCAGGAGGAATTTATGAAAAAACGTTACTACATCACCATCTTTAGCGCCATAGCGTGCCTCACCATCGGCGCGGCATCTTGCGGCCTTCTCGCCAAAACCCCTTTGGAGGTATCGGCGCAATCATCTTATTGGAAGGACACCACCATGAATGAGATTTCCGAATTGCCCGCTTCTTATGTCGGGCAAAGCGGGAACGGTTCCTTGAAGAAAGGGGACTCCTTTAACCGGAGAGGGGTCAGCAATGGCGCCGTTGAAGCTGCCCAGATTGTCGCTACGGGCGGATATATCTACGACGAGTATAACTACAAGGTAAATAAAATCACCGAAATCAAAGGGGTTTATTCCTACCAAAGCCCTTGGAAAAATAAGGACTCCGTTATCAATCTGCAGCAAAATTACACCTACGCTGAAACAGATAGTTGGTCTTTTCACAGCGACTACAAATATGATTTCGAGACTATGAAGCAAATCGGAGCCAAACTCGGATTGGGCGACATAGGGCTTGAGGCGAAATCTTCGAACTCCCTTGGTTTCTCTCATTCGTTCGGCTACTCCTACACAAGCACAAAGGAAAGATCCATAAGCGATACCATCACCTGGAACATCGATCAGGTTCCAAACGGAAAGGATTTCACCATCGGATTAGTTGGCACATACTATGTCGTGGATTACTCCTACAATTGGAAAACGGTTTGGTCGACCTCCTTCATGCTTTGGATTCCGGCAACCAACCAAAGGGAAAGTGGCAACGCAAAATGCATTATTGCCAATCCTGCTAATTTCACATTGACCCTTTTGGTAAAAGAAGGTAAATATGCCAGCCAGAATCTTTACAAATACCTCATCTAACCCCATGGAACCGATCATCGAAGCCCGCGAAATAACAAAGCGATACCGCAAAGCAAGCGTTGTGGATGGAGCATCCATCCGCGTCCTTCCTGGACAAATCATCGGCCTCATCGGCCCAAATGGCGCCGGAAAGACCACCTTGCTCCGTCTACTTAGCGGGCTGGTCGTCCCAGATTCCGGGGAGATTTCCTACTATGGCCAGAAGAAGGGAAAGGGCTTTGAGTCCGCCAAATCCAAGATCGCTGTCACGGCGGACGGTCCTAGCCTTTATCCGCTGCTTTCCGCCAAAGACAACATCAAGGCCTATGCCCTAGGCCGCGGCTTCCCGATAAGCGACGACGAGGTGGAGGATGCCCTGCGCTGCGTCGGGCTAGAACCTGGTAAAAAGGTCGCGCGGAATTTTTCCATGGGCATGAAGCAACGCCTCTCCATCGCGATGGCCCTCTCCGGAGGGTGCGAGGCGATTCTTCTCGACGAGCCGTTCAACGGTCTTGACCCGATGGGCCTCAAGCAGATTGTCACGCTCATCCGGAGGATCAACGCGGAGAGGGGGATCGCCTTCCTCATCTCCAGTCACAACCTTCCCGAGCTCGAAGGGCTTTGCGAGAGCTTCGTCTTCTTGGAGAAGGGGAAGGTCAAGAAAGCTTTGTCCAAGGACGAGTTGAAGAAGAAGGAACGGCGCATCGTCTCGTTCCTGGCCAAGGACGCCGAAGGATGCCGCAGGCTCCTAAGCGAATCCTCTCTCTCCTTCGAGAGGAAGGAGGGATTCTTCCGCGTCGATTGCGACGGCGACCCCCTCGGCCTCGTCGATTCGCTTAGGCGTGGCGGCGTTGAGATCAGCGACCTCTCCATCGAGAGGGAGGGCCTATTGAGCGTGTATTCGGAAGGGAGGGCCTACGATGAATAGCGTCAAGCTCGTCTTCTTCCGCGCGAGGAAAAGCGCGTTCTATTGGGCCTCCGTTGCCGTTTTCGGCGTGCTCGGTATCGTCTCCGCGGCTCTTTCCGCCTCCTCCTTCAAGGGGAGCGGGTGCCTGGCCCATCTATTGCTTCTTCCTTTGGGGATGGTTCCCTTCTCCAGCGAGAGCATCTTCTCCTCGGCCTTCCTCCCGCCCTTCCCCTTCTTCCTCCTCTCGATCGGCTTCGCCTCGGTCTTCTGCGGGGAGGAGTACCGCCTCGGCACGATCAAAAGCCAAGCCCTAAGTGGCAAAAGCAGGGCAAGGGTCTTCCTCTCGATGCTTCTTGCAGCCCTGTTGCTCGCCCTTAGCCTCGTCGTCGCCTTCCAATTATTCGCCAGCCTGTTCTCCCTGTTCCTCGGCGTGCCTTTCTACCCCGAGGAGGGAATCCTGCTCGGGAACGGCGGAATGAACCCGTCTACCTTGGGAAGGGGCCTATGGCTCTCTGCGTTCCTGGAGAGCTATGGGGTCATCTTGCTCGCCTACCTCTCTTGCTTCTGCGCCTGCTTCGCCTTCGCCTCAATCGCGAAAAACGGATGGATGGGGGTGGTCTTCGGCGCGATCTTGTTCGTGGCCATGTTCGCCATAGGCATGGCGTTCTTCTCCTCCGCGAGCGCAAGCCTATCGCCCGACGGTGCGAAGCCCGCCCCGGCGATGGCGGAGCTATGGCTTCCCCATTTCTGGCTGCGCTGCTTCTATGCGCTGGGGCAGAACTGCGTCTATGAGTTCCTCGGCGGGGGTGATTTCGCGACGCGCCACGACCTCCACGGCTTTCTCGTTTTGGCGGCGACCTTAGAACCCGCCTTGCTCTTGGTTTCTTCGCTGGCTTTCGGCGCCATGGCATTCCAAAAAGTCGACCTTAGGTAGGCCACAATACCACCAAAGGCAGACATTTTGTAGAACGCCACCCAATTCTCTAAGCTAAACGCCAAATTATTTGGACAAGGGGAGCCCCGTTTAGAAAGCCCGTTGCATATAATCTGGCGTTTTGGCCATTTATCGCGACGGGCCGTTGCGAAAAAGCGTATGCGCGCTCTTTCGCAACGCGCTCGGCTAATGACATTGGTCCGGGGTCCGGCATCGTCTTTTGCCATGTCGTCTTTCCACCTAGGAATTTGTCTATTCATTATTCTCTTGAACGTATGCATCTCATTTGTTTGCACATCTTTTTCGTTTATCAATTCGGGACCAAGATTGGTTTTGGAAAGAACAAATACAGTGTGGTCCTTTCGGACGGTCTGGCCAACGTTTGCCCTTCAATCGATGATGTGCGTCTTTAGCACCGCCCCATGCTCCCTTTTAATCCTTGCTCTTATGTCATTCTCATTTGTACGGTTACGTCACGCAAAGAAAGGACAACGAAGACATGAAAGAGAAAAAGAGACTGGGGCACGACGACAGGATCAACCTTCAGGCGCTACATCTACGCACGGGAAGGGCCGAAACGGGATCCAAAGGTACATGTACCCCTTGGATGCAGAAGGCACTTCACCCCGCTAAAAAGGATGTCAGCAGAAAGCGTGTCGGAAATTTGTATAGTGCGCCGAAAGAAAAGTTCGGAAATTCGTTCGGTAATCGTGCGGTGATTTTCCCCAAAATATAAGAAAACGCCGAACTAGTCGACGTTTTTGGGAACAATGAAGCGCGATGCGGGGAGTTAGATTACCACCGAATGTTTCTTCGGCGACATCTTCATAATCCCCATTTTTATCGCCCACTTTAAATTTTGCCTAACGTATGGCGGGGAACAAAAAGGAAACAGAAGCATCCCGATGTTTCCGCGATGGCAATCGAGTTAAGCGTCTTTTGAAACAAGCCCGGATTTAATAAAAGATTCTAACAAATGATAGTCGTTGTTCGGCTGGGGAACCAGTTGCTCAAGCACATTAACTTCGGTTTCGGGGGACCAGTATATGGAGACATCTTTTTTTGCTCTGGTTATCGCGGTATAAAAGACGTTTTTTGTGATGAAATCAACCATGTTCTTAGAAATGACAATTCCAACATCATCATATTCAAGGCCCTGAGATTTATGAATGGAGATGGCGTACGCGGTTTGAAACGGGATCTCTTTGACGTGTCCTTGATGGCTGCCCCCGCGTCGTTTATTAACGATGACGATCATATAATGCTGGCCGTTTTCTTGGACCACTTTGTAATTGGGCGATCCGTCGACTGGTTTGTCTAAACGGATTTTAAACGACGCTTCATATCCATCGTCCGAGATGGTAACAGAATCAATTTGTCCCTTTACGGACTCATCTAATCTGTCTGCAAAAAATTCTTTGACGTAAAGATCACGGGATCGTTTTTCTTAAAGCATCGTTGTCTCCACAAAATCACGTTTTCCGGATTGCCGCTTTGAAGAAGCCTGTTTAAGAAATTAATGCCATAAATTCCCTCGTAATTTAAGCAAAGGATAACGTCATGTTTACTTTGCGAACTCACAATATCTTTACAAAGCGGATGAACAATATGATTCTCTGCCAGTATTGTTCTTATGACCTCTATATCGTGTTCATTTTTAAGGCCACGAACTCTATTCCAAAGGGTCCGAAGCTGCGGGATGCCCGTACGATAACTATTGGCCAAGTTATAGGCGAAGTCTTCGTAGACAAAATACCCGAACCAACCGCCATAGTCCACGGGCTCTAGTTGTTCTGGGTCGCCTGCAAAGATGACACCGGCATTAATTGCTATACATTTCCGTAACGCTCGAGTAATATCACGATTCGAGATGACGGAGCATTCATCGAATATCACCCATTTCGTATCTGGTTTTGGGTTTTTGCAAAGAAAGGTTTTTAATGACCAACAATTTGTATTGGCCCTTTTTCGCAATGTGTCAGAAAGACGACCAAGTGCCGCGTTTGCGTTTGCGACGAAACATACGCGGTCGTCTTTCATCATCTCGCAGAACAATTCGATGGTCTTTGATTTGCCGGTCCCAGCAGGACCATGAAGTAAAGCGACTTTTGAAGAAACAAAAGCTTTTTTTAAGAAAGCCCGTTTAGCAGGATCATCAATCGTTGCGGTTTTTAAGAAAAGATCGGCTTTTTGTGGGTAATCCAAAACACCCTGCTTTCGAAGCTGTTGGACGTGTTCGCGTATCTCTAGGATTGATTGGACCTTGTCTACGGAATAAAGATATTGGCCTGCAATCCCAATTCTCAAAGATTTCACTGCGTTTGAAATAGTGTCGTTGTAACGATTGACTAGCATTGCAATCTCTTCGGTTTTTGCCTTTTCATCCTCCCCTGAGCACAAGAAGAAAAAGTTTTGTACGGGAATGAAGAGTTGTTTGCTATACGCAGGGTGGCGATGTAAGCGCATCGGGATTTCTGCTTCGGGCTTTTTGTCTAAGAGGTTAGCACGAACCATCATTGGAATTGATGTAATCGAATCCGGCAAACATGCCACTAAAGGCTGTTGCTCAAATGTGTAGCACTTTGTCCAGAAAAAAGAGTCTCCATAGCGTTTGCCATCTTCTGGGGCTCGGCATGATTTGACGGTGCTTTCGCGCATAGAACAAAGCAAATAACGAAGCGTCCGCCGAAACGGGAACCCTGAATTCGGCTCGATTAATCTCTTCAGGTCTGAAAGAATTAGGTAGAGTTCGTTCTTTGGGTTGTTTCCAGTTATCAGGTCGAGCGCTTTTTCAAATTTTTCGTTTTCCAGAAGGTCCAAAACCATCCACGCTTTATCGGTTAACAAGCGCATCAAGTTACCATATGCCACCCCTTCGCCTTGTATGATGTGGCGCAGGCCAGATAACGCAGCTATATTGTTTAGTATCTTGTATGGTATGGCCACCACATAATCCAAGATGACCATAACGTTAATTTGAATGCCTAAGCACACGATGTCGACGTTTTTGTATTCTGTCACTCGAATAGGATACGGAGTTTTTATTTCTTTGATAGAAAAGGCGAGAAAGGATGTATGTTTAGAGGCTTCTTCGCCGTACACCGCTAAACCGACTTCATAAAACGACATGCCATCAAGGTGCCTGAACGAATGCTTTGTAACTACATATCTCTCATCATCGTCTGAACGGGAGTTCGCTTCTTTTTTTATTCCCTTAAGCAAACTTGAGTACGTCAATTTGGAGTCTTCGTCCAAATCCAATGGGTAAAACTGAAAACGCTTGATAATCTCAATTCCAAATTCATCCAAAACAAATTGCTTGATGTCCGGCACATGTCTGGCGATAGGCAAAAATGTGCGCGTTCCTTCATCGACCTGATAATTGGCGTCGTGATGCGCGGCATTTGACATTTTGTACCATTCATCAATCAGCCTGTATTGTTTGTTGGCGGCACAGTAGTTGATGGCCCGTTTAGTACACTCCATTCCTATACTGGAATTGAAATCTTCGGGCTTTTCCTTCTCGAAAACCATTTTGGCAATCGTGATAATCAGCGTTCGAAACTCATCTTTGATTGCCGCAGATACTCGCTCCCGATCCTCGACGCTGTTGATCACATCATCTAGTTGTTTGTCAATGCGATCGCTGGCGCCGATGAGTTCCTGCTTCAGCGTTTCGGCCGATTTCATTTGGAAATTTATTCCTTCCCGCGATATGTATCCACCAGAGCCTTGGCATCCTCGGTCAGGGATTCATAATTATCAAGGAGAAAATAGACGAGGTTCGACGTCGCCACCAGTGAATTCGTTCCATTTTTAATGTAATTCCAGCTGTCTTGGAATGAATGAGAATGAGATTTTTCCGCCACAAAGAGAGCACGTACCAAAGCCTCATGATTGTTTTGAGTGTTCTTGTACATTCTAATTGCCGCCGATTTCTTGAAGGCATCTGAGGGGTTTTGATTATTGTCAAAGACATGGTCGATATTACATGAGTTGTAATAAAGCATGATGTGTCCGCTTGCGAGCAACCTATTTATCGTTTTGGCTTTTTGCCGATGCTCGGCGCGAACAGATTGCGGATCCGCTGCTTCAATATGGTCGGAACAATAGACGATATGTCCGTTTCCTTGCTTTATTAGTCCTTCATCGATGAAGCAGCCATCAGTATCGCAAACCTGCACTATCATGTCGAAATCCGAGAAAACATAGAGTTTGTCTTTGGCAAGGAGGGCCGCGATTTCCCTGTCGGTATCCTCCGCGTAAGTTTTTGACTTTAAGATGTCGGTTCCAAAAGGAACGATTTCAAGCTTGCCAGGGTCAAAAAGACCCTTCAATGCCGCTAGGCGCTGACGGTCGAAAGGGCCTTCTACGAGAAACAGGCATCGCTTCATCTGCTTTGCTCCTCCGGCGAAGACAAGCCAGCCACGATATCCTCGGTATTGACCATGTCGAAAAGTTTTGTGCCATCCTTTAATCCGGTCGCGATATATCTATAGTAAAGGTCGCGAAGGTTGTTGGTCTCGTGCACGTTAGTTATTTGCGTGAAAGCGTTATTGCTGTCCGTTGTCGAAAAGAAAACATGTTTATGGCTTAGTTTTTCCAAAACACGCATGTTATGCGATGTGAATATTAATTGTCCCATTCCAAAACTGCCAAAGGCATAAACGAGTTCACCAAGCAAGTATTCAAAGATGCCGCTGTCAAGCTCGTCGACAACCATCGTGCACCCTTCGTGGTTATAAGCATCAATAAACCCAGAAAGGATAGAGATAATCTTTTTGATTCCGTTGGATTCGTATTGCAAAGGTACTGGCCCATTGCCTCGATTCGATGCCAGAACGAAATTGATGAAGCTGCTCTCAGGATCCATCTTTCGGGGGTCGGGAACCATAACATTGATAATCTCGACTTTATAATTTGGAATGATGGCGGGCATAACCTTGTTTATGCGGTCTAAATTAGTTTTTAAAACTTCAAACTGAGCCCTTGGTAATTGATTTATCGCAAAAGGAATAAATAGATCCTGGCAAATAAATCGGGAAGGGTCATCCCCTTTTTCTTCCTTGAGGCGGAGACGAATGCCAACCTGATCGTTTTCGTTAAAATAGCTAATCGAATAAATAGCAAGACGAGATTCCGCGAATGTTTGTAAGTCAACAACCAGATTGTAATAATCGGGGAATGCCTCTTTGTTGCCTTCTAAGAGTGCTGAAAGATTTTTGCTGAAGACCGATGAATAAACGGCGGTCATGCCTTCGTTCTCATTCCCCGTGTCATGGACACATACATATTGGTAAATCGCCTGGTCTTTGGCGTCCATCCTCTTGAGGAAGGTAGGGTTAATCTTATCGGGGGCCGTGAACGAGAAAAGATTGGCCTTCCTTTCACGCTCGGCAAATTTCGTAAAAGAAAGTTTCTCGCTATAGACGCGGACGGACCTATTTTTTGCTCGCCCGATTTCGATTTCGTAAGTAGCGTAAGAATATGTATCACCGCGGCGCACCAAAAAATCTATCGCGATGGTAAAGGATTCGAAACCAGTTTGAATGTAATCGCAGATGGTGGGGTGCAATTCCCTGCCCGAAAGCAGAAACTGAATAATGCGCAAAGCTAGCAAAGCAGAAGTTTTTCCGGATCCGTTTTGCCCATAAATCCCCAAAAGCGGGGATAGAGAAACATCATCGATAATCCCTTTTTCGACTTTTTTCTTCTCGGAGAAAAAAACTTCTCCAAATCCGATGTTCCGAAAATGAGACAAACGCACCGATTCTATTCTTACAATGCCAATTTCCATATTGCACTCCTCAGGCCGTTATAGTAGCAGTATTTTGTCAATATTTCAATAAAATGGTATAAAAAATACAAGATTTTTAAAATATTGTTAGTTAGCAAGTAAATCGCAACATCCGGCCGCGGCCTGTCGCGTTTCTCCCGCGAATTCACTTTTTGCTATCATTTTGATGCCCTTCAGACGGGGAAGGGAAAGGAAACGAAAGCATATAAAACACCTAAGACACCACGACAGGGTGCTCATCGAGTTCGAGATATCCGAGAGACTAGCGCGCCCGAAAACATGACCGCAAGAATCAATAGAAGGTTTGTCTTTTTCATTTGTCGTGTCCCTCTAATCCGCCACAAAACTGGCATTGACACTGAAGGTTCCAGCAAAACTGCTGGAAGTGCGTCTTACTCGTAAAGAAACCCCTTCTTTCAGTTTTGTTTTAGCACCAAAAAAGAAAACAATCGGCTTATCCTAAAAGGGTTGATCAATCGCCGAAATCGAACCGCACTTTCGCGTGGTCCGCCTCCACTTCTTCAATATGGATGGAGAAATCGAAAGCCGACCCGTCGTGGAAGGAGAAATCCGCATAGGTTTCTTTAGAGAATTCGCCGCCTTTTTGAAATAAGACATCGCGGCGAGAAGCGTTTTTCCCTGCGACGTTTTTATCGGAGGCGATGAAGTATTCCGGGAAGGTCGCGGTGTCGCTGGAGGCGTCCATCATCTGGATGAGATAGGAGTCGTTTTTGTATCTTCCGTCGCGGGGCTGCCCACCGCTATTGTCGTTATGTAGCCCTAAGACGTATCCTCCGCTTAAATCGGTAGACGGGGAGAAATAGGAGGTCGGGTTCACGAAGCCCGGCAAGAAGACGCCCAAACGCGCATCGACGTGATAGATCCGCACGCCGGATTTGTTCATCATCCGCATCGCGTTGTCCGAACGGGATTTGCCATCCAACCGGTTCAATCCCACAGGCGCGTAGAAATCGACGAGAAGATATTCGTCGAACGGGGTGCCATTAAAAGAACGCTTCACGATCGCGCATTCCCCGTTATGGGCGAATTGATGGAGGGAGAGTTCGCAAGAGGAAGTCACATAAATCGGCTGGACCCAGTTCAGGAACATCTTGGAGAAGGCGTTCTCATCCCCGAGGGAGCAATCCATCATGTCCGCCCTCCCCAAAGGGGAAAGCCTGGAAAAGGCGCCGGATTGGAAGGTATCGTAATAGTCCTCTAAGCCGAATAGGTGCCCGGTTTCGTGGACGCAGGTATGGGAATCGACTGCGTTCCCGGAGGGATAAAGCATCGCGTAGGAGCTCCAAGACACGGGCGCGGGGTCATTGATCGTGAAGGCCCAGAACATCGAAGAACGGTCCGCTCCGGAGGAAGAGGTCGCGAAAGGCGCGGTATAGATGAAATAGACGGGAACGATCGGATTCCCGGTCACGGGATGGGTGAAGGCGTAGCCGACACTGGGGTCTTCGGGGAAATTCGCATCATGCCAGGCGATCGCCTCGGCGTAGATCTGCTCCAAGGCGGCTTTCGTCGAAGCCGCGCCGGTTTTGCCCCTCAAGGCTTCATAGGAGAGGCTAGGCCTAAAGAAGGCGTGGTCCACGCCGCCTTTGATCTGCAGCCTTCCATAGGAACTCTTCTCGAAATAGGAGACCACGGAGGGGAATTGGTCTTGGTAGTCCTTCCCGAAGAAGGCCTGTTCAATATGGGAGATTTGCTTTTCTTTCCCCGGGTATTCCGCGAAATCGACGGGGATGACAAGAAGCTTCTGCTCCCCGGTGGAGGGAATATTCGCCTTCTTCGCGTGGGAAAGCGTCGCGTTCGGCACGCGGGGAAGATCGCCGGAGACGCAATGGATGGAGGCGAATTCGCTTCTTTTTTCATAACCCTCCCCTACTTCTTCAGGGAAAGGTTCTTCATTCAGTTCCCCGTATTCATAAGCGGCATATGGCGGGCGCGAGGATATGCACCCGCATAACGCGAGCACGCATAGAAGTAAGACGGGGCGCTTGCTCATGAGCGCTATTCTAAACTAACGGGGAGAAAACATAAACACGCGCAGGCATACGAAAACCCGCCTCTTGCGAAGCGGGTCATTCGTTTTCGAATTCGGCTTAGTCGTCCAAGTCTTGGCGGTCGTGCTTCTCGATGTATTGCTGTTTGACGTGGCGCATCGATTCGCGGACGCTCCAATCGCGGAGGCGTTCTTCCTCGAGGCTCTGGTCGAGTAGACCAGTGCCCGCGGGGATGAGTTTGCCGGTGATGACGTTCTCCTTCAAGCCGTGGAGATTGTCCCTCTTCGCCTTGATGGCGGCGTCGGTGAGGACGCGGGTCGTCTCCTGGAAGGAGGCGGCGGAGAGGAAGGATTCGGTCTCGAGGGCGGCCTTGGTGATGCCGAGGACCAGCGGTCGGCAGACGGCCGGGCGCTTGCCTTCGAGCAAGGCGCGCGAGTTCTCCGCGTTGAAGCGCTGGAGGGAGACGCGCTGGCCGGGGAGCATCGTGGTGTCGCCGCCATCGGTGACGACGATCTTGCGAAGCATCTGGGAGATGATGATCTCCAAGTGCTTGTCGGAGATGGCGATGCCCTGTCCGTGATAGACCTTCTGGATCTCCTTGATCATGTAGACCTGGAGTTTTTCAACGCCGGCCACATCGAGGAGTTCCTTCAAGTCGATCGCGCCGTCGGTGATCTTGCCGCCGGCTTCGACCACGTCGCCTTCCTTCACGCGGAGGGCGGCGCCGTAATCGGTGTCGTATTCGTTGATCTCGGGCTTTTTGCCATCGGGGAGCTCGTGCTCGACGGTGACGGTATAACGGTCGCCGTTAGGAACGATCTTGGTGACGGTGCCCGGGGTCTTGGAGATGATGGCCTGACGGCCTTTCGGGTGGCGGGCTTCGACGAGCTCCTGGACGCGGGGAAGACCCTGCGTGATGTCGGAGCCGGCCATACCGCCGGTGTGGAAGACTCGCATCGTGAGCTGGGTGCCCGGCTCGCCGATGGATTGCGCGGCCATGATGCCGACCGCATCGCCCACTTTGACGAGGGTGCGGTTGGCCATGTTC
Source organism: uncultured Erysipelotrichaceae bacterium (assembly GCA_900317295.1). Lineage (GTDB taxonomy): Bacteria > Bacillota_I > Bacilli_A > RFN20 > CAG-826 > Alloenteromonas. Next base: position 18,425 of record ONGB01000005.1, read on the forward strand.
AGACCATAGCACTTCTGGCAGACGCCATCCTTGGTCTGGCAGGTGAAGATCGTGCGAATCTCGACCTCGGTGATGCCCGCGTTGACGATCGCGTTGGCGTCATCCTCGGAGATGAGGGTGTCGGCCTTGACGATGACTTCGCCGGTCTCGGGGTTCACGATGTCGTGCATCGAGAAGCGGCCGATGATGCGCTCCTGGAGGGAACGGATCAACTCGTTCTGCGAGGTATCCATGATCTTGCGGACCTTGAACCCATGGTCGCAGTGGCAGTCTTCCTCGCGGACGATGACGTCTTGGGAGACGTCGACGAGACGGCGGGTCAGATAGCCGGAGTCGGCGGTCTTAAGCGCGGTATCCGCGGAACCCTTACGGGCGCCGTGGGTGTTGATGAAGAACTCGGACACCTTCATGCCCTCCAAGTAGGAGGAGACGATCGGGAGTTCGATTTCCTCGTTCTTCGGGTTGGCGACGAGGCCCTTCATGCCGATGAGCTGTTTGAAGTTATCGACCGAGCCACGGGACCCGGAGTTGGCCATGATGACCAAGGGGTTGCGCTTGTTCTCTTCCATCGATTTCTGGACGAGGCCTTTGACCTGCTCGGTGATGGCTTTCCAGACGTCGACGATCTTGCGGTGGCGTTCTTCGTTGGTGAGGAAGCCTTTGCGGTAGAAGTCGTTGATCTTGTCGGCTTGGGCTTGGCCCTTGGCGACGTATTCGTACTTGTTCTTGACGTTGCGGATGTCGGAGATGGCGACGGTGACGGCGGAGACCATGGAGTAATGGAACCCTTGGTCCTTGATCTTGTCGAGGACCGCGGAGGTCTTCGAGGTGCCGTACTGCGCGAAGATGATGTCGATGAGCGGGCCGAGCTGCTTCTTTCCGATGGCGGATTTCAGCGGGAGGCCGTTGACGTAGCGGCCTTTGCTGTCGGGTTTGCCGTTGATGAATTGGAACATCGGGTCGCCCGGGAGCTTCTCGTCGTAGGCTTTCTCGACTTCGGCGGCTGAGACGAACCAGTCCTTCATCTTCTCATCGTCGACGCCGATCTGCGGCTTGTCGTTGATGTAGCGGAAATCGTCGGGGAAGACTTCGTTGAAGATGACTTTGCCGACGGAGGTGATGAGGTATTTGCCCTCTTCGCCCGCCGGGATGCCCGTGCCGATGTCCTTGTGGAGGGCTTTGGCCGGGATGGCGATGCGGTTATGGAGGCTCACGACGCCGGATTCATAGGCGGTATAGACTTCGTCGATGGAGTGGAAGACTTTGCCATCGGCAGCGGCAAAACCGCGGTTTTGCTCCGCCATGCGGAGGACGCCTTCGATTTCGGCTTCGTCGACGCCGGCCTTTTTCTCGGCCTTGGCGAGGGTTTCAAGCTCTTCGGCGCGGTCGAGGAAGTCCTGAACGGACTCTTCGGTGGTGAGGTGGTAGTTGCCCAAGATCATGTCCTGGGAAGGAATGACCAACGCTTTGCCGTCACGCGGGGAGAGGATGTTGTTGGAAGCGAGCATCAATTCCACCGCTTCTTGCTGGGCGGCTTTCGAAAGCGGGACGTGGACGGCCATCTGGTCGCCGTCGAAGTCGGCGTTGAAGCCAGGGCAGACGAGCGGGTGGAGACGGATGGCGCGGCCATCGACCAACTTCGGCTGGAAGGCCTGGATCGAAAGGCGGTGCAAGGTCGGGGCGCGGTTGAGGAGGACGGGGTGGTCGCCGATGATCTCTTCAACGATGTCGAAGACGATCGGGTCGTAGCGGTCGATGATCTTATCGGCCTGGCGATAGGCGGTCACTTTGCCGTCCGCGAGCAATTTCGCGGCGATGAAGGGACGGAGCAATTGGATGGCCATCTCCTTCGGGATGCCGCATTGGTACATCTTGAGGTCGGGGCCGACGGCGATGACCGAACGGCCGGAGTAGTCGACGCGCTTGCCGAGGAGGTTCTGACGGAAGCGGCCCTGCTTCCCCTTGAGGGAGGCGGAGATCGACTTCAGCGGGCGGCCGTTGGGGCCGGTGACCGGCTTGGTGCGGCGGCCGTTGTCGATGAGGGCATCGACGGCTTCCTGGAGCATACGCTTCGCGTTGGCGAGCATGATCTCCGGGGCCGACATGTCGATGAGGCGCTTCAAGGCGATGTTGCGGTAGATGACGCGGCGATAGAGCTCGTTGAGGTCGGAGCTCGCGGGGCGTCCTCCGTCGAGGAAGAGCATCGGGCGGAGATCCGGCGGGATGACCGGGACGACGTCGAGGACCATCCATTCCGGCTTCTGGTTGGAAGTGCGGAAGGCGTTGATGACCTCGAGGCGCTTGGCCAATTTGACGCGGCGGGACTCTTTGGCGCCTTTGAGTTCTTCGGTGATCACATCGAATTCCTTGTCGAGGTCGACTTCCTGCAAGAGCTTCTTGATCGCTTCCGCCCCGTCGCCGAATTCGACGCTGGGGAGGTATTTCTTGATGAAGTCGACGTTGGTGAAGAAGTCGAAGGCCTCGTTACGGTTCTGCAATTTCTCGACCAATTTGTCGGCATAGGGGGCATCGGCATGGCCTTCGGGGATCTTCGGGCGGATGTCGGTTTCGATGACTTTGACGAATTTCTCACGCGCCTCGGATTCGGAGAGGAAGTCCTTGTATTGAAGGACGGTGGACTCACCTTTGTTGAGGCAGATGTGGGCGGCGTAGTAGATGACGTCCTCCAAGTGCTTGGGGGAGACATCCAAGACCAAACCCATGCGCGAGGGGATGGATTTCAGATACCAGATGTGGGAGCAAGGCGAGACGAGCTCGATGTGCCCCATGCGTTCGCGACGCCACTCCTTGGAGATGACTTCGACGCCGCACTTTTCGCAGGTGATGCCCTGGTAGCGGATCTTTTTGTATTTGCCGCAGTGGCATTCGTAATCCTTGACCGGGCCGAAGATCTTCTGACAGAAGAGGCCGCCGATCTCCGGTTTTTGGGTGCGGTAGTTGATGGTTTCGGCGCGGGTGACCTGGCCGTGGCTCCACGAGCGGATCTCGTCGGGGGAGGCGAGGCCGACCTGCATGGCGCTGAGGGTGTTGATGTCGAAGGAACGGTCTTCGTGACGGCGGCGTTCTTCGCGGGCGGGGGCGGCTTCGCCCTCGGGGGTCGCTTCTTGAACCTGCGCGTCGAGGATATCTAGTTTGTCAGACATGGTTCGCTACCTTCCTTTCTCAGTCAACTTTGTCGCCGGCGTAGGGGTTGAGCCCCGCTTCGGCCACTTGCTCCGCAAGGGACTCGGGCGCCGCGTCTGCCGCAGAGAGGGTGAAGTCGCGGGCGAAGTCCTTGTGGATGTTGGAATTGGATTTGCGTTCTTCGATGAGGGACTGCTGGGCCAGCTTGTCCATATCGATCGTGTTGCCTTCTTTGTCGAAGAGCTTGACCGACATGCAGAGGCCTTTGAGTTCCTTGTTGAAGACCTTGAAAGCCTCAGGCATGCCCGGGGTCGGGATGGGCTGGGACTTGATGATGGATTCGTAAGCGTGGGCGCGTCCAACGCGATCGTCGGATTTGATGGTGATCATTTCCTGGAGCGTGTGCGCGGCGCCGTAGGCCTCGAGGGCCCAGACTTCCATCTCACCGAAGCGCTGGCCGCCCTTCTGGGCCTTGCCGCCCAAAGGCTGCTGGGTGACGAGGGCATAGGGGCCGGTGGCGCGGGCGTGGAGTTTGTCGTCGACCATGTGCACGAGTTTGATCATGTACTGGACGCCGACGGAGATGCGTTCGGAGAAGGGCTCGCCGGTGCGGCCATCGTAGAGGACGGTCTTGCCGTCTTCGGAGATGTGCGCCTTCCTCATGAGGTCAAAGACCTCTTCGTTGGTGACGCCATCGAAGGCCGGGGTGGCCACGCGCATATGGAGCTTGCGGCAGGCCAAGCCGAGGTGGACCTCCAAAATCTGGCCGATGTTCATACGGGAAGGAACGCCCATCGGGGAGAGGAGGATGTCGATCGGGGTGCCGTCGGCGAGGAAGGGCATATCCTCGACCGGGAGGATCTTGGAGATGACGCCCTTGTTGCCGTGGCGGCCGGACATCTTGTCGCCTTCGGAGATCTTTCTCTTCTGGACGACGTAGACGCGGACCATCTCATTGACGCCAGCGGGGAGCGGGTCTTTGTTCTTGCGGGAGAAGACCTTGACGGCGTGGACGATGCCGGCGCCGCCGTGGGGGACGCGGAGGGAAGTGTCCTTCTTCTCCTTCGTCTTCTCGGCGAAGATGGCTTGGAGAAGCTTCTCTTCGGGGGTCGGGTCTTCTTGGGATTTCGGGGTCGCTTTGCCGACGAGGATGTCGCCTTCTTTGACTTCGGCGCCAGGGATGATGATGCCGCGCTCGTCGAGGAAGGCTTTTGCCTCTTCGCCGACGTTGGGGATATCCTTGGTGATTTCCTCGGGGCCGAGTTTGTTCTCGCGGCACTCGATTTCGTATTTCTCGATGTGGATGGAGGTGAAGACGTCATCCTTGACCATCTTTTCGGACATGATGACGGCGTCTTCGTAGTTGTAACCATTCCAGGTCATGTAGGCGACCAAGACGTTCTGGCCGAGGGCGAGCTCGCCGCGGTCCATGGCCGGGCCGTCGGCGATGATCTGGTCGGCATCGATATGCTGACCGACCTCGACGATCGGGGACTGGTTGATGCAGGTGCCGCCGTTGGAGCGGTCGAATTTCTGCAAATGATAGGTACGGCCGATGACTTTGATTTCCTTCGCGCCGCAGGAGGCGACGATGCCCTCCGCGGTCACTTGGGCGGCCAAGCCGTTGGTGTTGATGATGACTTCGTGTTCGAAGACGTGATCGCCCTTCTTCACGCGGCGGGCGGTGGCGAGGTCGGCGACGCCCTTCTTGAGAGTGTAGCTGCGATCCTCGGTCCCTTCGTCGACGATGATGCGGTTCTTCTCGATCTGGACGATGATCCCAGGATGCTCGGCCTGGCAGCAATAGCCTTCGGGGCCGATGACGATCATGCCTTTGGCGACAACGTCGCCCTTCTTGGCCTTCTTGGAATAGGGAAGCGCGGAAGCGTGCTTCTCTAGTTCGGTGTAGGAAATGAAGGAGCCGTCATCGACGATGATGGTCGAACCATCTTTGTAAAGGACGGTGCCGGGGGCTTCGGAGACGACCGCGAGACCGGAGTCTTTGGCGATCTTCTCCTCCATGCCGGTGCCGACATAGGGGGTGTGCGGGCGGAGCAAGGGCAACGCCTGACGCTGCATGTTGGCGCCCATCAACGCACGGGTGGCGTCATCGTGGGCGAGGAAGGGAATGCAGGCCGCGGCGATCGAAACGATCTGCTTCGGCGAGACGTCAACATAGTTGACAAAGCCCTTGGCGATGGAGAGGTTGTCCTCATCGTGACGGACGACGACGTCCTCATCGATGATTTCCTTGACGGTCTCATTGCCCTGATATTCCGGATCGACCTCCGAGCGGAGCAGCGGTTTGGAAAGGGCGATGTTGGCCTCAGCGATATAGAGCGAACGCTCGTCATCGGCGGAGAGGTAGACGGTCTCGGTCTCGGAGACGAAGACGCGATCCCCGATGCGGTAGACCTTGCGGTACGGGGTCATGATGAAGCCGTGCTCGTTGATCTTCGCATAGGAGCAAAGGTTGTTGATAAGACCGATGTTCTGGCCTTCCGGAGATTCAATCGGGCAGATACGGCCATAGTGGGTATAGTGGACGTCGCGGACTTCCATCGAGGCGCGGTCGCGGGTCAAGCCGCCGGGGCCCAAGGCCGAGATGCGGCGCTTGTTGGTGAGCTCCGCGAGCGGGTTGGTCTGGTCCATGAACTGGGAGAGCTGGCCCGAAGCGAAGAATTCGCGGATCGCGGTGGTAAGCGGGCGGATGTTGATGAGCGACTGCGGGGTCGCGGTGTCCGGATCGGAGATGGACATCTTCTGCTGGACGGCCTTCACCATCTTGGAGAGGCCGATGCGGAACTGGTTCTCGAGCAATTCGCCAACGCTGCGGAGGCGGCGGTTGCCGAGGTGGTCGATATCATCGAAAACGCCGATGCCGTCCATCAAATTGACATAGTAGCTGAAGAAGGCGACCATGTCGGCGGAGGTGATGCGCTTCACGGTGAGGGTGAGGTCGGTGCCGATGATCGAACGGACGACCTTCTTGCCGGTCTCGCGGTCCTTGACCTCGACTTTGACGAGGTTGACCTTGTTGAATTCGTCGATGGCCGGGTTGACCGGGAGGCTCTTGACGTGGGCGCCGTTTTCGAAGAATTTCTGCTCTTTGAGCTCTTTGACTTCGGCGGCGGTCAGTTTGTGGCCTTTTTCGAAGACGATTTCGCCGTCGGCGGAGACGAGGTTCTCGGCGAGGACCTGGTCCGGGAGGCGGTTATAGATAGAAAGTTTCTGCGCGTATTTGAAGCGCCCGGCGCGGCCGAGGTCATAACGCTTGTCATCAAAGAAGCGCTCGCGGAGGAAGGCGACGCGTCCGGCGGCGGTCGAAGGTTCGCCGGGCTTCAGTTTCCCGAAGATGCGGGCGAGGGCTTCGTCGGCGGTCTGGATGCTTTCGTCTTTCTTGAGGGTCGCTTCCATCGAGGCGGAATCCCCAAAGAGTTCTTTGAGGTCCTTCTCCTTTTCGATGCCGAGGGCGCGGAAAAGGATCTGGGCCGGGAACTTGAACTGGCGGTCGACGCGGATGTTGAGGATGCCCCTGGTATCCGATTCGGTCTGCAGCCAAGTGCCGCGGGAGGGGATGATCTCGCCATAGTAGAGATAGGCGCCGGTCTTGCGGTCCTGCTCCATGGAGAAGTAGGCGCCGGGGGAACGGACGATCTGCGAGATGATGACGCGCTCGGAACCATTGATGATGAAGGTGCCGGATTCGGTCATCAAGGGGATGTCCCCCATGAAGACTTCGGCCTCTTTGATCTCACCGTCGGCGAGATGGAGGTTGAGGGTGACTTTGAGCTTGCTTGAATAAGTCAAATCGCCGGTTTTGCACTCCAAAGGAGTGTATTTGGGCGCTTCCAAGCGGCAGGACACGTATCTCAGGTCGAGCGAGTTGGAGTAGTTCGGGATCGGGAAGATCTCTTTGAGCACGCTGTCGATGCCGGTTTGGAGGAACCAGGAATAGGAATCGGTCTGGACCTCGACGAGGTTAGGCAAAGACAGGCGGCCGGAGATCTTCGAGAAGTCGATGCGCCCGTTGACGCCGACGGGATAGTTTTCGCCATCCGGGTTTTTGTAGTCGGTGTTCGGGATGAACTTGTCGTTTTCTTCGTTTGGCATTGTTTGCTCCTTATGCGTGGGCGGATAGGACGCGGAACCCCTTCTTCTGCGCAAGCCTCTCGACTTTGGGGAACAAGGTCTTGAGGTAGGCTTCGGCGGATTCGGCGCCTTGCTTTTTACGGATGACGAGGATGAGCTTACCACCTTCTAGAAGGTGATCTACGGCACCCGCGTACATCGCGTACGTAACCTTTTTTCCCGCGCGAATGGGCGGGTTGGTCACGATGGTGGAGAATTTCTTGTCAATGTTGAGGTAGACGTCGCTATGGACGATCTCGACCTGCTCCGACACGCCGAGGGCGGCGGCGTTTTGCCGGCAGCATTCGAGGGCCCGGTCGTTCACGTCGGCTAAGACGACATGGCGAGACGGGTCGAGGTGGGCCAGGATTAGTCCGAGTGGTCCGACTCCACACCCAAGGTCCAGGATTTCATTTCCAAGATCGGTCTTGGCGATGGTTTCAAGCAGCAAACGGCTACCATCGTCGAGGCCATCTTTCGAAAAGACCCCAGAATCGCTTTTCAGGAGGTATTTTTCCCCGAGCAACTCGAAGGAGATGCGCAGGTCTTCGTGAGCCAAATTCTCATCGTTTTCGAAGTATTGACCCATGATTTTCACCCTCCCATAAAAACGCAAGACCCCGCCCAAAGGGAACGTCCAATGGGCGGGTTAGCTTGTTTAATAGGAAACCAATTACTTGATTTCGACTTCGGCACCGGCGGCCTCGAGAGCTTTCTTGTGCTCTTCGGCTTCGACGGGCGAGATGTGCTCTTTGATCGGAGCGGGGACGGCATCGACGACCTTCTTGGCATCCATCAAGCCAAGGCCGGTGATGGCCTGGACGGCTTTGATGACGGCAACTTTGGAAGCGCCGACGCCTTTGAGGATGAGGGAGACTTCGGCCGGTCCTTTGGCGACGGCTTCTTCTTCCTCGGCGGCCGGGGCGGCGGCGACGGCCGCGGCGGCGGTGACGCCGAAGGTTTCTTCGACGAGTTTGATGAGGTCGTTCAGTTCAAGGACGGTGTACTCCTTCAACGACTCGACGATCTCTTCTTTGGTGAGTTTAGCCATGGTTAGATCCTCCTAATTAGTTGGCTGCCGCAGCGGAAGCTGCCGGCTGTTTGTCCGCGACGGCCTTGACGGTGGCCGCGAATTTGGTGACGGGTGCCTTGAGGCACGATAGGAACATAGAGAGCATGCCGTTCTTATCCGAGAGCTTGCTGATTTCCTTGACCTGTTTGGCGTCGAGGACGCGTCCTTCGGCGATGCCGCCTTTGACCACGAGGGCTTCATGGGCACGGGCATACTTCAGGAGCACTTTCGGACCGTTGGACAATTCTTTCGAGAAGACGAACGCGTTGGGGCCTTCGAGCGTTTCGCCCAATTCGGGCTGCTTCAGCTCGGCGAGGGCGCGGCGGACCATCGTGTTTTTGTAAACGGTGAGGGTGGCGCCTTCCTTCTCAAGCTTTCTGCGGAGTTCGCTGATCTCGGCGACGGTGAGTCCTTGGTAAGAGACGACCGTGAAGGAGCCGCTGTTCTTCAAACCTTCTTCGATTGATTTCACAGCGTTCTTCTTGGCTTCAAGAGCTTGCTGATTCATGTGTTTCTACCTCCTTTCTGCAAATATGTGGAAGCTTCTATATAACTAGTGAGTTTGTGAATGCTTATTCCTCAGCAGGGTGATGTTATTAAGGCAATTGCCCCCGGCTATCTTAGGTATACGAAGCGTTTCACCAATAGGTGGACGGAACTATATGCGACTTAGTTCCTGCCGGCGAAGGTCACTTTGACGCCCGGACCCATCGTCGAGGAGACGACGCAGTTGCGGATGTAGGTGCCTTTGACGGTCGACGGACGGGCCTTGACGATCGCGTCGGTGATGGCGACGAGGTTGTCGAGGAGGTCCTTTTCGGAGAACGAGACGCGCCCGATTCCGATGTTGAGGTTGCCATCGCGGTCAACGCGGTAGGCGATTTTGCCGCGCTTGATGTCAGCGACGGCGGCTTTGACGTCCATGGTGACCGTGCCGGTCTTGGGGTTGGGCATCAAGCCTTTCGGACCGAGGACGCGGCCCATTTTGCCGAGCTCGCCCATCATGTCCGGGGTGGCGACGATGATGTCGAAGTCGAACCAGTTTTCGTTCTGGATCTTCTGGAGCATCTCAATGCCGCCGAAGAATTCCGCGCCGGATTCCTTGGCTTCCTCGAGCTTGGTGTTGGTGACGACGAGGACCTTCTTGGTCTTGCCGTTGCCATGCGGGAGGGTGATGGTGCCGCGGATCAATTGATCGGCGAGGGTGGGGTTGACGTTGAGGCGGAAGGAGATATCCACCGACGCGTCGAACTTGGTGACGCTCGTTTCTTTGACGAGTTTGACGGCCTCTTCAAGGCTGTACAGTTTGGAAGCATCGACCTTCTTAGAGGCGGCTTCGTACTTCTTAGCGATTTTGCTCATGTTCGTTGCCTCCTATTTACTTAATGGCGATGCCCATCTGACGGCAGGAGCCCGCGACGATCTTCTTCGCGGCCTCGAGGTCTTCGCAGTTGAGGTCGGGCAGTTTGTACTGGGCGATCTCGGTGAGCTGCGCGTCGGTGATCGAACCGACGATCGTTTTGGCGTTGCCCGATCCTTTCTCAAGCCCAGCGGCTTTCAGGATGAGCGGGGCGACCGGGGTGGTCTTGATGACGAAGTCGAAGGACTTGTCTTCATAGGCCGTGATGATGACGGGAACCACTTGGCCCCTCCTGTCACCGGTCTTCGCATTGAAATCGGTGCAGAACTTGGCCATGTTGACCCCGGCGGAAGCGAGCTTCGGTCCGGGATGGGCGTCGCCGCCCGGAAGTTCCATTTTGACGACTTTGGCGATACGTTTTCTCATGTCATTTCCTCCTTTCGGAAATTGCATTTAGTGGTGATCGGGCCGTCGTCAGCGACCCTCCCACAAGTTGCGCGTTGTGAAAATGCGCCCGTGTATGATACGCGTGGCAAAAGGAGGCTGTCAAGGCTTTTCTAAAGAAAGGGAAAGGTTTTAGGAATTGGCCGAAGATTTCTTTGGTTTGGAGAAGCCCAAGGCCAAAGAACCGAGGATCGTGAGCAACGCCAATCCGGAATCCCCAAGCGCGGAGACCCATAGCGGCAATTGCCAGCCCCCATCGATGGAGGCCCAGAGGTTGAGCCCCATCAAAATGGCTTTGACGGATAAGGCGAAAATGATGTTGAAGATGACGCGATGACGGGTTTTCCTAGCGATATCCAAAAGGGCGGGGATCTTCATCAAATCGTCGTCCATGATGACGATGTCCGCGTTGGCGACCGCGAGGTCAGACCCGAGCCCGCCCATGGCGATGCCCACGTCCGCTAGGACGATCGAGGGGGCGTCGTTGATGCCGTCGCCCACGAAGGCCACCGCGCCTTCTTTTTTGGAGATTTCTTCGCGAATGCGGGAGGTTTTTTCATCGGGGAGCAAGCCCGCTTCGAAAGCATCGACCCCGATTTCTTTCGCCGTGGATTCCACGACAAGGGGGCGATCTCCGGAAAGAAGCAAAGTGCTGATGTTCTTTTGGTGGAAATGCGAAATGGCCTTGGGGGCGCTTTCCTTCACTTGATCTTCCAAACGGACGCATCCTTGATAGACATCATCGACATAAAGGCAGACCAAAGACCCGGCTTTTCCTGCGTGGGCAGAGGCGTCTTTTGGGGTGCCGGCTTCGATCTTTTTGCCCCGATAAACTAGGCGGACGCCAAAGCCAGGAACCTCCTGATAGTCGGAGATTTCTTCTTCCTCATAGGCTTTTTGGAACGTTTGGGCGATGGCTCTTCCCATGGGGTGGGTGGACCGGGATTCGGCGGCGCAGAGATATTCTTTGAAAAGGGCTTCATCCAGGTCGCCAAGTTGGATTTCCGCGACGGAGAAATGGCCTTCGGTGAGCGTGCCGGTTTTGTCAAAGGCGATGAGCCGCAGGGTATTCAACGCGTCGAAGAAACCCGCCCCTTTGACAAGGATTCCTTGCTTGGAGGCGAGCCCCAATCCCGCGACATAAGCAAGGGGAACGGAGATGACAATGGCGCAGGGGCAGCTGAGAACTAGGAAGCTAAGTGCGGTATAAATCCAACTGGCCCAAATATCGGCATTCCCCGCGCCTAAAACCAAGGGCGGGACCACGGCCACCAGCGCGGCGATCGCGAACACGATCGGGGTATACACCCGCGCAAAGCGGCGGATGAAACGGACGGTTTTGTTCTTTTCCTCGCTGCCGTTTTCGATGCTTTCCATCAAGCGGGCGACCGTCGAATCCTCATACTCTTTTTCGACGCGGATCTTCAAGGAACCCGAGGCCAATAACGTCCCCGAATAGACGGGGCTTTCTTTCTCTTTCCCCACAGGGACGGCTTCCCCGGTCAAAGAGGATTCGTCCATTTCCCCTGTTCCTTCCATGACGATGCCATCGCAGGGGCATTTCTTTCCGGCGCCCAGCACGACGAGATCGCCGACATGGAGATCGACGGGGGATTTCGCGATGAGTTTATCCTCTTCTAAAACGAGGGCTTCCTCTTTCCGTAAATCGATCGCGGAGACGATGGCTTTCCGAGAACGGGATTCTGCCAAATTCTCAAAAACCTCACCCACTTGATAAAGCAGGATAATCAAGACGGCTTCGAGGAATTCATTGTGGCCCGGCCCATAAAAGCGCAACGCGAACGCGCCTAAAGAGGCCAAGATCATCAATGTGCATTCGTTGAAGAATTCGCGCTCTTTGAACATCGCTTCGAAGGCTTCGATGTAGATGTCATAGGAGATGAGGATATAAGCCGTCCCCATCACCATCAGGCTCACCCACCAGGGGAAATTGGCTTCGTTCCAATAAAAATACCCGGCGAGTGCCAAACCCAAAGCCACCGCGCAGCGCAGGGCGAGGATCAGAATCGATTTGAAAGAACGTTCCTCTTCCATCGTCACTCCCTTTCAAGGATTTCAACGACGTGTTCGTTCGCCACTTGGAGAAGTTCGATGACGTGATGGTCGGCGAGGGAATAGAACACCCAGGTCTTCTCTTTGCGCGTCGAAACGAGGTTGGCTTTTTTCAAAACGGCCAGCTGATGGGAAATCAAAGACTGGCTCGCCCCCACCGCTTCCACGATTTCGTTGACCGACTTCTCCCCATCGGAAAGGGCGTACATGATCTTCAGCCGCGTGGAGTCGCTGGCGATGTTGAGCATGTTTTCCATGCCGTCGATGATGTTGTCGTTTGGGATGGGCATAGGGGCCTCCTTAATATGAACACTCGTTCATGTTTCGACATTATTATATGAACGGTTATTCATATTTCAAGCAAAATAATAATCAGAGATCCAAAGACGTGATCAAAGCGTCGTCATAGGCGTTCCTTAGCTCGATGACGCCTTCTTTTATGAGCGCGTACCCGGGCCCGTCATCGCGGGGCAGGGCGATGGAACCTGGATTTAGATGAATGATGCCTTGAAAGGAATAAAGCTCTTTCCTGTGGGTATGCCCGTTCACCAACACGGACCCCGGCGGGAAGCTTAGGTAACTGGGATGATGGGACAAATGGAATTCGTGACCCGAAAAAGATAAGCGCCTAAGCTCGGGCAACGGGAACCCCAATTGATTGGCGTCCCAACGGAAGTCGCAATTGCCCTCCACCGCCAAAACGGGAATGCCGATCTCCTTTAGGCCGCGGACGCAATACTCTTCATCGACGTCGTATCCGCCGTGGAGGATGTCGCCCAAAAGCAAAAGGCAATCCGGCTGGTGTTTTTTCACCAAGCCCTGGATGCGCTCCATGCCGCGCTTGGAGCCGTGCAGATCGCTAACCACGAGGTAGAGCATGTTTCGATTTTGCCACCGAAACCCATTTTTTCAATGCGGTGATACAAAAATTTTTTGAACTTTTTTCTTTGATGGCGTCTAGAAAATTTGGAAACCCGCAAAAATTGTTCGCCAAATTTGCTCCTTGCTGGGTATAGGAAGGGTGAAAGGCAAAAAACCATGATCGCCCACAAAGTTCTCCTCTACCCCAACCAAGAAGCAGAGGCATTCCTTCAGAAACAATTCGAGTATGCCCGGCGGGACTATAACCGCCAATTGGAGACCATCGTGCGCGGCATCCAAAGCGGGAAGGTGGACTTATTTAACCTAAAGAAATGGATGGATGCGGTATACGCTCAGGCAAAGAAGGCGCCGGATTTCTATGACGGGGAAAGCTACCACTACCCCGATATCATTGGGTGGAACAAAAAGCGGGTTCAAGCGGCGGCCGAGGATTATTTGGCCAACCCATTAAACAAACCGAAATACCTAAAGCATTCAAGATATCGGAAGATCTTCCGTTTGACCTCCGCTCCGTTGGACGCGCAACGCTTTTCAGTCAGCGAAGACCACCACCTTTTGCTGGGAGGCATGCATCGCATCAAGATGGCGGAGCCCCTGCGCTTCCAAACCCGCCCCATCGCCTGCGAGATCAGCTTGCGGAACGGTCGTTATTACGCCTCCTTCCTTTTCGCGGAAAACCTTAAACCCTATTTATTGACCGGCAAAACCGCCGGGGTCACCGTCGGAAGCGCGAGCCTAGTGGCCGTGGCCGATAGCGACGGGAAGAAGGTTCGTTTCGCTTTGGACGCTAAAAAGAGAACCAGAATACATAAACGGATCCGTCATTTGGAAAAGATGCTTTCTCATAAGGAAATCGGGTCAGCCCAATACGAGAAAACAAGGGCAAAACTCATGCGGGCAAAGCGAAAAGAGGAAGACATCATCCGGAATTTCGTTGAGCAGACTAGCCACACGCTCGTCAAAGCCTATGATCGCATCGGAATCGACGATGCCTCTACGCAAATCCGATTGATTCAGCACGCCTATGCGAAACCCTATTTGCAAGAACCCTTTTCCGCTTTGTCCAACCGATTGCAAAGCAAGGCGAAATCCCACGGAAAGACGGTCGTGAAAGTCAAAGACAGACGATCGTCCGCACCCATATGTTCTCAATGCGGGGAGAGAAATAGGAAAACGAAAGGTCTCTCCAACCGCAGATGGGCTTGCCCTCATTGCGGGGCGGTCCATGATAGCGACCTCGAAGGCGCTGAGAGATTGTGTAAGGAGGCCCTAAAACAAGAAAGACGTATTTAGAAAGACTTGCCAAGAAAGATTCCGGGCGGGGAACGCCCATTTGAGAACGCACGAGGGGCCCACCCAGACCCCGATTACCGCGTTGAGGCTAAGCCTAGGCCATTGTCCACCGGCTGATGCGATGCCATTCCAGTCATATTTTCCATACAAAAAGGGGCGAATCCTCTATAATGCCCCCATGACCATCCAACATTTCGAAGAACTGCTCGACTGCTTCGACTACACCGTGCGCAATTGGTTGCGCTTCGATGCCAACGAAGGACAACGGAACGACGCCATCACCATCTGCGCCGCTTCTGCTTTCCTATTTGATAACCTCTTCGCCAAGAAAAACGAAGGGGCGGCCTTAACCGCCGCGGCGGCGAAAGAATTCTCCTCTTCGGACGCCTTTGATCCGAAGGCCTTGCCGGCGATGGCGACGAAGATGCGCCTAGCGATGTCTGGCGACGATTTTGAGATGGGAAAATCGCCGTTGCGCGATTATCTCCGTTGGATCTCGCCCACCGAGCCTTCCGTCATGACCGCCTATGCCGATTACGAAGGAAAGCTCGCCCTCCAAACCGCAGAAGAAATCACCAATCTCCTCCTGCAGGAAAACGACGCGCACGAATCCCCGATGCATGTCGCGGAACTGGTGTTCCTGAACGTCTTCCAGTTATTTGATTCGTTCTACAAAGAGTTCTACGGAGTCGCGGGATTCCGGGAAAAGAAATCCCATGCCTGCTTCGCTTCCGTCATTGAATCGATGGAGAACATCCGAAAAACGATCGCCGATTAATAGAAAAACGAGCCCCTTGCTGGAGGCTCGTTTTCTTTTGCATTAGATGCGCTCGATTTCGGAGAATTCGACGTCGACCGGGGTGCTGCGCCCGAAGAAGATCGTCTCAACGCGGCAGGCGCCGGTCTCTTTGTCGATGGAGATGATGGTGCCTTCGGTGCCTTCGAGCGGACCATGGATGATCTTAACGGCGTCGCCGACGTTATAGCGTTCATACATGCTCTCTTCGATGAGGTTCATCCTCTTGAGGACGGGCTCGATTTGCTCTCTCGGGACCGGAGCGGGCTTTTGTCCGCCGCCGGAGGAACCGACGATGCCAGTGACGCCCGGGGTGTTACGGACGATATACCAGGATTCATCGGTCATGATCATCTCGACGAAGAAGTAGCCGGGATAGTAGTTCTCGGTTTTGGTCTTGCCAGTGGGTTCGCCGTCTTTGAGGACGGGGACTTCATGCTCGGCGACCAGGACGCGAAGGATCAGGTCCTTCATGTTCATGGAGTCGATACGGCGGATCAGGTTCTCGGCCGTTTTCGCTTCGTGTTTGGAATAGGTGGTGACGATGTACCACGCTTTGTCGCCTAATTTGGCGGCTTTGTTTTCTTCAGCCATGTTCAATTACCTCTGGAACGCATTTCTCAATTGGTTGATCAGCGAGGCGGCGGTCAAATCCTCCAAGGTGAGGAAGAGGGCCGCGAAGGCGCTGATGATGATGACGACGACGATGGCGGGGATGAGCTGATCGCGCTTCGGCCAGCGGATGCGCCGTCCTTCTTTAACGACTTCTTTGGTGTACTTTACTGGATTCATAGTACCTCCTTATTTGCTCTGCTTGTGGACGGTGTGCTTTCCACAGTGCGGGCAGAATTTGCTGAGCTCAAGACGTTTGGGGTCTTCTTTGCGTTTCATCACGGTGTAGTTTCTGCTCAAGCATTCCGTGCAAATCAAAAAAACCTTTTCCCTACCCATCTTTTATTCACTTTCAGCGTGGAAATCATAGGCGCATAGGCGGGGGTTGTCAATGCTTTCCACGAGGGTTTTCTTTCGTGGAATCGCATCGTTATTTGCTGGGATCGTTTTCCCCGCCAACGAGCCCCTTTTTCTTCCTTCTTTTTCTTTTCCACCGCCCCATCTTCCCAGCGTTTGCTTTCACCGAAGCGAGCCCCTTTAGATATGAGCGATCTAACCCCAATAGATCTTGGGCTTGAGAGGAAACCAAATAGGCTTGGACGTCTCGAATGGCGTTTTTCACCCGATAGATCGTGCAGCGGAGCTTTTTGGCGATTCCCGTGACGGCAAGCCCCTCCATCCGGAGCTGGATGATCCTCGCCGTCCATGGGTCGAATTGTGGAGGCAGATGCAAAAGGAATTCCAGCTGTTCCGCGACCTCCACTTCTTCTTCCGGCGCGGGGAAGGAGGACGGAATGATGTCGCATAGGCAAGGTGTCTCCGGATCGTTAGGCACAGGATGACTCAGTGAAAGATACCCTTTGCTCCGGTTGAGGTAATCGTCTTTTCGAAGGAGATTCAGCAAGGCGTTTTGGAAAATCCGGTTGAAATAGGTGCGGAATTTGCATTTGCCGGGGACATAGCTATTCAAAGCCTTCATGAAACTGGTCAGAAAAAGGCTTTCGATGTCTTGGGGATCCATCTTGGCCACATGGGCGCGGCCGAGGGTCGCATACGCCAAGAAGACATCGTCCCCTTCATAGCGTTTGAAGAGGTCTCCCCAGTAGCGGCGGTCATGGAGGGCGCCGATCAGATGAAGGTCTTCGTCCGTCAGTTCCTCCAGTTTCAAATTGCCGGCCTTTTCCCGCTTTTTGATCAAGGCCAAGCGCTTATGCAAAAGTTCTTTGATCTGCGCCGGGGCATGAAAAATCCCGGCTCGTTTATCGGTAATCATTTTATTTAATGGCGAAAAAAGCGAATCTCGCTTTCCCCCTTTCTCAGTAATAAAAATTAAAGCCTACGAAGTAGGTCGATCTGGGAAATGACGATCCCCGCCGAAACGGAGGCGTTGAGCGAATTCACGTGCCCGTGCATGGGGATTTTGACGATCTCGTCGCATTTGGATAAAACGGCATGGGAGATGCCGAAGCCTTCCGAGCCGATGACCAAAGCCATCGGACGGCGATAGTCGACCGATTCGACATTCTTCTCGGCGCTGCCTTCCGCCGCCACGATGCCATAGCCGGCATCCCGAAGTTCTGAAATCGCCTGATTGAGGCTCGGCACCACGGCGACGTCGACATATTCGATCGCGCCGGTGCTGACGCGGGCGACCGTCGCATTCAAGGGGACCTCCCCTTTGCTTTTGACGATGAGCCCATCGACCCCAAAGGCATCGCAGACGCGCAAAACGGCGCCGAGGTTATGCGGATCTTGGATTCCGTCGAGGATCAAAACCAAAGGAAGGGGTTTGCCCTGGGCTTTGGCGATGATGTCGTGGACGGAGCAAGGTTCCTTTTCGGCGCTGAGGGCCACGATTCCCTGATGTTTGTTGGCCCGGCTTAGAGTGTCCAACTCCTGTGCGCTTGCCAACTTGACAGGTATTCCTGCCTTTTTCGCTTCGACTACGAGGAAAGATTCCTCCTTGGAAGCGAGGTAATAAAGTTGAGAGACATTGCCAACTCTCAAAGATTCGCGAATGGAATTGATTGAGGTCAAAACGATCATGCCGTTTTACCTCCCTTCGCCCAAAATCAGGGGCGATTTCGCATGGTTTTCTTTAGAAATACCGGAAACATCATTCAGGGGGCGGCCGGATTTCGAAGCCATTTCAGAAGATCCCCCTTTCGGTCAAATACTGCCGAAGGGCGTCGCTCTTGACGAAATCCTTGGCGGCTTTGGCCTCCATATATTGGTCATAGATGACCTTGTCTTCTTCGGTCAAAGCGGGATAGGGCGCCTTGATGCCGAGGATAGAAAGCTCGTGGCGGATGCGGGCGAACAGAGACCCGAGCAAATCGATGTCGATTTCGCGGGTGCGAAGCGCTTGGTTGGCGGCCTTGAGGTCGGCATAAACCGCGGTCAAGGCATTCGGGGTGTTCAAATCGTCGCATAGGGCATCGAAGAAATCGTCTTCCCCCGTGGGGGAGAGAAGCGAAAGGTCAACGTCGGCCAATTGAAGCTTCACGGCCAATTGTTTTTGGGTGGTGAGGATGCGTTGATAGTTTTTCACGGCTTCCCCGATCGTTTCCTCGGTGAAGCTTAACGGCGTGCGGTAATGGGTGTTGAGCACCATCAAACGCAAAGGCATGCCGCCGAATTTGGCGATGACGTCTTTGGCCAAAACCACATTGCCGAGGCTTTTGGACATCTTTTCGTTATCGATGTTGATGAATCCGTTATGGATCCAATACTTGGCCAGCGCGTTCCCATTATGGGCATAGGACTGGGCGATTTCGTTCTCGTGATGCGGGAATTTCAAATCGAAACCGCCGCCATGGATATCGATGTAACCGTTTTGCTCTTTGAAAAGCGAGTCGATCATGACGCAGCATTCGGTGTGCCAGCCGGGCCGCCCTTCGCTCCACGGGGTGTTCCAACGGATGCCTTCGCTGGTCTTCTTCCACAAAGCGAAATCCAAGGGGCTTTCTTTCTGCGAGTTGACCTCGATGCGCGCTCCGGAAATCAAGGATTCCGGCGTATTCCCGGAAAGCTGACCATAATTCGGCACGGAAGCGACGCGGAAATAGACATCCCCTTGGGATTCATAGGCCGCGCCTTTGTCAATGAGGTCTTGGATGTATTGAATCATCTGCCCCATGTAGACGGTGGGCTTTGGGGTATAGTCCGGTTGGAGGCTCCCCACTTCATCCACCAAGCGGCGGAATTCGGCGATGACGGATTCGGTCAATTCCTTCTCCGGAATGCCTAGTTCCTTCGCGCGGTTGATGATTTTGTCATCGACGTCGGTGTAATTGGAAACATAAGTCACTTCATATCCCAAGGCGAGGAAAAGGCGACGCCACATATCGAAGACGATGACGGGGCGCATATTCCCGATGTGGGGATCGTTATAGACGGTAGGTCCGCAGACATAGATGGACACCTTGCCTTCTTGCAAAGGCTCGAAGGTCACCATTTCGTTGCCAAGGGAAGAAAATAAACGGACGGGTTTCATATCCCGTCCATTTTACTATTGTTTCCCTCCCACAGGGAGGGCGACTTGCGTTTTATTTCAAAATGGTCAGCAAATCTTCCGGTTTTCGGAAAACATAGGCGCATCTGGCCAGGACTTCTTCGGTGTATTTCCCATACCCCCATAAGCAGATTCCGCAGGGGATATGCGCGTTCTCCGCGGTCTGCACATCGACGACGCTATCGCCGACATAGACGCAATCCGCTGGCGAAATCGCATAGTTTTCGAAGATGCGCTGCACTTGGATGGGGTTTGGCTTCACCGGATCGCCTTCTTGGTGGCCCGCCACCGATTCGAATAGCCCTTCTGGAAAACACTTCGCGATGATGGCTTTGGCTAAGGCGTGCGGCTTATTGGAGGCGATAAACAAACGCATCCCCCGCTTCTTCAATGCTAAGAGGGTTTCGCTCATCCCTTCGAAGGGCGCGGTGGTGTTGCCTTGGTAGAGGCGGTATTTCGGCATATAGGCTTTCTTAAGCTGGAGGAAAGCCTCTTCGTCCTCACCTTTTTCTTTTAAGGCGCGGCGCACCAACATATCCGCCCCGTCGCCGATCAGGGTTTTGGTCCCTTCTAGATCGAAAGAATAGTCATAGCCGCATTCGCTTAACGCGCAATTGATCGCGTCGCGGATATCGGGGAGGGTGTGGAGCAAGGTACCGTCCAAATCGAAGATGATGGCCTTTTTCATAACGCGGCTATTATAGCAAAAAACGCATGCATGCCCCTGCTATTTTCTAAAAGAAAACCCCTCCGAAGAGGGGATTCTTGTTGCGTCTAGTCGCTTAGTCGACCCACTTGACGAGGACGACTTCGGCGGAATCGCCGCGGCGCTGGCCGAGCTTGAGCGCGCGAGTGTAGCCGCCGTTGCGGGAAGCGAATTTCGGGCCGAGCTCGCTGAAGAGCTTGTCGAGGGCTTCCTTGCCGTTAGCATCGACGTAGCCGGTGCGGACGGTTTGGGCGGCCAAACGGCGGGCGTGCAGATCGCCGCGCTTGGCGAGGGTGATCAGGTGGTCGGCGAGGGACTTGAGTTCCTTGACGACGCCCGAGGTGACTTTGACTTCGCCACCGACGATGAGCTCGGAAACGACGTTCCGGAGCATCGATTTGTTCTTCGAGGCGGTGTATCCGGCCTTGAAGCGAACGCCGGCTTTGCCGTGGACGTTCTTTCTTCCTTGTGCTGCCATTGGTTATTCTCCTACGTAGTCGCGGAAGTGCAGGCCGATCTCGGCGAGCTTCTCCTTGACTTCTTTGAGCGATTTCTTGCCCAGGTTGCGGACCTTCATCATCTCGTCCTCGCTCTTTTGGGTGAGTTCCATGACGGTGGTGATGCCAAAGCGCTTGAGGCAGTTGTTGCTGCGGACGCTGAGGTCGAGCTCCTCGATGAGCATGCTCTGATACTTGTTCTCCTCGGTCTTCTTCTCCTCTTTGAACATCTTGCCTTCAAGGGCGGAGTCGATGAGGGTGAACTTCTCAAGGTGCGTGATGAGCAATTGAGACGCGAGGGTGATGGCCTCGGCCGGCGTGTACGAGCCGTTGGTGGTCACCTCGAGGGTGAGCTCATCGAACTTGCTGTCATGGCCGACGCGGGTCGGTTCGACGGAGTAGGCGACTTTGGTCACGGGGCTGTAATTGGAGTCCGTGGAGATGACGCCGACGGTGTCGATCTTGTGCGCGATCTTGTTGGCTTCGGCGGTGACGTAGCCACGGCCTTTGCCGACGTAGATCGTCATCGCGAGGTGGCCTTCCGCGTTGAGGTGGGCGATCTCGAGGTCGCCGTTGACCACGCTGATGAGGGCCGGGCACACGAGGTCGGAGGCTTTGACGACGGTCGGGCCTTCGACATCGAGGGTGATGCGATGGATGTCGTTGGACTCGTCATCGATTTGGAGGACGAGGTCCTTGAGGTTGAGGATGATGCCGGTCACGTCTTCGTCGCAGCCGCGGATGGCGGTGAACTCATGACGGACGCCTTCGATTTGGACGGCATAGACGGCCGCGCCGGGGAGGGCGCTCAGCAAGACGCGGCGAAGCGCGTTGCCGAGGGTGATGCCAAAGCCACGCTCCAAGGGCTTGATGACGAATTTGCCATAGTGTTCCTTGGGATCGTCGATGACATTCACGACTTCGAAGGGCTCGAACGGGCTGGGGAGATTGGATTGAATTTCGGCGTTTTTAGCGGTTGCCATTTTTATTCCTCCTTTATGGTTAGAGCTATGTAGCGCGAAGCGCGGGATTAGCCGCGGGAGCGCTTGGGCGGACGGCAGCCGTTATGCGGCACCGGGGTCGTATCTTCGATGGAGAGAACTTGGAGGCCGACGGTGGTCAAGGCGCGGACGGCGGATTCACGGCCGGGGCCGGGGCCTTTCACTTCGACGTCGACTTGGCGGAGGCCCTGGTCGAACGCGGTCTTGCCAGCGGCTTCGGAAGCGAGCTGGGCCGCGAACGGGGTGGCCTTCTTGGCGCCCTTGTAGCCGAGTGCGCCGGCCGA
Source organism: uncultured Erysipelotrichaceae bacterium (assembly GCA_900317295.1). Taxonomy (GTDB): domain Bacteria; phylum Bacillota_I; class Bacilli_A; order RFN20; family CAG-826; genus Alloenteromonas. The sequence continues at coordinate 40,234 of ONGB01000005.1, forward strand.
GGACCAGGCGATGACGTTGCCCTGGACATCGGTGATGGTGACGATGGTGTTGTTGAAAGAGCTGTGGATGTGCGCGACGCCCTTCGTATAGGAGCGTTTGATCTTCTTCTTGCGCGCGTTGGTTTTCTTCGCTTGTGCCATGTGATCTTACTCCTTACTTGGTGGCCTCTTTCTTGTTGGCAATGGTCTTCCTCTTACCTTTGCGGGTACGGGCATTGGTGCGGGTGCGCTGACCACGGACGGGAAGGCCCTTCTTGTGGCGAATGCCACGGTAGCAGCCGATCTCGGTGAGGCGCTTGATGTTCAAGCTGGTCTCGCGGCGGAGATCGCCTTCGGTGTGGTGTTTGGCAACCTCAGCGCGGAGCGCGGTGAGCTGCTCATCGGAGAGGTCTTTGGTCCGAATATCTTCGGAGACGCCGCAGGCGGCGCAGATTTTCTTCGCGGTCGTGTCGCCGATGCCATAGATGTAGGTAAGGGAGACGACGATGCGCTTCTCATTGGGGATATCAACCCCGACAATACGTGCCATGTTTGGTTAATTTTCCTTTCTGCTCAACCCTGGCGCTGTTTGTGCTTGGGGTTGGGGCAAATGACCATGACTTTGCCATGGCGCCGAATGACGCGGCATTTGTCGCAGATCGGCTTGACGGACGGTCTAACTTTCATAATTCTTTTGCTCCTAGTTAGGGTTAGTTCCTGTAGCGGAACGTAATACGCCCACGTGTTAAATCGTAAGGTGAGAATTGGACGGTGACCCGATCACCGGGGAGAATTCGAATGAAGTTCATTCGGATTTTACCCGAAACGCAGGCTTGGACCACCGCTCCATTGGCGAGCTTCACCTTGAAGTTGGCGTTGGGGAGACACTCCAACACCGTCGCCTCGACTTCGATGCAGTCTTCTTTGCTCAAACGGTTTCCTCCTTTCATCAAAGCTTGGTCAATATCTCGCAGCCGTCTTTGGTGACCACGAGCGTGTTCTCATAATGGCTGGTGAGCCCGCCGTCTTTGGCGACGACGGTCCAACCGTCTTTGAGGACGCGGACATCATTCTTATGCTCGAAGATCATCGGCTCGACGCAGATGGTCATCCCCTCGCGGAGGATCGGCCCGGTGCCGGGCGTCCCATAGCAAGGGATGTAGGGATCTTCGTGCATATCGCGGCCGATGCCGTGCCCGGTATATTGCTGGGCGACGGAGCAGCCGTACTTCTTCGCGGTGGTCTCGATCGCATGACCGAGATCCCCCACGTGCGCCCCTGGTTTCACCAGGGCCATAGCATTATCGAAGCATTCCTTGGCGATTTCAATCATTCTTTTTTGCCGCTCGCCGATGATGCCGACCCCATAGGTCCGGCAGGCGTCGCCGCAGTACCCGTTCTTCCTGGTGACCAGGTCGAGCGAGATGATGTCTCCATCGCGGAGGATTTTTTTCTCGGAAGGGATGCCGTGGAGGATGACCTCGTTGACCGAGGCGCATACCGAGGCGGGGTAGCCGTAGTAGCCTTTCTCCGCCGGTTCGGCCCCGTATTTCCGCATGACGCGCTCCACTTGTTCATCCAAGTAAGCGGTCGACACGCCGGGGACGACCAGGGGCCCCACTTCTTCGAAGACCAAGGCCGCCACGCGACCCGCCTCTCGCATGAGGGCGATTTCGCGTGGGGACTTGATGATGATCATTTAGAAGCCTCGAGGAGGGTTTGGATCTCCTTGAATAGGTTGTCGGCTCCGACCATGCCATCGAAATGGTGGTAGAGGCCTTCCTTCTCATAGAAATCGATGAGGGGTGCGGTCTGCTTGTAGTAGTTATCCAAGCGGACCTTGAGGGATTCAGCGTTGTCGTCTTTGCGCTGGATGAGCTCCGCGCCGCAACGATCGCAGATTCCTTCTTTCTTCGGCTTCATGTCGGTGATGTGATAGGAAGCGCCGCATTTGGGGCAGACGCGCCGCCCGGCGATGCGACGGACCAATTCTTCGTCCGGCACGGAGATATCGATCACGAGATCGATGGCCCGCCCGATTTCGGGGCCGAGGACCTTGAGGGCTTCCGCCTGCGGGATCGTGCGGGGGAAACCATCGAGGAGGAAGCCTTCCGCGCAGTCATCGCGGGAGAGGCGTTCCTTGACCAGGCCGATGGTCAATTCGTCCGGGACGAGGTCGCCCCGTTCGATGATCGCTTTGGCCTGAAGCCCGAGCGGCGTGCCCTGCGAGATCGCCTCGCGGAACATGTCGCCCGTGGAGATGTGCGGGAGCTTGAACGCATCGACGATGCGCTTGGCTTGGGTGCCTTTACCCGCTCCCGGGGGGCCCATGAGGATGATGTTTGCCATATCAGTAGGTGCCTCCTTGCACTTGTTCGAAGGATTTGCCGGCGAGCAAGCCGTCGATTTGGTTGTTCAACTCGATGCAGACGCCGACGATGATGATCATCCCGGTGCCGCCGATGGCGAGCGACGTGTCGCTGCCGAAGACCCCGGAAAGGGTCAACGCGATCGGAAGCAAGGAGATGACGGCTAGGGCGATCGCCCCGATGCAGGTGACGCGGTTGAGGATCTTCGAGACATAACGCTCGGTTTCCTTGCCGGGTCGGACGCCGGGGATGTAGGAGCCGGACTTCTGGAAGTTGTCGGCGAGGTTCTCCGGGTCGATTTGCATCTGGGAGTAGAAGAAGGTGAAGGCGATGACCATCACCCCGTAAATAATCGCGCCCCAGGGCATTTGCCATGTTTCGCCGTCGAACCACGGCATGGTGTACATGGACGAATAATTGAAGATCTGCAGCCATTGGGCGCCCGCCGCTTCCGCGCTGATGAACGATGCGACGACCGAAGGGGCCATCATGATCGAAGAGGCGAAGATGACGGGGATGACGCCGGCGCTATTGACCTTGATCGGAAGGAAGGAAGCGCGGGCCATGGAAGCCGTTTGGCCGCTCTTGCCGGCGTGCTGGACGGGGATCTTGCGGCGAGCAAGCTCGAAGAAGACGACCCCGGCCGTGATGGCCAGCAAGGCGAGGATGTAGAGGAAGAATTGGAACGAGCCGCGGATCAGGGCGTTGCTGCCCATCCCTTGGTTCTGGGTAATCCACTTCCCCCACGCGGTGCGGATTTGGATCGGCAGGCTGCGTACGCAACCGGCGAAGATGATGACGGAGATGCCGTTCCCTAAGCCCTTTTCGGTGATCTGGTCGCCTAGCCACATGGTGAGCATGGACCCGGCGAGGAGGATCGTGACGATGTAGAGATAGGTGAAGAACCCATTGTCGACAAAGTCGATGTAGGAGGAATTCTTCATCGTTTGGATGATGCCGTAGGCTTGCACCGCCCCGAGCAATAGGGTGAGGTAACGGGTCGCCATTTCGATCTTTTTGCGACCGTATTGACCCTGTTTGGAGAGTTCCGTCAGGGCCGGCAACACGTCTTTGGAGAGCAGCTGGACGATGATCTGCGCGGTGATGTAGGGGGATACCCCAAGCGCGAATATCGAGAAGTTCGATAGGGCGCCGCCGCCGAGCAGGTCCATCATCGCCAGCGCGTTGCCGGAATTCATCGCGTCCGTGAGCTCCGGTTTCGGAGTGACTCCGGGCACGGTGATGGCCGCCCCGATCCGGAGGACGAAGAGAATCATGACCGTGAAGAAAATGCGGCCGACGATTTCTTTGTTTTTAAAGATCGAGACGATTTTTTTCATCAGGCGATCACCTTGGCTTCGCCGCCGAGGTCCTCAATGGCCTTTTTGGCGGAGGCCGAGAACGACTTGGCTTCGACGATGAGCTTCTTGGTCAGCTTGCCGTTGCCGAGGATCTTGACGCCATCGAGTTCCTTGCGGATGATGCGCTTTTCAAGAAGGACGGCGGCATTGACCACGGCCCCATTATCGAAGTACTTCTCGAGTTTGTCGAGGCTGACGGTGGCATAGACGGTCTTGACGCCGGTGTGCGTCTTGCGCGAGCCGAATTTCGGCAAGCGACGGGCGATCGGGGTCTGGCCGCCTTCGTAGCCATTGGACTTGGTGTGGTTGTGCGCACCCTGGCCCTTCTGGCCTTTGCCGGCGGTTTTGCCGTTGCCGCTTCCGCGGCCGCGGCCTTTGCGGAAAGCGTCCTGGCGGGCGCCTTCGGCGTTACGTAGATCGTGGAGGGAGGACATTACTTATCTCCTTTCGGAGCGGCTTCGGCCTTCTTGGCTTCGGCGCTCTTCCTCGCGGCGCGCTCGGCGTCGCGTTTGGCTTTGATCTGCTCCGGCGTCTTTTTGCCGCGGAGGACCATGATCTTGTCGTACTCCTTCAGGGTCTGGAGGCCGGCGGAGACCGCGCGGACGACGTTCATCGGCTGGCGGGAGCCGTAGACCTTGGCGACGATGTTCTTGACGCCGGCGAGCTCAACGACGGCGCGGACGGCGCCGCCGGCGACGATGCCGGTGCCGGGAAGGGCCTTCTTGAGGACGACTTTGGTGGACGCATACTCACCGATGACGTCATGGGCGATGGTGCCTTTGACGATCTGGACGGAGAGCATCGTTTTCCTCGCGGCGGCGAGGGATTTCTTGATCGCGTCGGGAACTTCGCCGGATTTGCAGGAGGCAAAGCCGTACTTGCCATGGCCATCGCCGACGACGACGAGGGCCGAGAAGCGGACGTGCTTGCCGCCTTGGACGGTCTTGGAGACGCGGTTGATCGCGACGACCCTCTCAAGGAGGTCGTCTTGCGGGCCGGCGTTGCGGCGGAATCCGCCACGGCCACCCCTGCGTTCGGAGGGACGGCCGGTGTGGGAGCCGTTCTTGCGGTCGCCAGGGCGCGGGGCCGAGACGGAACCGTGGGGCTCAATGCCGGTTTCTTTTTCCTCGGAGGGCTCGACGGCCTCTTCCGGGGCGATGACTTTGTTTTCTTCTTCCATCGGGATTCTCCTTAGAACTTCAAGCCGGCTTCGCGGGCGGCGTCAGCGAGGGCCGCGACGCGGCCGTGATAGAGGTAGCCGCCGCGGTCGAAGGCGACGATTTCGATGCCTTTGGCCTTGGCCTTTTCGGCGAGGTCTTTGCCGACTTTGGCGGCGGCTTCACAGTTGCCGCCGTTTTCAAGTTTCAGCTGGACGGAAGAGCTCGAGACCAAGGTGACGCCTTTGGTGTCATCGATGATCTGGGCTTCGATGTTCTTGTTGGAACGGAAGACGCAGAGGCGCGGCTTTTCGGCGGTGCCTTCGATCTTCTTGCGGACGCGGGCGTGTTTGCGGAGGCGGGCGTCGTTTCTAGGTTCTTTGTCGATCATAGTTGCTTATCCTTTCTCCGATTACTTCTTGCCACCGGTGGCGGCAGCGCGTTTGCCTTCCTTGCGGATGATGTGCTCGCCCTTGTACTTGATACCCTTTCCACCATAGGGCTCGGGGCGCTTGGTGTCATGGATGAGGGCGGCGATTTGGCCGACTTTCTGTTTGTCGATCCCCTCGACGGTGATGTGCGTTTCGTCGCTGCAGGAGATCTTGACCCCGTCGACGGTGGGGATCACGACTTCGTGGGAGAACCCGACGTTGAGGACGATCGAGGTCCCGCGCATAGCGGCGCGGTAGCCGATGCCGACGATTTCGAGTTCTTTCTTATAGCCATCGTGGACGCCGGTGACGGCATTCGCGATGTTGGCGCGCACCGTGCCATGCAGGGTGCGCTCTTCCCGCTCATCGCCCTTAACGGTGCAATGGACGGCGCCGTCCTTGACCTCGACGCTCACGAGGCTGGGGATAGCCACGCTTAATTCGCCTTTGGCTCCTTTGACGGCAAAGACGCCATCTTTGACTTCAGCGGTGACGCCTTCGGGAAGAACGACGGGTTTGAATCCGATACGAGACATATTCTTTTCTTCCTTTCAACTTACCAGACGTAGCAGAGGATTTCTCCGCCGACGCCGGCTTTGCGGGCCTCACGGTCGGTCAGCAGGCCTTTGTCGGTGCTGACGATCGCGATGCCGAGCCCGCGGAGGACGCTCGGGATCTTATCGGCTTCCTTGTAGACGCGGAGGCCGGGTTTCGAGATGCGTTTGAGCCCGGAGATGACGCGCTCTCCGGTGGCGCTGTATTTGAGGTTGATGAAGAGGTTCTTCTTGCCCTCTTCTTCTTCCACGCGGAAGTCGTTGATGAAGCCCTCTTTCTTGAGGATTTCGGCGATGGCGACTTTCTGCTTCGAGGAAGCCATGGAGACTTCATCGTAGCGGAGCGCGTTGGCGTTGCGGATGCGGGTGAGCATGTCCGCGATGGGATCTGCGTTCATTGTGATTCAATCTCCTTTCTTACCAAGAGGCTTTCTTCATGCCGGGGATTTCGCCCTTGTAGGCGAGCTCGCGGAGGCAGATGCGGCACAGCCCGAAGCGGCGCAGGACGCCATGGGGGCGGCCGCAGCGCTTGCAGCGGGTGTAGGCGCGGGTGGAGAACTTCGGTTTGCGTTGTTCTTTGTTGATCAAACTTTTCTTAGCCATGGTTTCTCCTTATTTGCGGAAGGGCATGCCGAACTTCTCGAGGAGGGAAGCGGCTTCCTTGTCGCTGCGCGCGGTGGTGACGATGACGACGTCCATGCCGCGGACTTTGTTGACTTTGTCGTAGTCGATCTCGGGGAAGATCAATTGCTCTTTCACGCCGAGGGTGTAGTTGCCGTGCCCGTCGAACGAGTTGCGGCTGATGCCGCGGAAGTCGCGGACGCGGGGGAGGGAGATCGAGATGAGCTTGTCGAAGAACTCATACATGCGGATCCCGCGGAGGGTCACCTTGCAGCCGATCTGCTGGCCTTCGCGGACCTTGAAGGTCGCGATGGACTTCTTGGCTTTGGTGATGACCGGCTTCTGGCCGGTGATCTGGGTGAGCTCGGCGACGGCGTCATCGAGGGCCTTGGCGTTCTGCGTGGCATCGCCGACGCCCATGTTGACGACGATCTTCTCGAGGCGCGGGGCCATCATCGGGGTGGAGTAATTGAACTCCTTGACGAGGGCCGGGCGGATCTCCTCTTTGTATTTCTTGATGAGGCGGTTTTCGTATTTCACGGTTTCCACCTCTTCGGCCGCTTTGGCTTTCTTGGGAGCCGCTTTGACGGCTTTCTTTTCTTCTGCCATGTTCTGCTGCTCCTTTCTTAGTCAAGCTTGTTGCCCGCGTTGCTCACGCGGATCTTCTTCCCGTCGACCTCTTTGATGTGGACGCGGGTTCTCTTTTTGGTTTTGGGGTCGATGAGGGCGACTTTGCTCGCATCGATCGGGGCGTAGATGTCGACGATGCTGCCCTCGGGGACGGCCTGGGTCGGCTTCTTGTGCTTTTTGCGGACGTTGACGCCTTCGACAACGACCTTGTTGAGCTTCGGGTAGACGCGGGCGACCACGCCTTCCTTGCCCTTGTCGGCGCCGGAGATGACGACGACCTTATCACCTTTTTTGATGTTCATGCTCTGTCTCTCCTTATAGGACCTCGACGGCAAGCGAGACGATCTTCATGAAGCCTTTCTCGCGGAGTTCGCGAGCGACGGGCCCGAAGACGCGGGTGCCGAGCGGGTTTTTGTCTTCGTCGACGAGGACGATGGCGTTGTCATCGAAGGCGATGGTGGAGCCGTCGCGGCGGAGAAGCGGATGCTTCACGCGGACGATGACGCCTTTGACGACTCCGCCGTATTGGCGGATGACGCGGACCGAACGGGCGCCGGAGTTATCGGCGACCACGAGGTTGGTCTCGTTGTGGATCATTATTTGGCCTCCTCAGAGGTTTCGACCTCTTTGACGCCTTCCTTTTCCTCGAGGTTGGCCTCAACGGCTTCGGCATCGAGGATGACTTCGGCCTTCTTGTCGACGGAGACGAGGCGGAACCTTTTCAGCTTCGACATCGGGCGGCAGGCGGAGATGGTGACGGTGTCGCCGACTTTGGCGAGGCCGTTCTCATCGTGGGCGTAGTACTTTTTGGAGTAACCGACGCGCTTCCCATAGATCGGGTCATTGCGTTCGGTGGAGACCGTCACGACGATCGTTTTGGCCATTTTGCAAGACGTGACGACGCCTTGAATGGACGTGCGATGATTTCTTTCCATAACGTTCTCCTTTCTTATTTGATCTCCAGCTCGCGCTGGCGTTTGACGGTTTTGGCTTTCGCGAGGTCCTTGCGGACGTAGTGGAGCTGTTCGCCGTGCTCGAGGTTGCCGACCGCTTTCTTGCGGCGGAGCTCGAAGAGCTGTTCTTGCAGCTCGTAGATTTTGGCATCGAGTTGCTCAGGGGTCAGCTCGCGCAGTTCTTTGATTTCCATTACTTGCTGGCCTCCTTGGCGATGACTTTGGTCTTAACCGGCAGTTTGTACCCGGCGAGGCGGAGGGCTTCCTTCGCGATTTCCGGGGCGGTGCCGCCGATTTCGAACATGACGGTTCCGGCCTTGACGACCGCGGCCCATCCTTCGGGGTTGCCCTTACCGGAGCCCATACGGACCTCGGCGGGTTTCTTCGTCATGGAGAGGTGCGGGAAGATGCGGATCCAAACCTTGCCGGTGCGGTCCGTGTAACGGGAGAGCACGATACGAGCGGCTTCGATCTGATGGTCGGAGATGTAGGCGCCTTCGAGGGCGACGAGACCGTAATCCCCGAAGTCGACTTTGGTGAGGCCTTTGGCCTTGCCCTCATAGGAGAGACCGTGGGGGCGGCGGTACTTAACGCGTTTTGGCTGCAGCATCTTGGCTTCCTCCTTTGCGTTCGGGCCTGTCGCCGCGGCGCGGCGGACGGCGATCGTCGTGGAAGCGACCCGCGTTGGGCGAGGGCTCGTTGACGAATTCTTTGTCCTGCTTGTTCAAGGAACGGCAGATCCAGACTTTGACGCCGATGCGGCCATAGGCCGTGTAGGCATCCACGTGGGCGAAGTCGATGTCGGCGCGGATGGTGTGAAGGGGGACGACGCCCTCTTTGTAACCTTCGGCGCGGGCGATTTCGGCACCGCCGAGACGGCCGGAGCAAAGGGTCTTGCAGCCCTTGGCGCCAGCGCGGCGCATCCTCTGGATGGCCTTTTTCATCGTGGAGCGGAAGGCGGCGCGGTTCTCGAGCTCGCCAGCGATCCACTGGGCGACGAGGTTCGCGTCGAGGTCGGGATTCTTGATCTCGACGACGTTGAGGCGGACCTCACCGGATTTAACGATCTTCTTCAAAGCCTCGTTGAGGCGCTTGATGTTGGCGCCCTCTTGGCCGAGGACTTCGCCCGGGCGGGCGACGAAGAGGTCGATTTTGACGTTGTGGCCTTTGTCGGTTTTGACGCGGCCGATCTCGATGCGGGAGAGCATCGCGGATTTGCACTGCTTCTCAAGGAATTTGCGGATGGCGATGTCCTCGACGAGGAAGTCACCATACTCTTTCTTCGGAGCGTACCATTTCGAATTCCAGTCGCGGTTGATGCCAATGCGCATGCCGACGGCGTTGACTTTATGTCCCATTGATTGGCCCTCCTTAGTTCCTTTCTTTGACAGTGATGCGGACGTTGGCATTCCGCTTGATGATGCCGGAGGCGGAGCCTTTGGCGCGCGGGATGTAACGTTTGATCTTCAGCCCATCGCCGACTTGGATCTCGGAGATGTAGAGCTTGTCTTGCTCAAGGCCGAAGTTGTTGACGGCGTTGGCCGAAGCGGAGCGGATCAATTTCTCGATGGGCTTCGCGGCGACGCGGTTGCAGATGGCGAGGATGCCGAGGGCGTCCTTGACGTCTTTGCCGCGGACGAGGTTGGCGACGAGGCGCACCTTGCGCGGGGTGATGCGGACATCACGGGCGAAGGCGTGGGCTTCGGTGACCGCGGGTTTCGCGGGTTCTTCCTTAACCTCTTTCTTGGCCTTTTTGGATTCCTTGGCGGGTTTCTTTTCCGCTTTGGCTTCCTTCTTGGCGGCTTTCTTCTCTTCTTTGACCGGTTCCTTCACCGCTTCTTCCCCTTCGGGGAGCTCGACATCGGCGGATTCGGCGTTCTTGGCGACCGAGGCGACGCCGTTGCGGGCGGAGGCGGCGGAGTTATACGGTTCGGAGGAGAGGAGGGCGGAGCCATCTTCCCCTTCGAGGCGGAAGCGGAATTTCTCCGCTTTGTCGAAGTAGATGACGAATTTCGGGGCCTTCTCCTCTTTGACGGTCTTGTTGGTTTGGTTTTCCGTCGGGGCGGAGGCGGCGATCTTCTTGACCTCTTCCACGGCCGCTTTGGCTTCGTCCAAGGACTTGAAGACCTTGGAGGCGCCGATGGGCTGGGAATTGGGGGCGATCAGCATGAAGTTGAAGCCGGTGTCCGTTTTCTTGATGAGAAATTTGCTGTTAGCCATGACTTCTTACCTCACTTCTTGGCGGCCTGATCACCGGCGTTGTTGCCGTGATGGCCGGGGAAGGTGCGCGTCGGCGCGAATTCGCCGAGCTTGTGGCCGACCATGTCTTCGGTGACATAGACGGTGATGTGCTCGTGGCCGTTGTAGACCGCGAAGGTGTGTTCGACGAAGGCGGGATAGATCGTCGAGCGGCGGGACCAGGTTTTGATGATCTCTTTTTTGCCGGCTTTGTCCATGGCTTCAACCTTCTTGAGAAGGTATTCATCCACGAACGGCCCTTTCTTAAGCGAACGAGACATGTTCTATCTCTCCTTTCTTACTTAGACGCGCGGCGCACGATGAGCCGGGTCGAGTTCTTCTTTTGACGGCGGGTCTTGACGCCCTGGACGCGCTTGCCCCACGGAGAACGGGGAGCATCGCGGCCGACGGGGCACTTACCCTCACCACCGCCGTGCGGGTGGTCGACCGGGTTCATGGCGGAGCCACGGACGGTCGGGCGGACGCCGTTCCAGCGGGATTTCCCGGCTTTGCCGAGATTGACGAGCTTCCAATCTTCGTTGCCGACGATGCCGATGGTGGCGCGGCAGGTCTTCAGAAGCTTGCGGACTTCGCCAGAGGCGAGGCGGACGATGACGTATTTGCCTTCGGAGCCGAGGATCTGAGCGGAGGTGCCGGCGGCGCGGCAGAGCTGTCCGCCTTTGCCGGGCTGGAGCTCGACGTTATGGATGAACGTACCTTCGGGAATGTTCTGGAGCTCGAGGCAGTTGCCGATCTTGATGTCGGTGGCGACGCCGGAGATGACTTTGTCGCCGACCTTGAGGTTCTGCGGATGCAGGATGTAGGCCTTGACGCCGTCGGAGTAGACCACAAGCGCGATGTTGGCGTTGCGGTTGGGATCGTATTCGATCGCCTTCACGGTCGCGGGGATGTCATCCTTGCGGCGACGGAAGTCGATGATGCGGTATTTCCGCTTGTTGCCCCCACCGATGTGGCGGCAAGTGATTTTGCCCTGATTGTTGCGGCCGCCCGTCTTCTTGAGCGTGACGACCAACGATTTTTCAGGAGCGGCTTTGGTGATGTCCTCGAACGTGGAGTTCGTCATAGCGCGACGGGACTTCGTGTAAGGACGATAAGTTCTGATAGCCATTTTCTTTCTCCTATAGTGGATGCTTTACCTTTATATCCTTATTTATATAAATACGGGTACGCGGGAGGGTGTTTCCTTACTCTTTGAAGAGGTCGATGGCGCTGCCTTCGGCGACGCTGACGACCGCTTTCTTGAAGCCGGAGATCGTCCCGGCATAACGTCCGCCACGAGTGGTCTTCTTGGCGATTTGGTTCACGACTTTGACGTCGGTGACCTTGACCTGGAAGATGTGTTCGAAGGCGGCTTTGATCTCGATCTTGTTGGCAGAGCCGAGGACCTTGACGGTGACCTTGTTGGCGTTCTGCATGAGAGCCATCGTTTTCTCGGTGATGAGCGGTTCGATGATGACCTCGAAGTCGTGCGCGGTCGGCTTCGGGAAGGCTTTCTTCTCTTCCTTCACCGGCTCGGCTTTGACGGCTTTCTTCTTGGCCGGGGCCTTTTTCGCGGGTTTTTCCGCGGCGACGACCTTTTCTTCTTTTTCAGCCATATTACTTCAGAGCCTCCTCGATTTTCTTGACCCCGTCCTTCGAAACGATGATGTTGTCGAAGTAGAGGACGTCATACACCGCGATGTTGTCGACTTCGGTGAGGCCGACGTTGGCGATGTTGCGGGCGGAGAGGACGAGCTTCTCTTCTTCTCCGTCGATGACCACGAGGTTCTTCTTGCCCTCGACCTTCAAGGCCTTGAGGGAAGCGGCGAACCCTTTGGTCGAGACTTCCTTGAGATCGAAGGAATCGATGACGAGGAGTCCTTTTTCAGCGACCTTCTCAGAGAGAACGCCTTTGAGCGCGAGCGCGTGAGCTTTCTTATTCTGAGAGAGCTTGTAGTTTTGGGTGCCATCCGGTCCGAAGACGTTTCCGCCGCCGACCCAGACGGGCGATTTGACGTCGCCGGCGCGGGCGCGGCCGGTGCCCTTCTGGCGATAGGGCTTGCGGTTGGTGCCATGGATCTCATGGCGCTTCTTGGTTTTCGCGGTGGCTTGGCGGAGATTGGCCTGGTAGACGGTGACCGCGTCATGGATGACTTGCGGGTTCACGTCCTTGACGCCGAAGACGTCGGCGCTGACTTCCACCTTGCCGGCTTCTTCGCCCTTGAGGTTGAAGACGCTTAAGCTGATTTTCTTAGCGGCAGCCATGGTTATTCTCCTTTCTTGGTGAGGTCAAGGACTTCCTTGACGACCGGTTTCTTGAATTGGTGGCGAACCGGGGAGCGGAGCATGACGATGCTCTTCTTCGCGCCGGGGACGCCGCCCTTGACGAGGATGTAGCCCTTCTCAGGGTTGCTCTCGACGATGGTGACGTTCTGGACGGTCACATGGGACGGCCTCCAGTGGCCGGACATGTGCTTGCCGGGGATGATGCGGTTGTTGTCGCGGCCGTTGTTGGCGACAGAACCGATGCCGCGGTGGTAGCCAGAACCGTGGCCTTTCGGGCCGATGTGGTTGTGGTAGCGTTTGATGACGCCGGTGTAACCATGGCCTTTGTGGTAGCCGAGGAGATCGACGACTTCGCCAGTAGCGAAGAGGCTGCAGTCCAGGGTCTCGCCAACGTTTTTGCCATAGATTTCGTCGCCCTTGAGCTCGTAGAGTCCTTCTTTCGGGGAGACGCCAGCCTTCTTGTAGAGGCCTTTCTCGGCGGAGTTGGCACGGCGTTCGGCTTTGTCTTCATAACCGACGACGAGGGCTTCATAGCCATTCTTCTCAACGGTCCTCTTGTCGACGACCACGTTGGGCAAGACTTCGATGACGGTGACCGGATACATGGTCCCGTCGGCGGCGAAGACCTCGGTCATGCCCACTTTGCGTCCAATGATGGATTTCATGATGTTGGTCCTCCTTATAGTTCAATGTTGATGTCGACGCCGGAGGGGAGATCGAGCCTCCTCAACGAATCGACGGTCTCTTTGGTCGGTTTCGTGATGTAAATCAACCTTTTGTGGGTGCGGATCTCGAATTGTTCGCGGCTATCCTTGTACTTGAAGGTAGCGCGGAGAATCGTGACCACTTGCTTTTCGGTCGGCAGAGGGATGGGGCCCTTCACCGAGGCTCCGGTTTTCGAGGCAACAGCCAGGATCTTCTCGACGGACTGGTCGAGGATCGCGTGGTCGTAAGCCATTAAGCGAACTCGGATCGCTTTTTCTTTCGCCATGAATGTTCCTCCTTGAATGTTCTCAGGCTTCCAGCGTTTGCTCATCGCGAATTCCCCGATCACCCTTTCATGACAACGCCTGTCGGTGTATCGGCAACCTCGCGCTTCAACACAAGCGCCAGCGAGTAAGACAATACGCGTATAGGAACGCACTTGCAAGAACTTTTTTTCAAAAACTTGAAAGTATTAGGAATGATGGGCACTTTTGCTGTTTTTTGGACCGAAAAACCCTCGGTGCCATCGAAGAAATCCCAAAATAAAAAATTTTTGTGCACGGTGCACAAAAATTCATTTCTCAGAGGTCTATTTTGACTTTATTTGGAATCGTCGTTTCGCCGGGCTTCTTGCTCCGCTTTTTTCTTTGCGTCGAAAGCTAGGCGACTGGCCAACGAATACTCGCAACCGCAGTAGGTTTGGTTATATAGGCCGTAGTGTTTTCTGATCTCCGCGCCCTTTAAAATGCCGTTATTTTTCTTGAAATCGCTATGGAAATAAGGAACCGTCGGATGCTTCTTCCCCAGCTTCTCGCCGATTTTATTGAGGACGAGGCTATCTTTCTGCCGCGAGATGGTCATGACGGTCGTGAAATAATCAAATCCATGCGCTTCCGCATATTGGTAGGCCTCCTCCATCCGCTTCTCATAGCAAAGCAAGCACCGCTTCCCCCGTTCGGGTTCGTTCGCATAGGGGCGCAGGTCTTCCATATATTTCTCGTGATCGTACTCGGGCATGATGAGCTTCACGTCGAAGCCATAATCCCTTTTCACATAACCGAGCAACGCCTCAAGCTCGCCCCTCCTCCGATAGAATTCCTCTGCGGGATAGATGTTGGAATTCCCATAGTAAATCGTCACGTCAAAATAAGGGCAAAGAAACGTCAACGGAAAACAAGAGCAAGGGCCGCAGCAGGCATGGAGCAAAAGCTTAGGTTTGCCATGGCTTAAATCCAACTTCTTGATCTCTTCCAAAGAGACTTTGTAGTAATTGATTTTCTCTTCCCCCATGGCGGTCAATCCTCCAAGGGATTCGAGTAATCATAGGCGCCGTGGATGAACATCGCATCGCCGAAGCTAAAGAAACGGTATCCCTGTTCCACCGCTTCTTTATAGCAAGACAAGGTAAAGTTACGACCCATGAATGCGGAAACCAGCATCACGAGGGTGCTTTTCGGCAAATGGAAGTTGGTGACTAAGGCATCGATTGCCTTGAAAACATACCCCGGGGAAATGAAGATCGAAGTGGCTTCGGAGCAGGCGACGAACCGGCCGTATTTCGCATAAACGGATTCCAGGGTGCGGACCGAGGTGGTCCCAATGGCGATGATGCGCCTTCCTTCTTGTTTGGCGAGGTTTAACCGCGTGGCGGCATACTCATCCATCTGATAGGTTTCCGCGTGCATGACATGGTCTTTCGTATCCTGGACTTTCACCGGGCGGAAGGTGCCTAATCCGATGTTCAATGTAATGTCAATGATCTCAACGCCTTTAGCCTTGATTTGCTCAAATAATTCTTCAGTGAAATGAAAGCCCGCGGTCGGGGCGGCGGCACTTCCTGGCACCTTCGCGTAGACGGTTTGGTAATCCGATTTGTCCTCGCATTGCTTTTTGATATACGGGGGCAGGGGCATCGTGCCTAGTTGATCTAAGATTTCCAAGAAGATGCCCTCATAGAGGAACTTCATATGGCGGATGCCTTCCGGGAGCACCTTCTCGCAACGGCAACGGAGCTTTCCCTCGCCGAAAGAGCAAACGGAACCAACTTTGACCGATTTGGCGTTGCCGACCAAGCATTCCCAAACATCCTCCCCTTCTTCGGGACATTCATGAAGCAAAAGGACTTCGACTTTGCCTTTCGTCTCTTCTTTGACCCCGATTAAGCGGGCGGGGATGACTTTGGTGTTGTTGCGCACCATCACGTCGCCGGGTTTTAGGTAATCGAGAATGTCATGGAAGATCTTATGCTCAAAAGACCGTTTCTCGCGGTCGATGACCATCAGCCTCGCCTCATCCCTCTTCTTCAAAGGCGTTTGGGCGATTTGCTCTTCAGGGAGATAGAAATCAAATAAATCGATGTTCATGACTAGAACCCTCGTGGGTCATCGTATTTGGCGTAGACCATCTGCTTATATTCTTCGAACTTGTCGTTTTTGATCGCTTCCCTCGCCCCTTCGACGATGCGGATGAGGAAACGGACGTTATGGATGGAATTCAACGTCTTGGAAAGCTCTTCGTGCGCGTGATAGAGGTGATGGAGGTAGGCTTTGGTGAAATGGGTGCAGGCGTAGCAATCGCATTCCTCGTCTAACGGAGTGAAGTCTTCCGCGAACTGGGCGCGTTGGATGTTGATGCGCCCATGGGTCGTCATCAAGGCTCCGTGCCTCGCCAAACGGGTGGGCAAGACGCAGTCCATCATATCGATACCGCGTTCGATGCCCTCAAGGATGTAATCGATGGACCCGACCCCCATGAGATAACGGGGTTTATCAAAGGGCAGGAAACGGATACCATCTTCGATCATCTGGTAGCAGACATCCTTAGGCTCTCCAATCGAGGTTCCCCCGATGGAATAACCAGGGAAATCCATTTCCGCGAGGGATTTCGCCGCATATTCGCGTAAGTCACGGAAGGCGCCGCCTTGGACGATGCCGAATAAGGCCTGGTCTTCGCGGGCATGGGCTTCAAGGCCGCGCTTCGCCCAGCGGAGGGTGCGGTCGGTCGATTTCTTGACGTATTCCTTATCCGCGGGGTAGGGGATGCATTCGTCAAAGCTCATGATGATATCCGCGCCTAAAGCTTCTTGGATGCGAATCGCTTCTTCTGGAGAGAAGAAATTGATGGATCCGTCCTTTTCGTTTTTGAAACGGACCCCTTCTTCGGTGATCTTCCGGAAGGAGGCAAGAGAGAAGACTTGGAAGCCGCCCGAATCGGTCAAAATCGGGCCTGAATAATCCATAAACTGATGTAGGCCCCCCGCCTTTTTAACGATTTCCTCGCCGGGGCGGAAGTGAAGATGATAGGTATTCGCTAGGATAACGCCGGGCTTGCAGGCCTTAACCTGCTCCATCGTCATCGCCTTGACGGTGGCGTTGGTGCCGACCGGCATGAACATCGGGGTTTCGACATCCCCATGGGGCGTATGCAAAATGCCATAACGCGCGCCGGTGCGAGCGTCAGTATGAAGACATTCCCAATAGAAAGACTTGCTCATGCGGGGCTATTCTACCCTAAACGGGTAAGCCCTGCCATTACCAGCGGACTTCCGCGTGGCGTATCGGCTGCATGTATTCCATGACGGCCTTCGAACGGCATAGGCCCCAAAAGATCCAATATCCAACCACCATGACGGCCAATTCGCCGAGGCATACCCAGCCCATTTGGACCCACAACGGGATTTCTTTGGTGACGAAGAAATAGAGCTCTAGGCCGACGATGGCCCCATTGATTAGAGGCGGCCAGATGCAGGCCACCCATAGGCGCGGGGAGGCAAAGGAAACAAGCAACACGGCGATGATTGTCGCTCCGGTGCCCATGAACACATCGGCGAGCATCATGGTCTGCATCGGATTGAAAAGGTTGGCCAATAGGCAGCCGATCGTCAGGCCCGTCAAAAAATCCGGCCTCCAGAAGGCCAGCAAGACCAATACTTCACTGATCCTGAATTGGATCATGGGGTAGGAAAGAGGATTGAAGACGGTGAGGACGTAGTATAACGCGGCCACCATCGCGTTTTCGGTGATCATGAGGATCACGCGTTTGGATTTGTCAGACATGGAACATGCCTCCTGATTTTTTAAAGCTGGGTCCCGAGGTAACAGCTCGGGAAAGTATACGCGTTCCGTCCCTCCTGTCAAAGAAGAAAAAGCGCAGGGTCACCCGCGCTTGATCTATATTGTTTTTTATTACCAGTATTTGACCGCCATCAAGGCCATGGCCTTATTGACCGCGGCATCTTCTAAGTTAGGGAGGTTGGAGATGTCGAAGCCTTTTCTAGCGAGCAAAGCGCGGCCTTCTTTGCCCAAAAACCATGTACGTAGTCCCTTGTTTTCGAATTTGTTCTCATCCGTGAGGCGCTCCCATTTGGTCGGGAGATAGAACATCTGAGACCCGCGGAGCATGAAGTTCTGGGGTTCCCAGTCCAAGGCGACTTTGGAGAAACGCGCGAAACGATACAAAGAGAATAGCGCGTCGAAATAAGGTTCGGTCAGAGGCCCTTTGGAAAGGACGGTGAGGCAATCTTCTTCCGGGAAATAATCGAAGACGATGACGTGCTGCTCGTCGTCGTGGAAGCAGATCTTCGCCATGTTGATCCCGGCGTGCTTGAGTTCCTTGTAGTCGGCGAGGGCTTTGTCGTAATCGGTTTTATAGGTGCGAAGGCAATAGATCCTCCCGCTCCAGGTGGCGATATAGGTCGTGTGGTCCGGATGCTCCGCGCGAACGGACTGAAGGACAAACTTTTTATTTTTGATTTGGATGAATTCTTCCATGTCCAAAATAGTTTACCAAAAACCCCTTATTTAATAAAGCCTTGGCGCTTTCCCCTTCGCTTTTTGTCAACAAACAAGAATGACAACCTAAGAAAAAAGTAAGGATAGCCCTCATTCCCGAGTCAAAAGGGATCCTTCGATTCTTTTTCCCTTTTTTATAGCCTCCGCGCCTAAGGAAGGGTAGGATAATTGCGTTATGCGAACCTTCGTCTTGCTCTCCGCCCTCCCCGGCTCAGGAAAAAGCACCTGGGCGAAGCAGTTCGCCAAGGAGCATCCCAACACCCACATCGTCTCCAGCGATGCGATCCGCGAGAAATATTTCGGCTCCCCGCAGAACTTCAAACACGAGAATGAGGTTTGGGATATCTTCCTTAGAGAATGCAACGAATACGCAGAGAAAGAAGAAGACTGCTACGTCATCGCGGACTCCACGAACATCCTCAATAAGTTCCGCCGCTTCTATTTAGAGAACACTCCAAAATTCGATAAGCACATCCTCGTCTGCTTCCGCATCCCCTATGAAATCGCGGTGAAGCAGAATCAAATGCGGCCCAAGGAAAAGATCGTCCCGGACTATGCGATGGAAAGGATGAGAGACCAGTTCGAAATCCCTTCCGACGAGATCATCGACGCATTCGACGAATACATCGTCATCGGCAAATCCTTCATCGCCGAAACGCTTAAAAACGAAAAATAAAAACCCATCGGTTTCAATTCATCCGATGGGTTTTTGCACGCTTTTTTAGATTTCGGCCTTAACTTTCGGCGGGAAGATCGTGAAGTAGGTAAGCGTCGCGGAAAGCAAGAAGATGATGCCGCCGGTGACGTAGCTCATGACAGCGAATTCGTATTCATAACCGGTCGTGACTTTGTTGGTGTTGAGGCGGGCGGTCATGAAGTAGACGTTATGGGCGTCGTTAGCGACTTCGAGGTTGGAGAAGACGCCGGCCCCAGCGATGAGAAGGCCGGAGAGCGCGATGGCGCCGATGAAGAGGAAGGCATTGCGTTTGGAGATGAGGTTCTTCTTCTCCGCGCTGCCATAGCCGATGCGGGCGACCAAGGCGACAAGGCCGCTGACCAAAGCACCGAGGGCGAGGAGGCCGGATTTCAGACGGATTTCCTTAACGTTGGAGCCTTTCGCCTGAAGAGCGCCGAGATAGATGGAACCCATGGCGATGCCGGCGCCGAGCAAGACGGCGACGAGCGCGAGGGAGAGGATCTGCATGATCTCGTTGGTGTGCTCGCCTTCCCCGTACATATGCATGAGGGGGACGCTGACGCCGATGACAGAGAGGATGAGAAGGATGATGTAAACAACGATGACGAAGGCCAAATCAACTTTGGAAGAGAGGTTGGTCGAGGTCAAACGATAGAGCCACATGGCGTTGAGGAAGAAGAAGATAGCGGCCAAAGCGCCAAGGGCGATGTAGCAGCCAAACGCCTTGCGGACGGGTTCATCGCGCCCACCGGCGACGAGCGAACGGAGGGAGAAGAACAAACCGAGGCCGGAAATAATCGCGCCGGCAAAGCCGAGGCCCGCCAACAAAACGATCAAACCGACGGAGATGTCGGGCAAATCGATGCCGTCGGCGATCGGGAGCTTGGAGACGATGTGGGTGCCATAGACGAACCCAAACCAGATACCAAGGAACGCGAATCCGGCGAACAAAACAGCAAACACGATCGTGTTGATGAGACGAACTGACGGCGAATACTTCATAGCAATCCTCTTTTCGAGCCACTTCATGACGGCCGAAAGCGGCCGCTCGAAAGTGCCCGTCTATTAAAAACTATCTTTTATAGATAGTCAACGAATAACCAAATAGAAAAGAGAACTAAAGTTTTTCCGCGACAACCAAGGCGGAGATCAAAGCCCAGGTCAGGTTATATCCCCCACATCCGCCCGCGATATCGAGAATTTCGCCGATGAAAGATACGCAGGATTCCTTTTTCGAAAGCAAATCAGCGTTGATTTCGCTTAACGCCACGCCTCCTAAGGTGACTTGGCTATCCTCAAAACGATAGGAGCCACCGAAATGGAATTCCAAGGACTTGGCTAACCTGGCCAAAGACGCGGGTTCATTGCCTTTGTTCCTTTGGCAAAGATAGTCCGCTAAAGGTTTGGGAAAGAGGGCTTCTTGATAAAAAGAGGAGGCACATGCATATGTTTTCCACTCTTTTTGGAGGATTTCTAACGATTTATCAGGGAAGAGGTCCAACGTCACTTTGCTCCCCTTGGGCATCCTTTTCGATTCAAGATGTTGTTGGACATCGAACACGGCAATGCCGGAGAGACCATCGTTCTTAAAGAGGATTTCCCCTTTGGAGGTATAGCCGTCTTCAAGCCGAACTTCCCCCGTATGACGGATCCCGGATAAGGAAGCAGTCTTCTCTTGGGTTTTGATGGGGCAAAGGCTTGGGAAAGTATCGGTGATGCGATATCCATGACGGGCCAAGACGGGAAATAGCGATCCGTCGGTGCCAAGATTCTTCCCGGACTTGCCCCCACAGGCGAAAACCAAATGGTCGAACGGGAAATCTCCCTGCGAGGTCATTAAGATTTTCTTGTCCGCGTCATAATCCTTCACCGCGGTTTCCAAACGAATCTCAACCCCAAGTTCTTTGAGGAGCTTCGCTAGATACGCGACATGATTCGGCGCGGAAAAACTATCGGGATACAACAAACCCGCGTCTTCTAATTCAGATACCCCGATGCCAAATCCGCCTAGGAAATCCACTAGTTTTCCTGTTGAATAAGCCTTCAAATAAGGTGCGATGAACTCCGGATGATCGTAGGCTTCTGCCTCAGGGTCGCGATGCAGAAGGTTGCATCTTCCATTGCCGGTCGCGGCGAGTTTTTTGCCTAGCTTCTTCTCACGTTCAAAAAGCGTCACCTGATAATCGGGGCGCTTCTTTTTCAAAGCGAGGGCTAAATAGATGCCGGCGGCTCCGGCGCCGATGATGGCGATTCGCATATATAAAGATTAATGCATTCGCCTCAGTCGTTGATGTATTTTTCGATTTCCCAAGGGGTGATGAGGGTGCGGAAGCGATCCCATTCGATTTCTTTGGCTTCGAGATACTTGTTATAGGTATGCTCGCCCAAGGTTTGATAAATCAAAGGATCGTTGCGCATTTCTTTTAAAGCGTCTTTTAGGTTCTCAGGAAGGTTCTGGATACCCATCGATTCGCGTTGCTCGCGCGAGAGGGCGAAGATGTTGTCATAAACCGGGGGCACCAGGTCTTTCTCTTTGAAGTTTTTGATGCCGTCCATACCCGCGGCCATGATACCCGCGAGGGCGAGGTAGGGGTTGCAGGTGCCATCGACGTGACGGAGTTCCGTGCGGGTGCCCATGCCACGCGTCGCGGGAATGCGGATCATCGAGGAACGGTTCGCGTCGCTCCAGCAGACATAGCAAGGGGCCTCATAACCCGGGATCAAACGCTTATAGGAATTGACGGTCGGGTTGGTGATCGCGGAGAGGTTCCTCGCGTGTTTGATGATGCCGGAAATCCATTTCCTGCAGAGCAAAGAAAGCTTCATGGGATCGTTCGCGTCATAGAAAAGGTTGGTCCCATCCGCATCGGCGAGGGAGCAGTTGCAATGCATGCCGGATCCGTTGATCCCGGCGATGGGTTTGGGCATGAAGGTGGCCAAATACCCATGCTTTCTGGCGATGAATTTAACTACCTGCTTGAAAGTTTGAACGTTATCGCAGGCTTCCAAAACGTGGGCGAAACGGAAATTGATCTCCTCTTGGCCCGGGGCGACTTCGTGATGGACGGTCTGGATGGTGAAGTTGAGTTTTTCTAATTCCATGGCGATATCGCGGCGGACATATTCCGCGCCATCCATGGGGGAGAGATCGAAATAGGAGCCTTTGTCGACGGGATTGACGGTCGGTTGGCCGTTCTCATCCAATTTGAAAAGGAAGAATTCCGGTTCGAAACCGACGTCCAACGCGGCGATGCCCAAATCGTTCAGGGCTTTGATCTGTTTTTTCAAAATATAACGGGGGTCGCCTTGGAAGGGTTTGCCATAGGAGGTATAGACGTCGCAGATCAGGCGAGCGACTTTCCCATAGGTCTGATCCTCAAAGCTAAGGATCATCCAAGTATCGAGATCCGGACGGAGATACATATCCGCTTCTTTGATGCGGACAAAGCCTTCGATGGAGGACCCGTCGAACATGATGCGATTATCGAGGGCGCTCTCTAGTTGGCTAACGGAAATCTCGACGGCCTTGATGGTCCCCAAGATGTCGGTGAATTGAAGCCTGACGTAACCGACCTTCTCGTCTTTGGCGGATTTCAATATCGCCGCTTTGGTCATTTTCTTCATAATTGCTCCTTTTTGGGCAACAAACGTCCAAAATTATTCGTTTTTAGGAAAATAAGTCAATAGTTTTGTCTAAGCCGAATCAAAAACGCCTATTTTTCTAGCTTTTTTCGGGAATGGTTTTCGTGGGTATTTTCTTAAAATCCTCCGAAAATTCTCTTTTTGGGTGGTTTTGGCCTTGTTTGTTCGCCGTTTTTAGAAAACAGAATGCGTTATTTTCTATCGTTTCTACCTTATGGGAATCGGCTATAATTCCACCGGTATGTTAGAAGACCAATTGGCTGAGGCCAAATCCGCATTAAGAGACGTCAAAGAAGTCCTTTCTTCTTTCTCGATACCCATCGAGGGCACGTTCCGCGCTTTGACTTCCCTGCTTTTCCTAAGCGCGATGGAAAACGATAAGATCAATCCCTCCCGCGTGGAATTAATGGGGGCTTTGTCCAAAGACACCGACATCTCCTTCATCGACGAATTCGCCCAAATCCTAGATGTGGAAGAGGGACAGAAATTGATGTTGCTCCGTGAAAAAGCGGAATCCGCATTGCGGGATTATGAGGATTCTTTGCCTTCTTTCGCCGTTGCTTTATATCAAAAACGCAAAAAATGGATTCAATATCAAGACGGGCTCATGCTCATCGCCGATGCCTTTGGCTCCGCGGAAAGCATCTTCCCCGAACGTCCGAATAACGCCTTGGTCAAACCGGTGTTCGAGCGGATGATCCAACCCATCATCGGCCTAAACGAAAAATGAAGCCCGCCGGCTTCATTTTTGTTGATTGAACTCTTTGATTCTTTGGAAGGTTTCTTCGGAAATCGCATGCTCGATTTCACAGCAATCTTCCTTCGCCGTTTCCTCGCTTACGCCGAGGCGGCGGAGGAATTCTTCCAAGACATGATGTCTTTCTAAGGTCTTTTTCGCTACTTCGCGACCTTTCTCGGTCAATTTCATATCCCCATAATCCTTACGGGTGATGAGCTCCAAATCGATAAGTTCATGACCCATTTGGTGGACGGCGGGCTTAGAGATGCCGAGCATCTTCGCCACGCGGGTGGTTTCCAAAGGTTCATTCGACTCCTCAAGCATCAGAAGCGCTTCGAGGAAATCTTCCTTGGATTGGCTATAGGGGTGGTCGCGTCTCATGCCACTCATTTTAAGAAAGGCGGCGGATTTAGCAAGGGGAACGCCCTTTTTCGAAGGATAATCGCTTTCTTTTCCCTCGGTTTCCGTTAATATACCTATCGGTATGAAGAGATTGATCCTCGTCTGCGGCCCCGCGGCCATCGGCAAGTCGACGTTCTCGAATAAGTTCTTTTCCGAGCACCCCAAAGAACGGTGCGTTATCCTCGCCGCGGATGAGGTCCGCAAGGATATGTACGGAAGCTATAAGAAATTCCCACCGGAATTCAACATGATGATCGTCTATCGGGAGATGTTCCGCCGCGTGAAGGAACTCACCGACAAATACGAGGACATCACCATCCTCTTTGACACGACGATGCTTTATGACGAGCTGCGCCTCTTCATGCGCAGGCACATGCCCCAATTCGACGAATATCACCTCGTCTTATTGAAACTCCACGACTACTCTGTCTGCTTGCAGCGAAACCGCATGAGGGATCCGGATAAATGGGTGCCCGAGCACATCATCAAAAACATGTGCGAGCATTATGATGACCCGGGCAAAAACTGCCTGGACCACTTCGACCATTACGAAGAGGTCTACGTCGATTAAAAAACCGCGGAATTCTAATGCGGACCCCATGCCAAGGACACATTAAGAAAACCGAAGCCTATTGAGAAACGGGAATCCCGAGCGAGGGGTTCCCGTTTTCTCTCGCCGCGGCGA
>ONGB01000001.1 GCA_900317295.1 uncultured Erysipelotrichaceae bacterium
GCCACAAGGCGGCTGCGACTGCGGCCTGCAGGAAGCTCCTAGTCACGATCTGGGGAATGCTTCGCAGCGGGTCCTGCTTCGAGAGATAGTCTAGCAAACCGCAGAGATTTTAAAAGGGATTTTATGCCCCTTTTTCGGCATGCCCTCAAAAGAGAAAGCGCGAAAAGAGAAAATAAAGACTACTTGACGATACTTGACGAGACTTATCCTATTTCTTTTATGCGCGTTCCATATATAAAAAAGGAAGCGCTTTCACAAACCCATTGACCCCGAATAGTAAGGCGTTCATAATATTAAGGAAACCGATTTCCTAAATATGGAAAGGAACAATATGAAAACCAAACTTCTCCTGACTCTGGCCGCCTCTGCTTTGCTTCTCGCCGCCTGCGGTGGGACTCCGAAGCCGACCCCGACCCCCTCTTCCGAAGAGACCACTTCCGAGACCACCTCGGTCGAAAGCGAAGATTCCTCTGAAGAAGAAGTGACCTCCGAAGGAACCTCTGAAGAAACCACCTCTGAGGAAGCCACTTCCGAAGGCACCTCCGAGGAAGCGACCTCGGAAGAGACCACCTCCGAAGAGTCTTCCGAAGAATCCTCCGAAGAATCCTCCGAATCCTCCTCTGAAGAAGAACATGAGCCCTCCGCGAAAGCCGTCCTCCGCAACATCGGCACCGGAGAGGAAGTCGCCTCCATCACCGAAGGCACGGGCGCCTATAAGCTCGTCGTCGAATTCGAGAACCTCCCCGATGGCGCTGACCCCGCCTCCGCGACCTATACCTTCCCGAAATCCACCGGGATCGCTCGCGTCCAAGAGCAAGCGGGATTTGCCGCCAACGAACGTCTATTCGTCGTCGAATTCGCCGGCATGATCAATGAGACCATCAAAGTCGACTTCAACCTCGGCGGCGATCATCTCGTCTTCAACACTCCGTTAAAACTCGATATCGCCAAAAACGATGCCCTCTACACGAAGATTGGCACCCCCGAAGATTTCGTTAGCAAAGTCCTCACCGCGACCACTGGCCGCTTTGAGTTGACCGCCAATCTCGACCTCGGCGGCATGGATGCCCCGGGCGCGAAATCCAACGTCACCTTCAATGGCCTTTTAGACGGCAACGGCCACACGGTTTCCAACTTCGTCGCCGCCCCGCTAGATGATGGGACCACCGGCGGATTATGGACCCACGTCGGCAGCGGTTTGATCCGCAACACCCATTTCGTCGGCACGATCAACCAGACCGCTGGCTGGGGCTCCTTGCTTGGCAAAGAAGTCCAAGAACTCGCCATCATCGAGAACTGCCTCTTCGAAGCCACCTCCACCGTCGATACCTCCGCTTTGGATTGGACCTGGCAGCGTTCCGGCATCGTCGCCGGCTTCCTTAAGGGCACCGTCCGCGACTGCGTCACCTTCAACGTGACCGGCAACGCCCAGATGTTCGATATCGCCCCCTATGCTGGCTCGACCTCGCACATCCAGAACGTCTACACCTCTTCCGCGGAGAACCTTTCCATCCCCTTCGATCCGAATGGCGGCACGCAGGAATGGTCCGTCCCCGGCGATGCTGTGGGCTGCACCTATAGCGTCGACTGGGCAACCATCGACCTAGATACCGTCAAACTCGATTCCTCCATCTGGACGTTAGCCGCCGGCGTCGCCCCGAAGCTCGCCCATGATGGCGAATCCGCGGTCGTCTTCTCCCCGGCTTTGGAAATCGCTGGCATTCCCAACTCTCTTAAAGTTGGCGAACACGCCGCGCTCACCTTCTCCCCGAAGAACTTCCCCGAGGGCGAAGTCGCCTATTCCATCGAAAACGCCAGCAAATTGAGCGCCGCCATCACCGATGCTTCGATTGATGTTGAAGCCTTGGCGGAAGGCGATGGTTCCTTCGACCTCGTCGCGAAGATCGCCGAGACCGAAGTGGCTCGTAAAACCGTCTCCATCGTCGTCTTGGACGCCGGCGCGACCGTTGAGGTCCTCCCCGTCATCGCCCAAGGCAACAGCCCGACCAAAATCGAAGGCGCCGGCATCTGGGTCTACCTTGATAACACCGACCTTGGCATCACCGGTGCCAACGCCGAATCCATCCTTGCCGACATCACGATCAGCGCCACCTCGGAGAACCCGGCGGCCGCTCCGTATGTCGATGGCGGAAGCAACGCTCTCACCTATGACCACCATACGTTCGATGACTATGGCACCAACACGGTCCGCCTCTTCATCTTCATGAACGCCGGTGTCCCCACCGATTGGGATATGACCATCGAAGTCACGATCAAGCTCACGATCAGCGGCCAAGAATACGCGAAGACGATTTCCTTCTTCAACGGGGTCTACCAACAAGCCTAATCCAATCATAAACATCTCGGCCCTCGGTAACCCGGGGGCCATTTGCTCGAAAGGGGAGAACCATGAACAAATCCAAATGCCTGATCATCTTAGCCGCCTTGATCCTTTCCTCGTGCGGCAAGGGAGGGAATAAACCCTCGTCTTCCTCCTTGGACTCCTCTTCTAATTCCTCCATTTCCAGCGAAATTCATAGCGAAACCTCCAGCGAATCCTCTTCGGAGGCCACTTCGGAATCCGTTTCCTCTTCATCAGAAGAAACCACTTCGGAATCGACCTCAGAAGCGTCTAGCGAAGAGGCTTCTTCCAGTTCCGAAGCATCTAGCGAGTCTTCCTCTGAATCCTCTTCCGAATCTAGCGAGGAATCCTCTACCTCCGAAGAAGTGGTGGGGGATTTGACCTTCCTTGGGACGGAGAACCTCACGATCGTCAAAGGGCATTATTTCGATCCCCTAGAAGGTGTGTCCGTCCAAGAAGACGAAACCGCCCATATCGAAGTGAAAGGCTATGTCGATTATGGGAAAGTCGGTAGCTACACCTTGCGTTATTTCGCTTCTTCTTCCCTGGGAAGTGGGGAAAAGACCCGCACGATCAAAGTCGCGGAAGGCAGCTACACCCATCCCGCGTTTAATCGTAGCCGCGGGGCGGATCGTTCCGTTTCCTTAGGCAGCGGATCCTACCGCACCGGGCAGGTTCCCGAAGGCCCGGCGGGGGATGGAAACCAATTCCATCTCGCTCCTTTGCCGACGAATGTCGACACCGAAGTCCTTAATCGCGGCATGCTCCCATCCAATCAGTGGTGGTCGGGCTTTGCCTATGACAACCTTGGAGGCGTCACCTTAGGCCAACTCAACCCCTTGAGCTTTGGCTATATGTCCTCCGGCTTGCACCTAAGCTACCGCGGGGAAGGGTTCACCCAGTATTTCGAAGTCGCGGATACCTTTGGGAAGAACCAGACCACGATGTCGAACTTCACCCCGACCTTCCAAGACCTCTTCGTCAAACCTTCTTCTTTAGAAAACGACTATTTCACCTCGATCATCGATTATGATGACGTCTCGGTCAAAATCGCCGCGCGGAATAGCCAAAACGGCGAGGACGAGATGGTGTCCACCTTCGTCCAAGGCTCCCCCTTCGTCGTTTCCGAATTCAAGAACCCGAGCAGCGTGAACATCAACCTCCGCATCCCCGCGGTCACCCAACCCTATCGCTTCTACGATAAGCAGGGGAACGCGGTCACCTCATCTTATGATGGGGATGGTTTGATCATCTGCTTGCCCCAAGCCCATTACGGGTATGAGACGACCTATCCCTCCACCGCGGTCGGCGCGGCCCTATATCAAGACGTTTATTACTACCTGTCCCTACCCAGTGGGAGCCATATTGACTTCGAGCAGGGCGATCATCCCTCCGCGGATTTCAAAGCTCATTTAACGATCCGCCTTGGCAATGGCAACGCGCTCGGCGTCGCCTCCTCGAATACCCTAGACGGCGCGAAAGCCTACGCCTCCGCGGGGCAGTCCTTCTTGATGGAGGGCGGCTACGCCTATGAAGGGGCCGTCAATAGCGGACTTAAGACCACGACCTTCTCCTATAAGGTCCGTCATTTCGGCGAGCAAAATGATCCCTTGATGAGCCTATTGCCCCATCAATGGAAGAAACTTAACGAGACCCTCCCCATCGCGGGTTCCCTCCCGACCAAACGCGGTTTGACCAAAATCTATCGCGGAAGTTCTTTCTCCATGAATACCCCCTTCCATGGGTTGACCCCCTCTTTCGCCGGGCTATCCTCTAGCCTCCCCGAGATGGAGGGCTACCTCAATAAGATCATCGAGGACACCGTCCCCGGCGACGTGTCCATGACGTGGCAAGATAGCCAGAAGAACTATTACAACGCCCCCGGGCCCTACTGGTGTTCCAAGGCCCTTTATCCCTTGGGACAAGGGCTTATCATCGCCGACCAAATGGGCCTGACCTCCATCAAAAACACCATGAAATCCCGCCTGAAATCCCTTTTGGTGGATTGGTTCACCTATAGTGGGAACGATGACGCGCGTTGGTTCTATTACGATGAAGCGGTGGGAAGCCTCTATTATTCCGTCGACAATTTCTCGACGAACTCCAGGCTTAGCGACCATCACTTCACCGCGGGGTATCTGGTCTCCGCCGCGGCGATCCTAGCGATGTATGATCCGGACTTCCTCCGCGACTATGGGGCGATGGCGAAGCTATTGCTTTTGGATTACATGAATTATGAAGGCAATCCCTCCTATCCCGCCTTCCGCGGCTTTGATGCCTATGACGGTCATAGCTGGGCGGATGGCAAAGGCGACTTCGGCGACGGGAACGACCAAGAATCCTGTGGCGAGGCTCTCCATTCCTGGGCCGCCGGATATTTCCTCGGCGCCGCGCTTGGGGAGAAAGAGATGATGGAGGCCGCGAGCTGGGGCTTCTCCCTCGAATTAGAGGGCATCAAGCAATACTGGTTCAATTACGATGAGGATAACTGGATCCCCTCGTTGGCGGATTACACCCATGCCTTAGGCATCGTCTGGGGCGCGAAGAACGACTACGCGACCTGGTTCGGTTCCAACCCCGAATTCATCTACGGCATCCATTTCCTCCCAACCGGCGAATATCTATCCTCCTATGCCTTCGGAAACGAAGAGAAATCGATGGTGGGCAAGATCTACCAGGAATTCCTCTCCAAAGTCGACGGGGCGCCGCGCTGCTGGCAGTCCAACATGTGGGCGATGCAGGCGATCTATGATCCCGCGACCGCGAAATCGGTGTTCGATGGATCGAAGATCTACGCCGACCAATACGCGGATGAGGCCGCGGGATCCTATTACATGGTGAACGCGCTTAACGAACTGGGGCAGAAAGCCATCGACGTCGAACTCGAAGGCGAGCTCGCGCTTACTTCGTATATCAAAGGAAGCATGCGGACGATCCTCGCTTGGAACCCCACGGGTGAAGCGAAGACCTATTCCTACACCGTCTCCGGCGTCAAGAAAGAAGCAGTGGTCGCCGCGCATAGCTTTACTTTGTTAGCGATCTAACGAGGAAACTTTACGAAACAAAAAGCCCGATAAAATCTATTTGGAAACCGCTTTCATAAGGTTTATAATCAATACACATAATCATCAATTGAAAAGCAAAAAAGGAGCTTTGAAATGAAGAAAAGATTAATGGTCGTCATGGGTCTAGCCGTCGCTGCCCTTGGCATCGGCGCCACCGCCGCGGTATTGGGAACCACCCCCGCCGTGTTCACCCGCGCTACTGGCGAAACCAGGTCGATCGTCTTGACTGCTGCCGATTTTTCTGACGGCAACGGTGATTTCAGCAAAGCTGGTCTTTCGTTCCACTATGAAAAGATCTCGGTGGTTGGAAACACCGTCACCATTGCAACGAGCGGGACGCTTCAAATGACCATGTCCCACTATTCTGGTGAGTCTGTTAGTGAAGGCGGGCTTATGGGCAATGGTTTCACTGCCTTGGCCTTCACTGACTACTATCAAGATGGTGTAGGTTCTGTTGCTTTCGGTAAAAAAGGCACTGTAGATGACATCCTCGCCACTTATACCGTTGCAGCAAGCATGGATTTAACTCATCAAGATGGTGGAGCCGAAGTTCCGAGCGATAACCGTCGCAGAATTCACATTAATGCCGCGCACACACTTTCTTTCACCAAAATTACCTATAGCTATGAGTGTGTCGAAGCTAAACCGACCATCGAAATCTCTGGTGATCAATTTGTTGAAAAGAACGCCACTGGCAACTTGACCGCTACTACCGAGCGTGTTGATGGGTCCGCTACTTACAACTGGACTTCTTCGAATACTGATGTTGCCACTGTTGTTGGTAATGGCAAGTCCGCTACCGTTACCGGCGTTGCCGCTGGCGGCGCCACGATCACCGTCAAGGCTATTGTGAATGAAGCCGTTGTTGCTACCGACACCTTTGCCCTTACGGTCACCGACCCCGCTTCTAAGGTCTACATGGATTGGAACAAGAGCAACAAAGACCCGAACCACGGTCCTCTCCAGTTCGATGGCGCGGGCTTAATTATTGGTCTTGATCTTACATCCGTTGGTCGCAACGAAGCTTGGGTCAATGATAATAAAGATAAGATTTCGTTCGAATTTAGCAGAGAGGGCTGGAATTTGGTCAACTGGCAAACCCCACCCTGGTCCCCGTTTCCTGGTTTCTATGGGTCCTTCCCGAGTGCTGATTTCTCGACCCTGACATCGATCACCATTAGGATGCCAAACGACCATGATGTCCTGGCGGTTGCTGAGATGACCCTCTCCTGGTCTGGCAGCACCTATACTGTCTTGACCCTCAACGGCCAGTCCTTCGCCGCCTATATGGGCATTGCGGCCTAATCCAAAACCCTAAGAAAGAGCCGGCCACCCCGGCTCTTTCATTCATTTATCCACGAATTCCCTATGAAATCCCGCCTCTTTAAGACCAATGCTTCCGCCACTTTTGTTCCGGCGCGTTTTCTTGACGAGACGGAAAAAACGGATGGGGAAGTAGTGGTCCGCCCTATCTACAAACAAACGATCCTCGGCTACGGGGGAGCCTTCACGGATTCCTCGGCATCGTTATACGCGAAACTAGACGAGAAAACGAAGAAGGAATTCATCCGCCTCTATTTCTCCAAAGAGGGACTTGGCTACAACCTTGGTCGCGTGACGATTGGCTCCTGCGATTTCTCCACGGGGATGTATGACTACGCGGAGAAAGACAATTTGTCCGATTTCTCGCTTAGCCATGATGAGAAGGCCATCATCCCGATGATTAAGGACGCGTTAAAGGAAACCTCTTTGTCTTTATTGGCCTCCTGCTGGTCGCCTTTGGCGAAGTGGAAAGATAGCCATGACAAAGACCACGGGGGACATCTATTAAAAGAACATTTCCCCGACCACGCGGAATACATGGCGAAGTACGTCGAAGGATATCGCGCCTTAGGTCTTCCCGTCGTCGCGATGACCATCCAAAACGAGCCCGCGGCCACCCAGACCTGGGAATCCTGCCTCTATTCCCCCGAGGAAGAGGCGGAGATGGCCTTATTGCTTAAGAAAAGGCTCCCGGATACCAAGATTTATGTTTGGGATCATAACCGTGACATCATGCTCGACCGTGTTAACGGGAGCCTGTCCGTTCCCAACGCCAAAGAAGCGATCTACGGGGTCGCCTACCATTGGTATGACGGAGATAAGAACGCAGAGATCGCCAAGGTCAAAGAAGCTTATCCGGATCTGCATATCCTCTTCACCGAAGGGTGCGTCGAATTGCTTAATCTCAATAAAGATGACCCCTCCTCAGCGATCGGGACCTTCGAAAACGGCAGGCGTTACGCGGAAAACTATATCCGCGACCTGAATTATGGCAGCGAAGGCTTCCTCGATTGGAATCTCCTCCTTGATATGAACGGGGGGCCTAATCGCGTCGGGAATTATTGCGAGGCCCCGATCCTCACCGACGGGAAATCGCTCCATCCGACCTATTCCTATTACTTCATCAAACACCTATCCTCCTTCCTCCGTCCCGGGGCGAAGGTGATGGAGGTTGAGGCCCCGGAAGGCGTTCTCGCCGTGGCGGGGAAAAACCAAGAAGGCAGCCTCGCCCTCGTGCTGCTCAACCTAAAAGAGGGGAGGAATCTCTCCCTATCCATCGGGGCCTGGAAAGGTAAAATACCTTTGGGAAAAAACGAAATCGTTTCAATTGAACTGGAAGGGGTAGATCTATGGTAACCATCTACGACATCGCGAAGAAGTGTGGGGTATCCCCCGCGACCGTCTCCAAGGTCATCAATAACTACTCGGCGATCCCCGAGGTGACGAAAGAGAAGGTCCGCCAGGCGATGGCGGAGCTCAATTACATTCCTAATGCGAACGCGAAATCCTTGTCCAAGGGCAAATCCCGCAACATCGGGGTCATCGCCTATTTTGGGATGGACATCACCCCGTTTAAGCACGCGTTGTTCACCGAGATCCTCGACGCGGTTCAGCAGGAGATGGATTCCTCGCGTTACGATTTGCTTTTCGTTTCGCATAACGTCGCCGGGCAGCATGGCTCTTTCTTAAAGAATTGTCTCTCCCGCGATATCGCCGGGGTCGTCCTCTTCGGCAATTTCGCCCACCCGGAGATGAAGGAAGTCCTCGCCTCCCCGATCCCCAAGGTCGCCTTCGACTATGTTGGGGAAGGGGTCTCCAGCGTCTCCTCCAACTCCAAGCATGACATGCACGAGCTCACCGAATACCTCCTCTCGCTAGGGCATCGCGACATCGTCTTCCTCCACGGCGAGGATGGCGAGGTCACCCGCCTCCGCATCGAAGGGTTCCGCTCCGCCATCGAAGAAGCGGGGATCCCTTTCCGCGAGGATATGCTCGTCGAAGGCCGTTATTTCGATATCGAAGGGGCAAAAGACCTCACCAAGAAGATCCTCGCCAGGGAACATCGCCCGACCGCGATCATGTATCCCGACGATTTCTCCGCGATCGCCTCAATCGGGGTGATTTCCTCGCTCGGGCTTCACTGCCCCGAGGATATTTCGATCACTGGGTACGACGGATTGGATGTTTCCCAGATGGTCACCCCGCATCTAACTACCGTCAAACAAGACCTTTCCGGCATCGGAAAAGAACTTGCCAAGAAGCTCATCGAAGCCATCGAAAACCCCGATGCGGAACCTTCAAACATTCGTTTGGCTTCCACACTTTTGAAGGGCGGATCGGCTGGAAAAGCCCCCGCGAGATAAATTTGAAAAGTCAGGTATGCTTTTCGCTTGCCTGTAAGCGCTTACGCGTATAAAATAAATTTCAGGAAACCGATTTCCTAAAAGGAGATATCCCATATGAAAAACATCAAAGCCAAATCCACGTTGATGGTCACCCTGCTCTCCGCGATGGCCCTTTGCTCTTGCGGCGGCGGCGGATCGAAGATCGACCCCTCCGTCGAGCAAGTCTCGATCATGGCCTATAACGGCGGCTACGGCACCGATTGGCTGCAGGATATCTGCGAGGAATTCACCCGTCAGACCGGCATCATCGCCACCTATTCCCCGGACTCCACGATCCTCAACAAGATCGAATCCCAGCTCACCGGCACCTGCGAATACGACATCTTCATGTCCCACGGCCTCGCTTGGCAGAACTTCGCCAGCCGCGGCCTCCTCGCTCCGCTAGATGACCTTTACGCCTCCGAAGTCGAAGGCGGCGTCACCTTTGAATCCCGCGTCTTGCCGGAAGCCTTGAGCCATGTCCGCTATATCGACAAAGACGAAACCGAGCATTATTTCAAAGTCCCGTTCACCCAGGGTTTGGGCGGCTTTATCTACAACGTCGACATGTTCGAAGAAAAAGGCTGGGCGATTCCCAAGACCTATGACGAATTGACCGCGCTTTGCGCCCAGATCGTCTCCGACACCGGCGGAGCCGTCAAACCGTTCGCCTGGGCCGCCGCCCGCGACTATTACTGGGATTACCCGATCTATGAATGGTGGGCGGAGCTCGAAGGCAAGGAGAACTATGAGAAATGGTTCGACCTCAAAGGGGCCGACGGGACCTATGCGAGCGGTTACGAGTCCTATGACCCGAACGGCAAATTCTCCAACTTCAAGAAAGCCTTCAAGATGTGGTTCGACCTCGTCGGCACCCATCCCGAATACTGCAACGACAAAGCCTATAGCGCTTCCCTTTTGACCGCGCAGAACCAATTCTTCAACCAGAAGGCCGCGATGATCCCCTACGCCCAGTGGTGCAAGAAAGAGATCGAGAAGGCGATGAAGAAGAGCTTCACCTTCAACATCGCGATGATGCCGACCCCCAAAGCCAAATCCACCACGGCGAAGAACGTCAACTTCATGGTCGGCTTCGGCGATTCGATGATCGTCCCGAAGAAGGCGCGCCACCTCGAGAACGCGAAGAAGTTCCTCGCTTTCCTCTCTAGCGAATACGCCTGCAAAACCTTCGTCGAGAAGGCCGATGGCCCCTTCCTCGGCTTTGATTATTCCGGCATCGACCTATCTTCGATCACCGCGAATAACACCTATATCGCCTCGCTCCATAACATCCTGACGTCCTCGGAGAACATCTCCACCGACTCCAATAACCCGATTCTGGTCACTAACGGCGATACCTTCATCCAGCCGTGGGTTAACAATAAGCGTTATTACAAAGAAGTCTCCTCCGGTCAGGCCACTAGCGTCGACGCGATCATGAACGAAGTCTATGAGACCGCCAGGGACGCCTGGCCCGCTTGGGTGCGCAACGCAGGGGTGCGGTAAGCATGTTCGGCGCCTTCACCCGAAGAGACAACGCGCCGAAGAAGGCCTCTCCGCGCAGGAAACGCTTCATCTCACGGACGAGCATCTTCATCATTTTGATGCTGCTCTACCCCATCGTGCAGTTCTGCATCATGTGGTTCGGGGTCAACATCAACTCCATTTTATTGACCTTCCAAAACACCGAAGGGCATTACTATTCCTGGAACGATCTCTTCCATAACTACGTCACCGTCTTCCAAGAGCTCGACACCAAGTCGATGCGGGAGATGCTTTCCGCCTCCTTCGCCTACGTGATCCTGAATTGCTTCATCACGTTGCCGATCTCCTTGCTTTTCTCCTATTTCATCTTCAAGAAGATCTACGCGGCCGGGGTGTTCAAAGCCTTGTTCTACCTCCCGGCGATTTTGCCGGTCATCTCCTTGACCTTCGTCTTCACCCTCGCCTTCTCCAATACCCCGGACGCGACGGGTTTCATGGCGACCATCATGTCGTGGTTCGGGCTCGACACCTCGACGTGGTTCTTCGGCGACATGGCCAAATGGATGGTCTGGATCTTCTGCTTCTGGACCGGCATCGGGTATGACGTGATGCTTTTGACCGCCGGGATGTCGCGCATCCCCAAGGAATTGCTCGAATCCGCGAAGATGGACGGCATCTCCGCGATGAAGGAATTCATCTACGTCGTCATCCCGCTGACCTGGCCGACGATCACCACCCTCTTCATCTTCGCGATGATGGGGTTCTTCGGCACCTTCCTCCAGCCGATGTTATTGGTCGAAGGCCAATATGGCACGAAGACCATCGGCCTGCAGATCTTCTATGAAGCCGATACCCCGGGCCGCGTCCATGCGGCGACGTTAGGGTTGCTTTGCACCATCGTCGGCTCCCCGATCATCCTCGGGGTCCGTTCACTTCTTAACCACTTCTTCAAGGAGGTCAATTTCTAATGGCTTCCGTGAGTTCCCGCATCCGCGGCTTTTTCAAGAAGAAACGCGACGACCGCCGGAAAGAGGCGTATGTGCGCAAAAACAATATCCTTTATTCCCGCAAGAAAGGCGAGAAGGCCCTTTTCATCGTCTTCTTCGTGATCTTCCTCGTCTTCGCCGCTTCTTACATCTATCCCTTCCTTTGGCTATTGATGAACTCCTTCAAGACCCAAACGGAATTCATCAACAACTTCGGCGGCTTCCCCCGCGCCCCGACTTTTGAGAACTTCATCGAAGCCTTCTCCTTCTCCTCGCCGGAGACCAATGGGTTCACCGTCGTGCAGATGCTCGGGATGTCGGTTTTGGTCTCGGTCTCCGGCACCTTGGCCGCCGTCTTCACCTCGTCCTGCGCCGCCTATGTTGTCGCCAAATACGACTTCCCCGGGCGCAAGATCATCTTCGGGGTCGTCATCTTCACGATGATCATCCCCATCGTCGGCTCCTTGCCCTCGCAGATTGCGTTGATGAAGGCGATGCACCTCGATCAGAAAGTCATCGGCCTCGTCTTCCTCTATTCCGGCGCCTTCGGCATGAACTTCATGCTTCTCTACGCCTTCTTCAAGAACCTCTCTTGGAGTTATGTCGAGGCGGCGAAGATCGATGGCGCGAGCGATTTCCGCATCTTCTGGTCGATCATAATCCCGATGGCCAAAGGCCCGATGACCGCGATCGCGATCATCACGCTTATCGGCCAATGGTCGGACTACATGACCCCGATGATCTACCTATCGACCAAACCGACCCTCTCCGTCGGCTTGAAGCTGCTTAGCGACACGATGATGATCGATGGTAACTACACGATCCTCTTCGCGACCATCGTCATCTCGATCCTGCCCGTCGTCATCGGGTTCATCGCTTTCAACAAAACCATCATGGAAAACACCGCCGTCGGCGGATTAAAAGGATAACTTTGGGAGGTATGAAAATGAAAAAACCGGTTACCTTGCTCCTTCTCTCTGCGTCGCTATTTCTCGCCGCCTGCTCCGATGGCGGTAAAACGACCCCCGCGGTCGATCCGAGCGCGATCACCATCGTCGTCGCCGGCCCCACCAGCGTCGAAGTGGGCAAAACGATCAAGCTCAACATCACCTTGACCAACGATAGCGAGCGCCTCGGCTTCGATGTCGAAAGCTCCGACCCGACCATCGCCTCCGTCGATGGGGAAGGCCGCGTCACCGGCAAGAAGGTCGGCAACGTCATCATCACCGCCTCCTCGTCCAAAGACCCCTCCGTCAAAGCGACCTATGAAATCGAAGTCACCGAATCGAGCGTCCCGACGCTTAGCCTACATGCCGACCGCGACATCATCACCCTCGGCAGCGGCACCCTCACCTTCACCGCGAATCTCAATAACCCGACCCCCTATACCCCTGAATACCTCTGGGAATCGGTCAACGGGAACATCTCCCCGCTTGGCGCCCGCAACCCCCGCGGCACCTTCCAGACCGTCTCCGCGGGCGGCGACACCGTCAAATTGACCGTCCACGTCGGCCCCTATCTCCTCTCCGCCCAAACCTATGTCGTTGTTCAGCCGAACTATGAAGACGGCACCTGGCTATCGATCACCGACAAAGACACTTTCGTCTCCAAACTTCTCACCAACAACACCGTCACGGGCAACTTCGCCCTCGACGCGGACATCGACCTCGAGGGGATGGAGATCCCGAAGTCCGGCCGCACCTTCGCCGGCGTGCTCGAAGGCAAAGGCCACACGATCTCCAACTTCAAAGTCCACGGCGCCCAAGATGGCAACATCTATAACTCCGCAGGCATGTGGAACAGCGTCACCGGCGCGATCCGCGACACCGCCTTCGACGGGGAAATCGATGAGCTCGGCTCCGGCTGGGGCGGCGCCTTGATCGCCGCGGAAGCCCCGGGCGTCTTCGAAAACCTCTTCGTCCATGTCAACCATAGCTTCGATAATGGCCAGAAACAGAAAGAGGGCTGGGTCGCTTTCAACGCCGCCCTCGTCGGCGTCGCCAAAGAAGGCGGTCGCTTCCATGACCTCGTCATCGAAGTCGCCGATAACGAAGGCAAAGCCACCTGCTATGCCGATACCGCCTATCCTGCGGGCAGGGTCGGAGCGCAGACCTTCAAATTCGATAACCTCTATACCAATTCGACCGTCGTCGGCGGGCAAACTTGGGACTGGGGCGACGCCGTCAGCGATCTCTCTGGCTACTACACCGGCATCAACTTCGCCGGCCAGGACGCTTCCCTCTACCGTCTCAATCCGACTTTGTGGAACCTTGAAAGCGGCGTCAAGCCGACCCTCAAGGTCCGGGAGTAAACATCTATGAGAATTCCCTTCCTATTCCTTTCCGCGCTGGCGACTTTGTCACTGGTCTCCTGCGGCAATTCCGGCCCGAAAGGCGCGGCGATCCGCGATGGCGATGTCGTCTTCACCAAGACCCCCTACGTCGATCTTTCCGCTTTGCCCGAGCGGCTGAACCTCGAGGTGGAAGTCACGGGGAAAATCACCCGTCTCCAAGTCGGGACCCAGGTCCTTTTGAACGAGAATAGCGGCAAGTATTCCTACGCCAAAGGCATTTTGACCATCGATACCTCCGCCTTTAAGGACAAAGACGGCGAATTGCTCATCGGCCCGGGCGATCAGCCGATCCGCATCTACGCGGACACCACGGTCACCACGAGCTGCCTCTTCGTCAGCAAAGTGATCAAGACCGCGGAAGACCTAGTGGCGATCAATCAAGGCGGAAGCGCCGCCCTCCAAGGCGCCTATATCCTTGGCAATGACATCGATTGCTCCTCCATCGCCAACTTCGAGCCGCTAGGCTATAGCGATACCGATGACGGCACGCACTATAACGAGCAGTTCAACGGCATCTTCGATGGCAATGGCTATTCCATCAAGAACGTCACCACCAAATATTCGAATAACCCCGCCTCCTAT
Organism: uncultured Erysipelotrichaceae bacterium; assembly: GCA_900317295.1. Lineage (GTDB taxonomy): Bacteria > Bacillota_I > Bacilli_A > RFN20 > CAG-826 > Alloenteromonas. The sequence continues at coordinate 14,541 of ONGB01000001.1, forward strand.
AAGGAAATCTTCGACGGGAATTACCAATTCGAAGACGAAGCCCACAAAACCGGCAACAAATTCGGTTTCTTCCAAGAAATCGGCGGCGCGGGCGTCGTGCGCAACGTCGCCTTCGATAACGTCTCAATCACGGGACGCACCATAGTCGGCATCGTTGCCGGGCTCAACTCCGGCCGCATCGAAAACGTGTTGGTCAAAGAGAATTGCCGCGCCCTCATGTCCACCCATTTCTATGATGAGACCTGCGCCTTAGGCGGCATCGCCGGGGTCATCTCCTCCTCCGACACCGCCATCGTCGAGCACTGTCTCTCCTTGGCCACCGACCTCAATATCGTCGAGACCTACGTCGATTACGATGAAGAGGCCTATTACGAAGAAGACCATGGGATCACCCATACCTTCTATAACGGCGAGCTTGGCTGGGACGATTCCAACGGTAAGCGCGCGAATAACATCTACTCCGGCGTTGGCCTCACATATGGCGTCGCCAGCGAGAACCTCGGGAAGCTCTTCAACGTCACCCCGACTGGGCTGCCCGCCGACTTCTCGCAGACCCACATCGAGGCCAACAAAGAGAAAGACGGCCCCGACTGCGGGATGCTCACCGACTGCGACATGCTCTCGGTGACCGAACTGAAGACTGCCGCCCCGTATGAGGCCCATAACTTCGATACCTCCGTTTGGAACCTCAAAGAGGGTGTCTTCCCGTCCTTCAAGGCGGTTTACCCCTCCCGCATCTACAAGGCCTAAGGCCTAAGAAAGGAAAGATCCCGATGAAAAAGCGTTTCTTCTTGCTCGCTTCCGCCTCCTTGCTTTCCCTCGCCTCCTGCGGCGGCTCCGCCCCGGAGAAAAGCAAAGAGCTTTCGCTTTCTTTCCTCGCGGATAACCCGACCACTTTGACCGTCGGCCAAGTGACGAAAATCGGGGTCGATTTCCAAAACGGCGGGGGACAGTCACTCATTTACGCAATCGATGACCCCCTCATCGGCAGCGTCGACCAGCAGGGGAACGTCACCCCGCTTCGTAGCGGCGTCCTCTCCCTCACCGTCACCCCGTCGGAAGACGAAGAGAAGGCCATTCAGACCTATCTCGAGGTCAAATACCCGACCGGCATCAGCGTCGAATTCTCCCGCAAGACGACCACGTTGGCCGTCGGAAACACTTATGCCTTCCAAGCCCGCGTGACCGGGGATAGTTCCAACCAAGGCGTCGGTTACCAAGTCAATAACCACGCGCTGGCCTCGATCACCCAAGAAGGCGAACTCACCATCCTCTCCAAAGGGGTGGATGAGAAAGTTACCGTCACCGCCTATTCCTTGGCCAATCCCGACGCCACCGCGGATGTGGTGGTCTCCATCACCGGCGAGCAGCCCACCGAAGGCATCGAGACGGTCCATGGGTATTCCCTCATCTTCAAAGACGATTTCTCCGATGGGAGATTAAGCGACGCCAACTGGACCTATATGACCGGCGATGGCTCCGCTTATGATGTCGTCTCCGGCTGGGGCAACGAAGAACAGGAGTTCTACCGCAAGGAGAACGTCAAGGTGGTCGACGGCAAGATGATCATCACCGCGAAGAAGGCGGATGCCTTGAAGAACAAGGGAATGCCCTATACCTCCGGACGCATCCGCTCCAAAAACAAAGTCTCGTATAAATACGGCCGGATTGAAGCGCGCATCGCCTGCCCGTTCGGGTCGGGGATCTGGCCCGCTTTCTGGATGTTACCGGAGTCCGAAGGCACTTCCGCCTATGGCGGATGGCCCAATTCCGGCGAGATCGACATCATGGAAGCCAAAGGCCGCATCAAATATTCGACCGATGGCACGATCCACTTCGCCGACTCCACCGGTGCCCATACCTACCGTTTCGGAACCTACGTCATGCCCGAGGGGCAGGATATCTCGCAGTTCCACGACTACGCGGTCGAATGGGACGAAGGGGAGATCCGTTGGTATGTCGATGGCAATCTCTACCATAGGTGCAACGCGGAAACCAAACCCTGGTCCGTCAAGACGGGCACCGGGGAATTCCCCGCGCCGTTCGATAAGAAGTTCCATCTTCTCTTCAACATGGCGGTCGGCGGCAATTACGACGGCTACCGCATGCCCAGCGAAGACGAAACCCCGGCCCAATTGAAGGTCGAATACGTGAAGTGGTATCAATGAAAGGAGCGCCCAGCATGGAAAAACTCACCCGAGAAGAAAAGAAAGCCCGCCGGCTGGAACAGCGGCGCTTAGAGAAAGAGCAAGCGGCCGAAGAACGGCTTCTAGAGAAGAAGCGCGACCTCGTCTACAAAGACACGATCGCCCTGCAAAAACGCTCCGAAAAAGAAGAAAAGATCGCCCCGGCGGATTCTTTCATCTCCCTCCAGCATATCAACAAGATCTACGGCAACCACGTCCAGGCCGTCTTTGATTTCAATCTCGAGATCAAGAAGAACGAATTCATCGTCCTCGTCGGCCCCTCAGGATGCGGCAAATCGACGACCCTCCGCATGGTCGCGGGTTTGGAGAACATCACCTCCGGCGACCTTTATATCGATGGGGTCTACGCGAATAACCTCGAACCGAAAGACCGTAACCTGACCATGGTCTTCCAAAATTACGCCCTCTACCCCCATATGTCCGTCTACACGAATATGGCGTTTGGGCTCAAGATGCGCAAATTCCCGAAGGCCGAAATCGACCGTCGCGTCCACGCCGCGGCGAAAACCTTGCAATTAGAAGAATACCTCGACCGCAAACCGGGCGAGCTTTCCGGGGGCCAATGCCAGCGCGTCGCTTTGGGCAGGGCGATCGTCCGCGAGACCGGCGTGTTCTTGATGGACGAGCCGCTATCGAACCTCGACGCCAAACTCCGCGTGCAAATGCGCTCGGAAATCGTCGCCCTCCACGAGGCGATCGGGGCCACGACCATCTATGTCACCCACGACCAGACCGAGGCGATGACGATGGCCACCCGCATCGTCGTCATGAAAGGCGGCTACATCCAGCAGATCGGCACCCCGAAAGAGGTTTATAACAACCCCACGAACACCTTCGTCGCCACCTTCATCGGCTCCCCGGCGATGAATATTCTCACCGCCGAATATGACCATGGCAAACTCCGCTTGGCCAATGGCTTCGAAATCGCGTTGCCGTCTTCTTTCGTCAAAGGCCACGACGCCTTCTATTTCGCCCAAGAAGCGGAAATCGAGGAGAAGATCGCCGCTCTTCGCGCGGAACTCGAAGACCCCGAGCTTGGCGAATCCCTGAAGCAAATCCATCTCGATGAGATCAATAAACTCGAGGAAAACGCCGCGAAATTCCGCCTGATCGCCGAAAGCAAATGCCATCCGATCAAATTGGGCATCCGCCCGGAGGACGTCTATGAATCCGGCGAACCGACCGAAGCCACGAAGCTCACCGCCTCGATGGAAGTGGAGGTCTTCTCCGCCGAATACCTCGGGAAGGAATACTTCGTCCACGCCGATGTCGGCGAGGAGCGCCTCATCGCCAAACTCTCGGCGAAAAAGGACATCGCCGCCCACGAAAAGATCTCCCTCTGCTTCGACCTTGGGAAGATCCACCTTTTCGACGAAATCACCACCAACAGCATCCCCGCGGTAGAATAAGGGGCCATGGAGAGAGGTTATTTCCTAGAAGAAGAATATCGGGATAGCCGTAAGCGATTCACGCTATGGCTGTCCCTTTTCCTTTCGTCTATCTTGCTGCTGGGCTTAACCGTCCTCTTCGTTTTCCTTTTCCAAACGAGGGAGACCAAGTTCTTCTTTATCCTTTTCGGCTCTATCCTCTCCGTCATCTTTCTCTTCTTCGCCTTCTTCATCGGCTTTGTATTGCTCCGTCCTTATGCGGGGTTAATGAAGCTATTTAAGGATTTGAAAGTCCGTCCGAAGAAAGAAGGGGCCATGACATTCCTTTACGCCGAAAAACAGGCGGCGACCTATTATTCCAATGCCTTTTACCCCGCGTTTTTCCAAGCGGATGGGAAGAAAGCCCGCGTTTATCTATTGGAAGAACAACTTTCCTTATTCGAAGAAGGGAAAACCTATGCATTAACGCGCTGCCTTGATGTGGTGCTTTCCGCGGAGGAAACGCGATGAAAGCCCGTCTCCCCAAAGGCGCCTTGGCCCATTTTTGGACCTATAACCTCATCCCATTTTTGATCTTGGGGTCGGGGATTTCCTTTGGGCTATACTACGCGGTGGAATCGATCGACGAATATAAAGACCACGAGAAGATCGATCTCTTCTGCGAAGGCTATTCCTTCCTCGATTCGGAACTGAAGAAAGCGATCCTCGAAGAGAATGAAGGGGTCATCTTCAAAGTGGAGACCCATGTCTATTCCCCGCATATGAGGGAAATCGCCAAGATGTACGCCGCCTATGGGGAATACGCGGACATCCTCGTCCTAACGGAGAAGGATCTGACCGATATGGACAAGGCCATCGCCACCCGTTTCCTGTCCATGGAAGGATGTTCCATCCCATCCTCCCTGACCACCTATGAATTCGAAGGCACCCCCTATGCGGTGAAGCTTTTCGATAAGGAAGACGAGGGGTATAACGCCCATTACGCTTTGGGGGATTGGCTGAAGTTCGATGCGGAATTCGAATCCCTATATTTATTGCTTAACGCCCGTAGCCAAAACATGGGTTCCCTTAACGCGAAATCCAAAAACGACGCGGGTTTGCATGCGTTTTCGACGATTTTGGAGCGGTATATCCGATGAAAAAGCCCGTCTTATATGAACCGGGGAAGCCGATCAACCGCTTCCAGATGCTAGGGAACATCCTCCGTCGGCATTTAAGCGAAGTGATGCTCGTGAGCCTGTATTGTTTCCTTTTTTCCTTGCCTCTTTTGGGTTGGGTCATCTTCTCGATCAACGTGGATTTCCTCCGCCAGGATAACGCTTACGCCATCCTCATCGTCGATGGGGTGGGGGCGTTGCTGCTTGGTGTGCTTGGTTTATCTTTCGCCGGCGGGATGCTGTTCTTCAAGAAACTGATCTTTGGCGAAGGAGCCTCCCTGAAAGAGGATTTCGCCCAGGGCATCCGCCGCAATGGGGGGCTCTTCTTCCTGATCTTCCTCGTCGTGGGGGCGCTTTATCTATTGCTCCATCTAGGACTAGGCATCACCGCGGGGATGGAAATCGATGGGGCGTGGAAAAGCGTGTTGGCTGGGGTGGAATATGCGGTGTTCTTCCTACTTTGCTTCGTGCATCTATTCATGCTGAGCGAAGCCACGATGTTCGAAGGCGGGTATTTCTCCTTATTGGCCTCTAGTTTTCGCCTATGCTTCGCCTCGTTATTGAAGGGATTGCCCATCTATTTGATGGTGATGCTCCCGTTATTGCTATTCGAGTTCCTGCCCTTCCCGTATTTCAATCTCGCCGGGGTGCTCGTAGGGGCTTTCTTCCATTTTGGTTTTTCCTTGGCTTGCCTGACCTTATTCTGCAATCACGTCTATGACCGCAGCGTATTCAAAACCCAATATCCGGAACTCTACCGCAAGGGGCTGGCGAAAGAAGTGGGGGAAGGTGAAAAACCCCTCTGACGCATTATGTTGACGAAGGAAGCTATGCTTCCTATAATAGTTTAGGAAACCGATTTCCTAGGAAAGGGCAAATATGGGAAATTATCGTTATGAGGCGGGTCGCTTCGTCATCCGCGATTATCAAAACCAAAAGACTTTCGCATCCTTCTTGCCGGCGCTTGCGGGCGAGCAAGGAAAACCCCTTTGGGCGTTCTATGCCAACGTCGGCCAGGCGATGGGCGGCTTTGGCATTTCCTCCAAAGAGACGCCGATCACCCCTTTCGATTCCGCGAATCTCGCCTACGCCAACATTCCCTTAAAGGGTTTCCGCACCTTCGCTAAAGTCGACGGGGCTTATTTGGAACCTTTCCTCCGCCAAAGAAAAGCCAAACGGGAGATGAGCCTTTCCCAAAGCGACGTCGAGATCTATGAAGAAAACGATTCCTTCTCCATGAAGGTCGCCTATTACGGCATCCCTTCCCGTTCCTATGCTGGGCTAGTCCGCGAAGTGACTTTCGTCAACCGCGCTGATCACGCGATCGAACTCGAATTCATCGACGGGCTTCCCGTTTTCTTCCCCCATGGGCTAAGCAATTTCTGCTACAAGGAGCTCGTCTCTTTGATGGCTGCCTACTGCGAAGTCCATCGTTTGGAAGAGAAGACCCCATTCGTCAAATTCAAGACCTCGACCGGCGACCATGCCCAAGTCGAAGAGGCGAAAGAGGGCAACGGTTTCTTCGCGATCGATCAAAACGGCGATCTCCTTTCCCCGATCGTCGACCCGGAAATCGTCTTCGCCCACGATGCGACCAATCTTCTCCCGGAAGGCTATTTGGACGCCTCTTTAGAAGAAACGCTTGGGAAATCGCAGCAAATTGAAAACAAATTGCCCTGCGCCTTCCTCGCGAAAAAGTTGTGCCTCGCCCCGGGCGAATCCTATTCCTATGCCGCGGTATTCGGTCATTGGGAATCCCTCCAAGAATACCTAGACGCGCTTGAAGGGCTTTCCTTTGAGACGATTCGCGGGTTCCGCAAGGAGAATGAGGAATTACTTTCCTCCCTCCTCTCTCCGGCCACTTCGGAAACGGCTTATCCCTTGTTCGATGCATGCTTGAAGCAAAGCTATCTCGACAATAACCTCCGCGGTGGTTTCCCGACTTTGCTAGGCAACCAAGTCTATTACCTCTATGGCAGGAAGCACGGCGATATGGAACGCGACTATAACGCCTTCGATATCCCGTCTTGCTATTACTCCTCCGGCCCCGGGAACTTCCGCGACGTCAACCAGAATCGGAGGAACGATCTCTTCTTCGCCCCCTTCGTCAAGGACTACAACATCAAGACGTTCTTCTCTCTCCTCCAAATCGACGGGCAGAACCCATTGACGGTCAAACCGAACTCCTTCTCCGCGCCGGAAAAGGTCATCGATTCCTTGCCTTCTGGAATGGTCAAAGACAAAGCCGCTTTGGCCAAATTGCTGAACGATTTCTGCCCCACGGACTTATACTCGTTATTGCGCGATCAATGGCAATTAGAGAAAAAAGAAGCGGATTTTGCATTCAAAACGATCCTCAACGCCGCTTCTCAGCACGTCGAAGCCTGCTTCGGCGAAGGCTACTGGGTTGACCATTGGACCTATAACGTCGATCTATTAGAAAACTATTCTTCCATCTACCCCGATCAAGAGGAAAACCTCTTCTTCGGATCCGATTATCCCTATTTTCATTCCCCGGTCTATGTGCAGCCGCGGACGGAGAAATATTGCCTCGTCGAAGAAGGCAAAGTCCGTCAATATGGGGCGATCGACCTCAAGGGTTTGAAGGAAGAATGCGAACGCGAGGGCATCGACATCCGCAAGACCGATTGGCTCCGCGACGAAAAAGGGAACATCATCCACACGAACCTCGCCGGGAAGATCCTTCACACCATCTATGTGAAGTTCTCCACCCTCGATAGCCTCCAGATGGGCATCGAGATGGAATGCGAGAAGCCGGGTTGGAATGACGCGATGAACGGCCTCCCCGGATTATTCGCTTCCGGGTTATCCGAAAGCATCGAATTGCTGCGCCTCCTCCGTTACGCGAAGGCCCATTTGGCGCCTTTTGGCGGACGTTCCCTCACCTTGATGCGTGGCCAAGCGGAATTCTTCCGCGGGCTAGAAGAGGCGATTAAGGAGTTCGAATGCAAGAAGCTGACCCGTTTCGCTTATTGGGACAAGGCGACTTCCTTAAGGGAAGCCCTCCGACTCCGTTATCGCCGCCAGGGCGAAGCGGAAATGGTCTCCTTCCCCTTGTCCGAGGCTTTGGATTGCCTAAGCAAGATGGAAGCCATCCTCGTCGACGGCATCGTTCGCGCGAAAGAAGCGGGGCAGGGCATCCTTCCCTCCTATTTGATCTACCGTTTGGAGAAATACGAGAAGACCGGCCACATCAACCATTTGGGTTATGAGACCGTCAAGCCGTTTTCTTTCGTCTTAGAAACGATCCCCCCGTTCCTCGAAGCCAGCGCACGGGCTTTGAAGCTCGGCGATGAATTCCTTAAGGAAAAGGATTTGGACGCGATCAAAGCCACCTCGCTTTATGACGACAAACTCCATTTCTATAAGACCTGCGGCGACATCGATGACGCCCCCTTCGAAATCGGGCGCGTCCACGCCTTCACCAAGGGCTGGCTGGAGAGGGAATGCAACTTCCTCCATATGGATTACAAGTTCCTTCTCGGCTTGCTAAAAGGTGGCTTCCTCGATCGCTTCTATGACGAAGTGAAGACCAACTGGACCCTGCATCTAGACCCCGAAGTCTATGGCAGGAACCCCGTGGAAGCGAGCAGCTTCATCGTCCCGACCTGCAACCCCGACGCGAGCAAGCATGGGCGCGGCTATTTCGCCAGGCTCACCGGGGCGAACGCGGAATTTCTCAACATGTTCGTGTTGCTTTTCGCCGGGGAACGCCTCTTCTCTTATGAAAACGGCGAACTGAAGTTCCATCTCCGCCCATTGCTTTCCTCCGCCTTCTTCGACGCGGAAGGCAAGGCGAGCTTCACCTTGTTCGGAAAAACGAAAGTCACCTACGTCAATCCTTCTAGGAAAGACCTGAAGGGCAATGAAACGCTTCGATACACCATCGAAGGGAAAACTTATGAAACCGTGGGGGGCAAAACCGCGGAAGATATCCGCGAAGGCCGAATCAAAGAAATCATCGTGGAGGTTCTCTGATATGAAGAAATTCACCCCCCTGCCTTTGGTGATCATGCTCGCGGGCTTAGCCGGCTGCAGCGCCTCGATCATCAATCCGGACTCGAAAAAAGATAGCTCCGTGCCCACCTCGGAAAGCGAAAGCGGCGACCCCTTGCATTCGTCTTCCGAAACTTCTTCGGAATCTGCCTCGACTTCTTCCGGCACCTCCGATACCTCCGCCTCGACCAGCTCTGGCGGAGAAACGGGCTGGAATTTGTGGTGGAGTGATGAGTTCGACGGCACCTCGCTCAATAAGTCGAATTGGGAACCCCAAATCGGGGACGGCTCCAACTATGGGGTCTACCAATGGGGCAATGGCGAAGCGGAGTATTACCGCGAAGAGAACGCCACGGTCGCCGACGGCGTCCTCACCATCACCGCGAAGAAGGAATCCTTCAGTGGCTATAACTACACCTCCGCAAGGATCCGGACCAAAGGGAAGGTCAAGACCACCTATGGCCGTTTCGAGGCGAGGATGAAGCTCCCTAACGTTGCCGGATGCTGGCCCGCCTTCTGGATGCTTCCGGAAAGCAATTACCAAGGCCAAGGTTGGCCCTATAGCGGCGAGATCGACATCATGGAGAACAAAGGCCGCCAAGCCAAAACCACCAGCGGCGCCCTCCATTATTCCGATAATGGGGGACATACCTATCGCACCAACACTGCTACTTTGACCTCCTCGATCGCCGAATGGCATGTCTATGCCTTGGAATGGTCTTCCGAAGGGATGAAGTGGTTCGTCGACGGGAAGCAGTTCCTCATGGCCAAGAAAGAATATTGGCATCCTCAGGGCAGCGTCTATCCGACCGATGACGACGCCCCCTTCAACCAGGACTTCCATATTCTCATCAACCTCGCCATCGGCGGGCACTTCGATAACTATACCTTGCCCCCGGACAACATGATGCCCGCGGAGATGAAGGTCGATTACGTCCGCATCTACAAAGCCGCCTAAGGCAAGAAAAAAGATCCTCGGGGAACCGAGGATCTTTTCATTAACCCTATGAAATCGCGGCTCTTTTATTCCGTGGGAGGCGCTGGGTTGTTGTTTTTGATGTCGATGTCTTTGTTGGCTTTGAAGCCCTCAAGGCTCTTCTCAAAGATGTCGTTGGAGCGGTAGATGATCATGATGAACCTGGCGATGTAGGCCTGGCAGACGACCGCGTAATAGATCCAGCTCGCCAAGAAGAGGAAGACCTCGATATAGGCGGGGATATGCTCCACGCGGAAAGTCGGGGCGGCGGATACGGAGGGGAAGCGGGCAAGAAGCGACATCCCGAAGACTTTGACGAAGACCGGATCTTCCGGCGTGCCTTTCCAATCGAAGTGGAAGAAGAGCTCGGACCAGACGACGAAGATGTTCTCTCCCCATCTGCCGGAAGCGATGTTGGAGATGATCCAGATCAATAACCCGAGGATTCCGATGCCGAAGGGGATCAAGGAAGAACGGAAGAGGATGCGGTTGTTCTTCTTAAAGCCAAGCGCGCGGAATTCTTTTGGGGTGGCGACAACATGGGTGACGGCGACGTCATGCATGAAGGCATCCGCCCGTTTGCTTTGATATAGCATCGTGTGGCGGATGGCGATGCCGATGAGGGCGGCCAAAAGGAACGCGATCAAAATGATGATCAAAGCGATCACGAGGACACGGCGATCGGTGTCCGACAAAGAAATCGAGGCCAAAACGAAGGGATTCATTCTTCGTCTCCTTCATCCGAGGGCGGGAAGCTTAATAGCGGAGGTTCCTTAGGCGTTTCCTCTTGTACATTCACGACCGGGATCTCCGCAGGGGTTTGCTGCGGTGGGATCTGCGGTTGCTGTTGCGGATAAGGCTGTCCGGCGGCGTGCTGAGGGATATAGCCTTGTTGTTGCGGATAGGGTGGTTGCTGCATCTGCTGATACGGGGGCTGCTGGGGATAACCCTGTTGCTGGGGATAACCCTGTTGCTGGGAATAGCCCTGCGGCTGCCCATAGGCGTTGGGGTTCGGGTAATAGTTCTGATTGATGATGACCGTCTGCGGCTGCGGGGGTTGCGGCTCTTCGGGGGTTTCTTCTTCCTCCAAAGCGGCGTTTTTGAGGATGGCGTAGGCTTTTTCGTCCTCGGGGAAAGGCGGGAAAAGCTTCTTCCCTTGGAAGAAATGGATGATCATCAAAATGAGTTCGACGAAGAAAACGGGGATGCCGAAGATCGCCACCAAAGCGATGCCAAGCAAAAGGAAGGGCGAGAGGATCACCCAGACGATACCAAGTCCAAATTCCTTCAGTGCCTTCATTGCGGGTTAATTCTATGCTCGGGAGCCTTTTTCATCAATCTATCGCTTAGGAAAGAACATAGCAGAAGCGGCAGGGCGAATAGGCCCGTCAAAGCGAGCCCCGTATCGGCGGGGCAAAGGGAATAAAGCAAAGCAAATAGCATGATGATGAGCAGCACCCCGCCCCCCAAGATGAAATATAGATACGCCCTCGCGTAAGGGAAGGCGGTGACCGCGATGGCGATCGACCAGTATAAGAAGCAACCCAAGGCGAAATAGCCTAGGGTCGGGGCAAACCACACCAAGGAAAAGGTCAGCGCCCCGAAAAGCAAGGCGATCGCATAATCGGCCCACCGCGGCAAGGAGGCTTCTTCGTTAGGCACGCGAAGACGGGTGAAAACTAGACGCAAGAAGAGATCCGTCAATACCATTTGAGCCAAGGAATAGGCGAGGCAGAATAATGGAAACACGTGGGACGTGTATTCGTTTTCCGCCTTTCCGACCGCAGAAAGCAGTAAGGAAAACACGTCTATTTCATAAATGAGTTTCAACAAATACAAAGACAATGTGAACAAGAGGAATTGCAACAAAGACACCCCGAAGAGGAGATAACTGCTCGGCGTCCGTTTCCTAAAAAGGAACCCATATAAACCCCCAACGATCAAAGAGGGCAAAACATAGAACAAAGTCGCTTGGAAATTCCATGCAGAGGAGGCCATGCAGACGCCGAAGGTCGAAAGCACGAAAATCGGGATCCATTGGCCAGGGCAAAGCAAGGCGATCAGCGCGCTAGAGGCGGGGATCAAAAGCAGCAAGAAGATGGTGCTTCCCGGGAAGAAGGCCGCGAACAACGCCAAAACGGCATCGAGGGCCGCGAAGATGGCCATGAAGGCGATGATTTCCACGGGGCGTTGCCGGAAGCGAAAAAAGTGCATGGCTTATTTTAGCAAAACATCGAAAGGGAGATAGCGGGGGAACGCTTTTTGGGACACCGTCAAAAAACCTTCGCTTCCTTATTAAAGGAAAAGGGAGGAGGGAGTAGAATATACGGGCATGGCGATCGATTACGCTTCTTTGCTTAACGCCTCCCAACTGCAGGCCGTCACCACGCGTTGCCCCCATGTCCGCATCATCGCGGGCGCTGGTTCGGGGAAAACGCGGGTTTTGACCTACCGCATCGCCTACTTGATCGACGAGATGAAGGTTTCCCCTAGCCGCATCCTCGCGGTCACGTTCACCAACAAAGCCGCGAATGAGATGAAGGCTCGCGTCGGGAAACTGGTCCCCGAGGCCGCCCAATTCCTCCAAGTCTCGACCTTCCATAGTTTTTGCGCGAGGTTCTTAAGAAGAGAAGCCCGCCTCATTGGTTATCCGTCGTCCTTCACGATTTTGGACGAGGAGGATGTCGCCAAGCTGCTTAAGGACATCGCCGTGGACTTGGGTTACCGCAAAGGCGACCCCATCGTCAAAATGGCCAAGGGCTACATCGATAAAAAGAAAACCGCGGGGCTATATCCCGACGATATTCATTTCACCCGTCCCGCTTTTGAGCAGGAAAAAGAATGCCTGAAGATCTACGCGGAATATGAGGAGAGGAAGATGAGGATGCTCAGCTTCGACTTCGATGATCTAATCCTTCAAACCATCCTCATCCTCAAGGATTTCCCCGAGGCCCGCGAGGCGTGGAGCCATCATTTCAAACATATCCTCGTCGACGAATTCCAGGATACGAACAACGTCCAATACACCTTGATGATGCTGCTATCGAACCCTGAAACGAATATCTATGTCGTCGGGGACCCCGACCAAACCATCTATACCTGGCGCGGGGCGAATCAGGGCATCATCCTCGACTTCCCGATGCAATTCCCCGATTACCAAGACGTCGTTTTGGATCGGAACTATCGCTCGACCAAGAACATCCTAGATGGGGCGAACCGCCTGATTTCCCATAACAAGAAGCGCGTGCCTAAGAACCTCTACACCGAGGCCGACGAGGGATCGAAGATCACCGCGAAGCGTTTCGAATCCTCCGATGACGAAGCCAAATGGGTGGTCACCAAGATCTGCGAGCTCGCCGCGGCGAAGGATTTCCGCAACCCCACCTTCAATAACATCGCGATTCTATACCGTTCTTCTTATATGACGCGGTCTTTGGAATCCGAATTGGCCGCGAATCGTGTGCCTTATCGCATCTTCGGCGGTCTTCGTTTCTATCAACGCAAAGAGGTCAAAGACGTCTTCGCCTATTTCCGTTTATTGATGAATGAAGCGGATGATGTGTCCTTTGACCGCATCATCAACGTCCCGAAGCGCGGCATCGGGGATTCCACCTTGGCCACCATCAAAAGGGAAGCCATGGCCGCGGGTCAACCTATCTATACCTATCTAAAAGAGATCGACACGCATCCCGACAGCGAAATCCCGCCCCGCGCGGTGGCGAAGCTTCGCCTCCTCATCGCTCAGATGGAGGCTACCAAAGTCAAATTAAGCGACAACATCGAGGCCTATTCCGCGGTGCTTCGCGATTTCATCACCGACATTGGCTATTTCCTTTATATCGCCGAAGAAGAAGAGCCGGATGAAGATCGCGTAGGCAACGTCAACGCCGTCTTCGATGACGTTACCCGTTATCTCAAAGACAATCCCGAAAGCACCTTTGATCAGTATCTGCAGAACATCGCCTTGCTCAGCGCCCAGGATGACATGAACGGGGGCAACTATGTCTCTTTGATGACCATCCACGTCGCGAAGGGCTTGGAATTCGATAATGTTTTCATCGTCTGCATGAACGATGGTTCTTTCCCCTCCATCCGCACGCAAAATGAAAACGGCAAGGATGGCTTAGAGGAAGAGCGCCGCCTCGCCTACGTCGCGATGACCCGCGCGAGGAAGAACCTCTTCATGACCACCCATTCGGGCTATTCCTATGTCACGGATTCCCATGCCGCGCCGAGCCAATTCTTCGACGAGGCCGGGCTATCGATCCCGCGGGATGAATATCGCGGGGGCTTTGGCCCAAGTTATGGGAACCGTTCCGGGGGCAAGAGTTGGCGCACCGTCTATGACGGATCGAAGTTCTCCGATGGCGACCACATCGAGCCCTTTGAACCTAAGTCCACGATGCCGGAGGAACCCAAGGATAACGGCATCACCGATTGGAAAGTGGGGGACCTCGCCCATCATGAGAAATTCGGCGATGGCGTCGTTACCAAGATCATCGACGCGAATATCATCGTCGTGCATTTCGACGCGGTAGGGGATAAGACCCTCCTATCGAAACATAAAATGCTTTCACGCCGCCGCTCGGCCGGAGGAATTGCCTGATGAACCATGAAGAAGCCAAAGCCCGCGTGGCCCAATTGACCGAAAAGCTCGAACGTTGGACCTACGAGTACTATGTCCTCGACAACCCTTCTGTGTCTGACGCGGAATTCGATCGTCACATGAACGAGCTGATCCTTTTGGAGCAGCAATATCCCGACCTTCGTTCCAAGAACTCCCCGACCCAACGCGTCGGCGGGCAGGTTTTGGATTCCTTCAAGAAGATTCCCCATAAGCGCCTGATGCTATCTCTAGGCAATGCCTATAACGAAGACGATATGCGCGACTTCGACCGTAAAATCCGCGAGATCCTCCATAAGGATGTCGTCGATTACATGGGCGAGGTCAAAATCGATGGCCTCGGGATGTCTTTGGTCTATGACCAGGGCGAACTGCAATATTGCGTCACCCGCGGCGATGGCGTGATGGGAGAGGATGTCACCTCCAACGTCATCACCATCCCCTCGATCCCCCTCCACGTGAAGGAAAAGCGCCCCTTCGAAGTCCGTGGCGAAGTCTATATGCCCAAGGCCTCCTTGGAGAAACTTAATCGCGCCAGGGAAGAAGCGGGGGAACCCTTATTCGCCAATGCGAGGAACGCCGCGGCCGGCTCGATCCGTCAGTTAGACAGCGCCGTCGCCAGAAGCAGAGGCCTTGATGCCTATTGGTATTATTTGGTCAACGCGAGGGAATTGGGGCAGACCATACATTCGAATTCGCTTGATTTCCTAGATGGATTAGGCTTCCGCACCAACCCCGAAAGACGCCGCCTCCACGGCATCGAAGAGGCTTTGGCCTACATCGAGGAATACACCGAGAAACGCGAGAAACTCGGCTACGACATCGATGGCCTCGTCTTCAAAGTCGATGACCTTTCCGAATATGAGAAGATCGGTTACACCGCGAAGACCCCGAAATGGGCGATCGCCTATAAATTCCCCCCGATGGAAGTCTCGACCAAATTGATCGATATCGTCTTGACCGTCGGCAGGACCGGCAGGATTACGCCTAACGCCGTCCTAGAACCCGTTCGCGTTCAGGGTTCTTTGGTGCAACGCGCCACCTTGAATAACGAAGACTTCATCAAGGATAAGGGATTGATGATCGGCGATACCGTCATCCTAAGGAAAGCCGCGGATGTCATCCCCGAGGTCGTCCGACCCGTTATTTCGATGCGCGATGGCACCCAAACGCCCTTCCATATGAGTGAGAACTGCCCCGAATGCGGTCAGCCGCTCACCCGCGTCCAAGGTCTCCATTATTGCCTCAACGAGGAATGCCCCAGCCGCAAAATCGAAGCGATGATCCATTTCTCCAGCCGCGACGCGATGGATATCGATGGCATGGGCAGCGCCGTCGTCGAAGAACTTTTCGCGGAAGGATTCATCCACGATATCCCCGACCTTTACCATATCCACGAACACGTCGCCGAGATCAAAGCCTTGGATGGCTGGAGCGATAAATCGATCTCTTCGCTATGCGAGGCGATCGAGAAATCCAAAGAGAAATCCCTAGAAAGGCTCCTCTTCGGCCTCGGCATCAAAGAAGTCGGTTTGAAGACTGCGAAGATCCTCGCCAGGAGATATCGCCAGCTCGACGATTTCCTCTCCCTTGATGCGGACGAGCTTCAGAAGATCGACGACATTGGGCCGATCGTCGCCAAATCGATCGTCGCCTATTTCCAAGACGAGAAGAACCGTGAGATGATCGAAAGGCTCCGCCAAAACGGCGTCAATTTCGCTTATCTAGGCACCGATACGGTCGACGTGAACAATTTCTTCTACGGCAAGACCGTCGTTTTGACCGGCACCTTGACCCGTTATAGCCGCGACGAAATGACCAACATCCTCGAAGGCATTGGGGCGAAATGCTCCGGCTCCGTCTCGAAGAAGACCGACGTCGTCATCGCCGGTCCGGGCGCGGGGTCCAAATTGGAAAAAGCCCAGCAATTAGGCATCCTCGTGATCGATGAAGAGGAAGCCCTCGCCCATCTTTCCACCCTCCGTCAGTAATCTTTTTCTCCAAAAGTGTTCCGCGCGTGTTTTTCATGCGCCTATTTTCGCCCGACCCGTGTATACTAGTTTGCGAAACGAGGAAATTTGGTGCCCCTATGAAAGAAATCAATCTCTCTGTGCTCCACGATGCCGCGTCCCGACTGCTCTTTGATATGTCCGATGAGGAATATCAGACCCTGTTAGAGGAATTCGGCATCCTCACGAAGCAAATGGACACGATCGGGAAAATCGATGGCTTGGAATCCTTTGAGCCGATGACTTTCCCCTTCGAATGCTCGGTGACGTATCTGCGCGAAGACGTCGCCGTCGAACCCTTGCCCCGCGATTTGGCTTTGGCCAACGCCGGAAGCAAGCAGGATAACGAAATCAAACTCCCGAAGGTGGTCTTATGAATTACTTGGATTTATCGATTCGGGAGATCCACCAGGCGTTGGTGGAAAAGAAGACGACCCCGCTGGAGCTGGTGGAGGAAGCCCTCCGCCGGGCCAAGGCGAACAAAGATAACGCCTTTGAGATGCTTTGCGAGGAAGAGGCGATCGCTTTCGCCAAATCCCTCGGCGAGCCTGAGGAGGACAACCTCCTTTGGGGCATCCCTTATTGCTCGAAGGACAACTTCTCCACGAAGGGCAAAGAAACGACCGCGTCCAGCAACATCTTAGTCGGGTATGTTCCCCTCTTCGATGCCACCGTCATCGAGAAACTGAATGCCAAAAAGGCCATCATGATCGGGAAAACCACCCTCGACGAACTCGCGATGGGCGGCACCGGCACCACCGGCCATAAAGGCATCACCTATAACCCCTACGACCCGAGCCATAAGCGTATGTGCGGCGGCTCTTCCTGCGGTTCGGCCGCGGTGGTCTCCGCGGGCATCGTGCCCTTCGCCTTGGGCTCCGATACTGGCGATTCCGTCCGTAAACCCGCTTCCTATACCGGCCTCGTCGGCATGAAACCGACCTGGGGCAGGATCTCTCGTTATGGGCTATTTCCCTTCGCCCCGAGTTTGGATCACGTCGGCTTCTTCACCCGTTATGTCGAAGATAGCGCCATCCTCTTAGGCACGCTCTCCGGACGCGACGACCGCGATTCGACGAGCTCCTTTAAGCCTGTGGAAGACTATGTCCCTGTCTCTTCTTCCTTAAAAGGAACGAAGATCGCGATCATCAAAGAGATCGTCGATTCCATCAAAGATGAGAAACTACTTAAGAGCTTCGCCACTTCGGTGGAAGCCCTGAAAAAGGCCGGCGCGGAAATCGATTATGTCGAATTCGGCCTGCCCGAACTCCAGGCGATCTATGCGACCTACATCGTCATCTCCTGCGCCGAGGCCACCAGCAACGACGCCAACCTCGATGGCATCAAATTCGGCCCCTTCCTTGGCGGGAAGACCTATCAAGAGGTCATGAGCAACGCCCGCACCGCCGGGTTCAGCGAACTCATCAAGCGTCGCTTCGTCATCGGTTCCTTCGCCTTGATGAGGGAAAACCAAGACGTCTTGTTCCTCCGCGCTCAGAAGGTCCGCGCGAAGATCGTCGCGAAGACCAACGAAATCCTCTCTACCCACGACACGATCTATGTCCCGGCCGCCCCGGGGATCGCCCCGTTATTCGAAAAGAAGGGCGATAAGCTTTCCGACGAATACCTCGTCGCCGATAACCATCTGGCGTTAGGCAATTTCGCAGGGCTTCCCTCGATCACGCTTCCGCTATGCCTAGAGGACGGCATGCCCATCGGCATCAACTTCATGTGCCGCGCCTTTGAGGAGAAAAAACTATATGAAATCGCCAGCGAATTTGAAAAAATCGCCGGTTTGGATGGTTTGACTTTGGTCAACAGGAAGGAGGGCAATCTATGAACTTCGAAGCCGTCATCGGATTAGAAATCCATGTGGAGATGAAGACCAAATCCAAAATGTTCTCCGCCTCCCCGAACTCCTTCTCCCGTGAGCCCAATACGGAAGTCACCCCCTTCGATATGGCCTATCCCGGCACGATGCCGGTGGTCAATAAGCAAGCCGTCATCAACGCGATCCGCGTCGCCAATGCCTTGCATATGACGATCGATCCGCTCATCCGCTTTGACCGCAAGAACTATTTCTACGCCGACCTTCCCAAGGGTTTCCAAATCACCCAACAATTCCACCCGATCGGCAGGGAAGGCTATCTCGATGTCAAAGGGCGCGATGGCAACATCAAACGCATCCGCATCGAGCGCATCCACATGGAAGAGGATACCTGCAAACAGCTCCACTTCGCCGATTATTCCCTTTTGGACTATAACCGCGCCGGGGTGCCGCTGGTGGAGATCG
Source organism: uncultured Erysipelotrichaceae bacterium (assembly GCA_900317295.1). Classification (GTDB taxonomy): domain Bacteria; phylum Bacillota_I; class Bacilli_A; order RFN20; family CAG-826; genus Alloenteromonas. Next base: position 33,212 of record ONGB01000001.1, read on the forward strand.
TCTCCATGCCGGATATGCGCGATGGCACGGAGGCTATGCACTATGTCGAGGCCATCCGTAACATCGTCGTCTATAGCCTCACTTCCGACGGCAAGATGGAAGAGGGGTCGCTCCGCTGCGACGTCAACGTCTCCCTCCGCCCCTATGGAAGCGAGAAATTCGGCACTAAGGTCGAGCTGAAGAACCTGAACTCCCTCAAGAACATCGAGGAAGCTTTGGATTACGAAATCGCCAGGCAAAGCGCCTTGTTGCTCGCCGGCAAACCGATCCAGCAGGAGACCCGCCGCTTCGACGAAGCCTCCGGCAAAACCGTTTTGATGCGCGTGAAGACCGACGCGGTCGACTACAAGTATTTCCCGGAGCCGAACATCGTCCCAATTCGCCTGAGCGAGGAATTCGTCAAGAACGCGATCGATACTTGCCCTGAGCTCTATGATGATAAAAAACAACGGTATGTCTCCCTCGGATTAAGCGAAACGGACGCCGAAATCCTTCTGGCGAACCTCGCGATGTCCGCTTATTTCGAGAAGGCCGTCGAAGGCAATGAGAAGAACGCGAAGATCATCTCGAACTTCCTCATCGTCGAAGTCAATGGGGTGCTCAACAAAGAAGGCATCGCGATGGAAGAATTCCGCCTCGCGCCGAAGACCCTCGCGGATATCGCCGCGCTTCAGGCAGACGGGTATACCCATAAGCAATGCGTCGATGTGTTCCGTTACGCCTTAGAGAACGATGTCTCCGCCGAAGAAGCGCGCCTCGCCCTTCATATTGAGAAACAAGAAAGCGATGAAGGCGCCGTCTTGGCCTTCGTCACCCAAGTTCTCGATGCCAATCCGCAATCCGTCGCCGACTTCAAGGCGGGCAAGGACCGCGCGAAAGGCTTCCTCGTCGGCCAGGTCATGAAGCTCGCCAAAGGAAAGGTCAACCCCGCCTCCGTCTCGAAAGTGATGGACGAGGAATTGGCCAAGAGGTGACCTATGGAAAAAGAGATCCTTGAACTTGAGGCTTATTTGGAGACGGTCAAGGATTTCACCTTGCCCAAATTCAAAGAACTGCCCGGGGTCGACCTTTACATGGATCAGGTCCTCCAATACATCAATGGGGTGCTGGAAGATCTCTCCCCCGACGATAAGAAAGTCCTGACCTCCTTCATGGTCAATAACTATGTGAAGGCCAAGATGATCAAAGAACCGGTCAAGAAAAGGTATTCCCGGGAGCAAATCGGCTATCTCATCGCCATCTGCTTGATGAAGGCGACCATCTCGATGTCGGATATGTCCCTCCTGCTAGAGATGGACGAAGGCATCACCGAGAACAAAGAAAGACTTTATAGCTTCTTCTGCTCGATGGAGACCTCGATCCTCGAACCCACCGTCGAGAAAACCTCCAAACGCATCGAGGGATATAAGAAGCGTTACGAGAAGGAAAAGGAGATTGATCCCGAAAAGGCGTCCTCCAACCTCCGCGATTCCTTGGGCCTATTGGCCCTCCGCCTCGCCATCCAAGCGCAGGCGAACAAAATGCTCTCCGAACGTATCATCGCCTATATCCGTCAGGACATGCACGGAGATAAGACGGTGGCGATCGAAGAAGGGCAAAGCCCGCGGGAAATCCGCCATGAGATCCGTCAAGGTCTCCACGAGGCCGACCGCCTCGCCGAAGCGAAAGCCAAAGAAAAACGCATTAGAAATCGCCGTAAAAACGGTAAGAAAGGGGAATGAAAAATGCGAGTATTAGTCACTGGGGGCCTGGGTTTCATCGGGTCCGAAACCGTCTGCGCACTTTACGAAGCGGGACATGAGGCCGTCATCGTCGATGACCTTGTCAACTCCAAAATCGCGGTCCTTGATCGCTTGGAGACCATCATCGGGAAACGCCCGGCCTGCTATATCGTGGATTGCTGCGACCTCAAGGCCTTCCGCGAGGTCTTCCAAAAAGAAAAGGTGGATGCGGTCATCCACTTCGCGGGGCTTAAAGCCGTCGGCGAATCCGTGGAGAAGCCGATCGAATATTACGCGAATAACCTCACCTCGGCGACCAACCTCCTTCTTTTGATGAAGGAATTCGGCGTCCATAACATCGTCTTCTCTTCTTCGGCAACAGTCTATGGCATCCCGCAGCGCGTGCCGCTTAAGGAAGACGACCCTGTCATGAGCGCGACCAATCCTTATGGCGAGACCAAGGTGATGATCGAGCGCATCATCGAAGACGCCTGCGCCGCGGATAAGAGCCTCAACGCCGCCTTGCTCCGTTACTTCAATCCGATCGGTGGGCATGCCTCGGGACTCCTTGGCGAAGACCCCAACGGCATCCCCAATAACCTGATGCCCTATATCACCCAAGTCGCCATCGGGAAGCGCCCCTATCTCAACATCTATGGCAACGATTATCCAACCGTTGACGGCACCGGCGTCCGCGACTATATCCACGTTGTCGATTTGGCGGAAGGACATGTCGCTACTTTGGCGAAATTAGCGCAAAACCCTGGTCTTTGCATCTATAATCTCGGCACTGGCAAGGGATCTTCGGTGCTGGAAATGGTGCACGCATTCGAGGAAGTCAACGGGGTGAAGATCCCCTATAAATTCCAGCCTCGCCGCGCGGGTGATGTCACCGAGAACTTCGCCAACTGCGACAAGGCGGAGAAAGAACTTGGCTGGAAGGCGAAGCGCGACATCAAAGACGCTTGCCGCGACGCCTATTACTTCCAACAGAAAAACCCCAACGGAATCGAGTGAGCCAATCGGCCCACTCTTTTCTTTCAAAGTAAACACTTTCAAGTTGAACGGCCTATGTTTTGGGATTACCCTAGCAAGGCTCTATGAATGACCTTGGGATTTTCAAAATCTATGACGCATCGCTGAATATTGCGGTCATCAGCACCGCCATCGTCGTGACGGTCGTCATTTTCATCTTGGTCACCGTGGCGAGGATTCTCTTCAAGGCCACCTATTTCGGAGTTTCGATGATCCGCGCGTCTTATTTGGATCCGCGCGACGTCCGTTTAAATCTTATCTTCCTTAACGAATCCGCAAAGGAGATCAAATTCATCGATCTTTCTCTCGTCGGTTACCGCAAAGGAAGCAAAAAGGGGGAACTGATCGCCCCGCTCGCGGGATTGCCGCTAAGCAACGATATCTCCTCGACCTTTATCTCCAAGGGCAAAAACGGATTCTGCATCACCGCGAGGCAAAACTCGCGGAGCCAGGCGCTTCTGGAATACCGTATCCCTCAAACGGTTCGGCTAGATGATTACGATTCTTTCTCCTTAAGGGGGTACGATGGGGACCTAAAGGTCATCGAGGCCACCATCAAGGATTTAAAAAGCACCTCCGAACAGGCGCTTCCGTTCAAGAAAAGAAAGAAGATCTAATCCTTCTTTGGGTCGCGGGTGAAAACCTTGTCCTTCCAAGGAAGGATTTTTTCATCGATCCGATTGGCGATGATGAGGTCGGAAGTCGAGACGAAGGCGGTGAAATCCTTTTCCACGCGGACGCCTCGGTATTCCGCGTCGTGAACTAGCGGCTCATAAAGGGAAAGAGGATAGCCTTTTTCTTTTAATAAAGAGATTAGAGCGTCCAAAGAGGAATTCCGGATGTTCTTGGAATTCTTTTCCATCACGAGGCGATAGATCCCGATGGTTTTGGCTTCTTCTTGCTCATAACGATCGATAATCGCCTTTACGATAGCTTTAGCGCGGGTCTGATTCGCGGACACGGTGGCGCTGATGAGGGTTTCGGGAACGCCGTCATAGGAAGCGGCCATCTGTTTGGAATCCTTAGGTAGGCAATATCCACCATAGCCAAAGGAAGGCTTGTTATAGAAATCGCCGATGCGCGGATCTAGCCCAACGCCTTTGATGATGCGGGAAGCGTCCATCCCCTTTGCCATGGCGTAGGTATCCAATTCGTTGAAGAAGGCGACGCGCATTGCCAAATAGGTATTGGAGAATAGCTTCACGGATTCCGCCTCATCGGAGGACATCCATAGAAGCGGACGCCCTTTCCAGGAGGGGACGCCTTCCACAAGGGATAGCAGCCGCACCTTCATATTCTCATCTTCTAAGGAGGGCAAACCAAAGATGATGCGGCTAGGATTTTCAATGTCTTCCATCGCGGAGGATTCGCGAAGGAATTCCGGGAAAAATACCGTATTTCGCAGGCGGAATGACTTAGTGAAGCCCACGGGAACCGTCGATTTGATCAGGATTACGAGGTCGGGATTCGCCTCCGAAAGAAGGCGGATAGCTTCCTTCGGGCCTTCCACGTCAAAGGCGTTTTTCTCCGGCGAGAAATCGGTGGGCAATGCAAGGAAGGCAAACTCGGATTCTTTCGCCGCCTTTTCCAAATCCGTCACCGGGATGATGAGGTTGGGCTTCCATTTCCCTTGGGCGTCGGGGAATAAAGAAGTAGGGGAGGACAAGGCCGCCATTTTGGCGGGGTCCACGTCATAACCAAGCACCTCAAAGCCATCGGAAAGGGCGACCCCAAGATGGAATCCGACGTAGCCTAAACCGAGGATCAGGGTTTTCATCCCCCCTATTGTAAGGAAGTCGGTAGCGCATAGAAAGTTCCACTTTCTTCCGTTTGGGAATAAAATGGACGGGTTATGAGTGAGAAACGTTACAAAGTTATGACGATCCTCGGCACCCGCCCCGAGATCATCCGCCTATCCGAAGTCATCAAAGCCTGCGACCGCGAGTTCGAGCATATCCTCGTCCACACCGGCCAGAATTATGACTACGAATTGAATCAAATCTTCTTCGAACAGCTAGGGCTCCGCAAACCGGATTTCTATCTTTCCTGCGTCGGGGATAACCTTGGCAGGACGATGGGGAACGTCATCGCCGCGGCCTATGAATTGATCGAAAAGGAAAAACCCGACGCCGTTTTGGTTTTGGGCGATACCAATTCCGCGCTTTCCGCGGTGGCTGCAAAGCGGCTTAAGACCCCGATCTTCCATATGGAAGCCGGGAACCGCTGCTGGGATTGGTCGGTCGCCGAGATGACCAACCGCACGATCGTCGACCACATCGCCGACATCAACATGCCCTATAGCCAATTCGCCTATCAGAACCTCCTCCGCGAAGGTTTGTCCCCCGAACGGACCTTCCCGACCGGCAGCCCGATGCTAGAAGTCATCAACGCCCATCGGAAAGAGATTGAGGAATCTGATGTCTTGGAACGCATTGGATTAGAAAAGGGCAAATATCTCGTCGTCTCCGCGCATCGCGAAGAAAACGTCGATATCGAATCCAAATTCCGCCGCCTCTTTCCCGCGCTCAACCATATCGCGGATGAGTTCAAGATGCCGGTGGTCTTCTCCTGCCATCCCCGCACGAAAAACCGCTTGGGTCGGTACGGATTCACCCTTTCCCCATATATTCGCGAAGATAAACCTTTCGGATTCTTCGATTATTGCCAACTGGAGAAGAACGCCTACTGCGTCCTTTCCGATTCGGGCACTTTGACTGAGGAAAGCTCCATCTTTGATTTTCCCGGAGTCCTGATCCGCACTTCCACCGAGCGTCAGGAAGGTCTAATCCACGGTTCCGTCGTCTTAGGCGGGGTGGATTACGAAACCATCCGCAAGGGCATCGATGAGGCGAGGGAAATCCATCGTCCCGGGAATGGCCTATCGATCGTTCCCGATTATGACGTGACGGACGTCTCTTCTCGCGTCGTCGGCATCATCAAAAAGTACATTGACGTTATCAACAAAGAAACCTGGCTTAAGGATGACGATCCCGTCTATGAGAAAGAAAGGATCGCCGCTCTTATGAAGGAGGTCCAATGAAGGTACTCGTCACCGGGGGCCGCGGTTTCATCGGGAAAAACCTGGCATTTACCCTCGAAAACCATGGTATGTCCCCCTTGGTTTTCGATATTCAGGATAATGAAGACACCCTCCTGAGTTACCTAAAGGAAGCGGATTTCATCGTCCATCTCGCTGGGGTAAATCGCCCTTTGAAGGAAGAGGAGTTCTTGGATGGGAACGTGAACTTCACCGCCCATCTTTTGGAAGATATCGTTAAGGTCGGCTCCAAAGCCCCGATCCTTTATGCTTCCTCCACCCAAGCGGAATTGGATAACCCCTATGGGAAGAGCAAGAAGATGGCGGAAGACCTCTTATTCCGTTTCCAGAAGGAGCAGGGGAACCCCGTCTACGTCTACCGCTTCTATAACGTTTATGGCAAATGGTGCCGCCCGAACTACAATTCGGTGATCGCGACCTTCTGCCATAACGTCGCCCACGATATCCCCTTGCAGGTCAACCCCAACGCCGGGGAGATCGATTTCGTCCACATCGACGATGTCTGCGATTCCATCCTTAAAACCATCGAGGCCAAAGGGAAGGGCTCGGCGGATATTCTTTATCCCGAGCCGCATGACCGTGTCGCTTTGGGGAAAGTGGTGGAGCTACTCGAATCTTTCAAGGCGGGGCGGAAGAATCTCCTTTGCCCCCTGCAAGAAGGATTTGAAAAGAAACTCTACGCGACTTATCTAACCTACTTGGAGCCGGAGGATTTCTCCTATCCTCTTGATCCCCATGAGGATAACCGCGGGTCCTTCACCGAAATTTTAAAGACCCTTTCCTATGGCCAGATGTCGGTGAATGTCGCCCATCCTGGCATCACCAAAGGCAACCATTATCACCGCCTTAAGACCGAGAAGTACATCGTGGTCTCCGGGGAATGCATAATTCGTCAACGGAAAATCGATTCCGACGAGGTTTTTGAAACCCGTTGCTCAGGCAAGGATCTGCGCGTGGTAGACATCATCCCCGGCTATACCCATAGCATTGAGACGGTAGGGGAAGAAGACTCGGTCACCCTTATGTGGGCCAGCGAGCTCTTCGACCCAGAAAACCCCGATACCTATATGATGCCCGTTTTGAAGCAATAAAGTGGATTTTGCATCGAAAGGAATGAAAAATGAACGAATCTTTGTATAGAGAAGAATACTCCGGCATGAGCCTAGAAGCTTTAAAGGCGGAGCGCGAAAAGCAGCAGAAGATCGAAGCGGATCAAACCGCGATTTGGGAGACCACGGACCTGACCTCCCCCATCGTCATGACCGCTTTCGGTTTGATCTTCATTTGGCTGCTTCCCTTAAGCATCCCCTTACTCGTTATTGGGATCCCTAGAATCGTCAATAATGCCAAGCTAAGGAATCGTTGCAACATGGCGATTTACCATGCTCGTGACCGCATCGCCGTCCTTGATATCCTCATCCGTAACAAAGAGAAGGATCAGGCAGGCGCGGCAGGCGCCACCGAAGTGGAGGTCGTCGCCTGATGTACGCTTTCGTCTTCGCGATGGAAAAGGAAGCTTCGCCGCTTCTTAAGGATTGCGAAATCCTATCCGAGGAAACCATCGGGTTCACCCGTCTCATCCACGCTCGTTTTGAGTCGCATGAATTCTTGGCGGGCATTTCTGGCATCGGAAAAGCTTTTGCTTCTTCAACGATGACCGCGATCTGCGCTCACCCTGTTTATGGGAAGAGCATCGAAGGCGTCATCAATGTCGGCATTGCTGGTTCTTTGAATAAGAAAAAAGCCGATCTGCTCAGCTGCGTCCTTGGACAGGAATGCATCGAACACGATTTGGATACTTCCGCGATCGGCGACCCCGTTGGAATGGTCTCGGGGATCAATCGAATCCGTTTCCCCGGGGATCCTAAGCTGATGGAAGCTTTCGAAAGTGTTCTTGAGGAAGAAAATGTTCCTTATTGCAAAGCGGTCATTTCCTCAGGCGATGCCTTCCTCCTCGATCCGAAGAAGAAAAGCGCGATCGTCAAAGAGTTCGGGTCGCTTTGCCTCGATATGGAAAGCGCCCCCTTCGCCCAGATCGCTTATGTCTTTAAAGTCCCCTATCTCGCGGTGCGTTTCATTTCCGATGCCGAACACCCCGAATACGAATACGCCCAATATGGGGAAGAAGCGGCGGGAAGGGCCGCGAACACCGCCAAAGGTTTTCTGCGGAAGTGCGCTTGAGTGATCGAATAATCACTATCTCAGGCGCGCCTATCCGCTATAATTAGAAACGACTTAGAAAGGAATCAACCAAACATGATCAAATTAGTCTTGCTCCGCCATGGCCAATCCGAATGGAATCTGAAGAACCTCTTCACCGGCTGGACGGATGTCGACCTCTCCGAAACCGGCGTCAACGAAGCCAAAGCCGCCGGTAAGCTTCTCAAAGAGAAGGGCTACCATTTCGACGTCGCCTTCTCCTCCGTCCTCAAAAGGGCGAACCGCACGATGGATCTCTGCCTTGGCGAACTTGGCGAGAGCAATCTCCCGAAGCATTATTCCTGGCGTCTTAATGAGCGTCACTATGGCGCCCTCCAGGGCCTGAACAAAGCCGAATCCGCCGCGAAATGGGGCGATGAGCAAGTCCATATCTGGCGCCGCAGCGCCGATGTTCCGCCGCTATCCCTCACCAAGGATGATGAAAGGTGGCCCGGCAACCAGGAGACCTATAAGAAATTGATCGCCGCTGGTGAAATGACCATCGAAGACTGCCCGCTCACCGAGTGCCTCATCGACACCGCCGCCCGCGTCAAACCTTATTTCGATAAAGAGATCGCCCCGGCCATCCACGAAGGCAAGAAGGTCCTCATCGCCGCCCACGGCAACTCCCTCCGCGCCATTGTCATGATGCTTGAGCACCTCACCCCCGAGCAGATCATCTCCGTCGAGATCCCGACCGGCAAGCCGTTGGTCTATGAGCTCGATGAGAAGACGCTCAAAGTCCTCGACAAATACTACGCCGAGCAGCGCTAAGCCTTTTGAAAGCCACCCTCATCGGTGGCTTTTCTTATGCCCTTAGAAGGAGAATGACATGACGTATCGCGAATTCACTTATGGCCTCGGAGACATGGTTTTGTCCTACCAGGTTCTGGAAGATAATCTTGCCTCTTATTTGAAAAAGAAAGGGGACATACATGCGCTTTTGAAGGAATCCCTTTCCCTTTTGCCAAAGGATTTGGGCGAAGAAATCGCATATCTCCTCTCCCGCGAGGACTATTACTTCCACGAGATTGGCCTATCCTTCATCGACGCGGATAATCTTGAAGAGGATCCCGCGTTTGAAAAGGCGTGCGCCGAGCTCACCGCGGACCATAAAAGGATCTACGCGGCCAATTCGGAATTGCTTAAGCGCATCCTAGAAAAGAAAAACTAATCGTTAAGCGGTTCTTCAAAGGCGATGGTCAGTGTAAACGGGACCATCGCTTTTTCGCAGGCGAAGCGGATCTCATCTTCTTTGCCCACCATTTCGAAAGGCAAAACGATTTCGCATTCCGCTTGGTCATTTTCGAAACGAAGATCATGGACGGTAAGGCGAGGATCGATGGAAGCTAAGCATGCGTCCAGACGCTGCCTTGCCATCTCTTCTTTATTGGAAAGCGGGGACACGGGATCCGCGTGAATGGTCACTTCCGCGTGCGAAATTGTGGTGATTTCGCGTTCCAATTCATCGATTTGGTGATGTGCTTCCTCTAAAGAAGTCCCCCCGTCGATCTCCGCGTGGAGGGAGATGAAGCGCTTCGTCGGGCCATAGGAATGGATGCGGATATCATGTACCCCGAGGATGAAGCCATGTCTTAAGGCGATGCGTTCGATTTCCTGGATTTCTTCTTTGGAGACGGGTTGCCCGATAAGAGGGTTGGAGGACTCTTTGATCGCCAAGACGCCGGAATAGATGACAAAGCAGGAAACGGCGATGCCGAAATAGCCATCCAAATTATGGATCTGCCCGAAGACGCTTAAGGCACCGGAGACCAAAACGGCGGTGGTGGCGATCGTGTCGGTGAAGGAGTCGATCGCGGTTGCTTTCAAAGTCGGCGAATGGATGATTTTGGCAATGCTTAGATTCAAGAAACCCTGAAGAAGCTTTAATAGGATGCAGACGCCCAAGATGATCAACACGATCCAATGGGAGGGGGTTTCCGCCCCATTGATGAGGCTTTGGATGGAATTGAAGATGATCTCCGCTCCGCTGATGACGATGACGGTCCCGACGATCACGCCGGCGACGAATTCGACGCGTTCGTGGCCAAACGGATGTTCTTTGTCCGCAGGTTTCTTCGCTTGCTGGAAACCCACGAGGGTCACGATCGTCGTGCCCAAATCGCCGATGCTATCGATCGCGTCCGCCAAAAGGGCCATGGAGAAAAGCCAGGCGTTTTGGCTAGCCAAAAAGACGGCGCATCCCACTTTCAAAAGGACAAGCAAGGTATTGATGATCAATCCCAAAACTGCAGCGAGGATCCCATGTCCTACGCGGACTTCCTCGTTATCGACCTTTTCGTAGTCGCGGATAAATCTCTTTCTTAATAAAGTAAGCACCTATCAAGGATAGACCCCGACAGGCGGGGTTAATCAACAATAAACTTTTTAAAGTCTCCTCTCATTAACTAGTAAACGAAACTAGGTGTATTGACAACCGATACTAGGAGATTAGAATAGTGGCGAAAGGAGAAGCCTTATGAGAGTTGCCGACATCACCCTTCCGCCCTATACGAAAAAGATGGAAATCTGGAACACGCTTAGCCATGGTTTAGGCGTCGTTTTCGGCCTGATTGCGGGGCCTTTTGCCATCACGAAAGCCGCGGCGACTCATGACGCCCTCTCCGTTTTGTCCATCGCGATCTATGTCGTCACGATGATCGTCTTATACGCGGGGAGCGCCATCTATCATGGCCTCGCTCCATCTAATGCCAAGCGCGTTATGCGGGTGATCGATCACGATAACGTATTCCTTTTGCTCATGGGATCCTATCTCCCATATTGCTTAATCTCGCTTCGCCATACCTCGGATGGCTTCCCATGGGGCTATGTCATCGGCGGCATCGTCTGGGGGCTTTGCCTATTAGGCATCGTGTTGAATTCCATCAATATCAAGCGTTTCGCCATCGCCAATTTCATCATCCAGGTTTTGATGGGTTCGGCGATCGTTTCCGCCTTCTATCCGCTTAGCCAAACGATCGGCTGGGCGGGGGTCATCACCTTGCTCATTTCCGGGATGTTTTATTGGGTCGGCGCCGCCTTATACGGCATCGGCGGCAAAAAAGAGCCGTGGATTCATACGGTTTTCCACTTCTTCATCCTCTGCGGCACCATCATGATGTTCGTCTCCATTTACGCTTTCGTCCTGCAGTAGTCGCTTGATTATTCTTGGTATACCAAGGATGATAAGGCGATGAAGGTTTTCCCCGGAAAGAAATTGCTTTGGCTTCCCGTGATGGGTGCCTGTCTTTCCCTTTCGACCTCCTGCATCGTCGAAGGTGTGGAATATAGCAAGCAGAACATCATCTATAACGAAGGCTATTATCAGCTGAAGACCGTCAATAACGACATCTCCTGGAAAACCATCTTCCATGACCATTCCGGAATGGACGCCACGCCCTCCGTTGGGCGCGTCCCCGTTTTGGTATTGCCGATCGAATTCAGTGATTTCCCGTTCGAGGAGAAAACCCTGAATGACATCGACGCTTTGATCCAAGGGGAATCCGAAGACACCAAATATTGGGAGTCTTTAGGCTCTTTCTATGAAAAATCCTCTTACGGGAAGCTCCTATTGGATTTCGAGATCGCCCCGAAGACCACTTTGTCCCTCAATTCCTCCGATTTCTATATCCAACATCAGTTGGCCGGGGATTGGGGCGCCGCGGCGATGAAAGAAGCGGTGGATGCTTATAAAGCCCAATTCGGGGAAGAATCCACGAAACGCTTCGACCAAGACAAAGATGGCTTCATTGATTCCGTCATCATGATCTATTCCGCCCCGGATTGCTCTTCGTCCTCGGAAGTGGCCCATGACCGCACCTGCTGGTGGGCTTATTGCTACTATGACACCGCTGCCAAAGGCCTCGCGAATAGCCCCGTCGGCTTCCACTATTTCTGGGCTTCCTATGATTTCTTTTATGCCGCCGTGGAAGACCAAGAAGGGGTCGATGCCCATACCTTAATCCACGAAATGGGACATATGTTGGGGTCGGATGACTACTATAACGCCACGGGAAGCCCCGGCGATTTGGAGCCTTCCGGCCAGTCCGTGATGATGGCTTATAACACTTTGGACCACGAATCCTTCACCAAGCTTTCCTATGGCTGGGTCAGCCCCTATTGCGTCACGGGGGATTGCGAAATCACGATCCGCCCCTTTGAATCGACGGGCGACTGCATCCTGCTCGCCGACGATTGGAATGGCACCGCTTGGGACGAATACGTCATGTTGGAGCTATATACCCCGACCGGGCTAAACGAATTAGACGCCACCCAGGCCTATCCGGGCAGATACATCGGGCCGCAGAAAACGGGTATCCGCATGTGGCATGTCGATAACCGTTTGGCGAAGATGCGCTATTCCCCAGTGACCGAAAAGCTCACCTTCTCCGCGTTCATCGAACCGAAAGAGCTCAAATTTAACGTCTATAGCCGCGGAACGACGGTCGCCTCCGCCTTCCGCAACGGCACCGATGACAACGCTCCTGGGGATTATGACCTCATCAGCCTCGTTTCCCCGCGCAACATGACCTTCCGTTTAGGCGGAAAAGCCTATAGCGAACTCGATTTGTGGCAGACGGGCGACCGTTTCCACGCGAAGAGCTTCCAATGGCAATTCCGTAACGGCGGGCATCTAGATAACGGCAACCCGTTGCCCTTCTCGGTCGATTTCGTCTCCGTGGGCGATGAAGAAGCGACGATCCGCTTCACCAAGATGGGCTAATCTACCCCCTCTACCCTTTCTTCTATATAATAGAGCACGCCCTCGGGGTACCTATGTCTAAGAAAAGCGATTCCTCCGTCCTGCTAGAGAACCGGAAAGCCCGGTTCCTCTATTTTCTTAGCGACTTCATGGTCGCGGGGATCGTTTTGACCGGCACCGAGATCAAATCCCTCCGGGCGAGGAACGCCTCTTTAAGCGACTCCTATGTCTACGTGAAGGAAGGCGAAGTCTACGTCGCCAATATGCATATCGCCCCCTATAAAGATGGGACGATGTTCAACGTCGACCATCTTCGCGATCGGAAATTATTGCTCACCAAGCGGGAGATCCGTCACCTAGAGAACGACCTGAAGGGCAGCGGGATGACCTGCGTTCCCACCAAAGTGTTTTTAAGCCATGGCTTCGCGAAGATGGAAATCGCCCTTGCCAAAGGCAAAGCCGCCCACGATAAGCGGGACGCCATCAAAGAAAGAGAAGGGAAGCGCGAAGTCGGCAAAGCAATGCGCGAAGGCGTGAAAGCCTCAGGGGAATGATGATGGATATCCAAGAAATCGAAACCTATTTGAAGGAACGCTCCTTCGAAGTCAGCTCCGGCAACTTCTTCGCTTTCGCGTCCAAGACGAAGCTGCGCCTGCATACCCCGCTGATCCACGTATCCGGGAGCAACGGCAAAAGCCTGACCGCGCATTACATCGCTTCTGTCTTCGGGGCGAAATACCGCGTGGGCTTGCTTTTGAATTCCTATTTGCTTAGCTTCCGGGAAGCCATCTCCATCAACGGGGAATCCATTCCCGAAGAAGACGCGATCCATTATTTCGAAGAACATCAGAAAGCCTATGAGAAATACGAATTGACCGCCTTCGAGATTCTCGTTGATATCGCCTATCGCTATTTCAACGACCAATCCCTGAATCTATGCGTCGTCGAATGCGGCATGGGGGGCAGGGAAGACGCGACGAACATCGATGACCTCCCCACCATCTTATCCGTCATCACCAATGTCTCTTTGGAACATACCGAATACCTCGGGACCACCCGTTCGGAGATCGCCCTCCATTGCGGAGGCATCATCGCCAAGGGGATGCCGGTGCTAATCGGAGACATCGAAGAAGGCTGCCGCGACGCGCTTAAGGAGCTGGCCGCGAAAAAGAACACGATGCTCACGAGGATGGACCCGATTTACCTCCCGCACCTCGTGGATAGAAGCGTCTTCCATTTCGATTATCCGCCTTATAAAGACCTCGCGATCCAAAGCTTCGCCTCCTATAACGTCACCAATGCCGCGATGGCGGTCGAATGCGCGAAAATCCTGCAAAAGTCGCTTCCTTTATCCGAAAACGAGCTAAAACAAGGCTTATTCTGCGCGCCTTTGAAAGGCAGATTGGAAGCCAAGGGGAACGTGGTCTTGGATTCCGCCTGCAACCCCGACGCCATCTTGACGCTGCGCCGCTGCTTCCAAACCGCCGGGCGCGGAAAGCCGGTCCATGTGCTATTCGCCAGCAAGCAAGAAAGCAACATCTCCGTCATGCTGCCTTACCTGGCCGATGCATGCGCCGACATCACTTTGACTTCCTTTGAACATCCTTCCGCCAGGACGGAGATGGACTATGCTTTGTTCACCGAGGACCATCGTTATATCGAGAATCCGTTATTCGCTTTGATGACCCTGCAGATGGAACACCCGGATGAAGTGGTGCTCGCCACCGGATGCCGCGAATTCATCGCTTTCCTAGAAGAACGGTTATGAAGAAAGACAAGTACCCCGAACCCGAGATCGACGAATCGGTTTTGACGGAAGAGCAGAAAGCCGGGCTCCATCCCCCCTTCCCGTGGAAATGGGCGATTTTCGTCGGGGTCATCCTGACCTTGATCGTCGTCGCCTTTATCGTGATTTACGCCCTCGGCGGTCCTACGGACCCCTCCGCGGCATCTTCTTGAAAAATAAATTTTTATCCGACGTTTCCTAGCCTATTTGGGATAAGTTTTACAGTGTCCAAGAAAAGGCCATTGCGCGCCTGCGGTTCTCCCGTAGAATAGACCCAGTTTTTCGGAGGTGTCCCCATGGAAGACGAAAGGTTAATGACCGTTCAAGATTACGACGATTATCTCTCCCTCGCCCTCTCCAGCGCGGAGGACCCCTCGGTGGCGAAAGCCCTCGAGGAAGCTTCCGAGGAAACTTCTTACTCCCTCTGACCGGGGAGTTTTTCTTATCCGTGCACTTTTTCGGGCGAAGTTCCCGCCTTCATGCTATCATTCCTCACGCCTGCATGATGAGCAGGGGAGGAAATGCGTATGGACAACGCCAAAGCACGCAAAGACAATCTGAGCTGGGACGAGTATTTCATGGGGATCGCCATGCTTTCGGCGAAGCGATCCAAAGACCCTTCCACCCAAGTGGGGGCCTGCATCGTCGATCCCAACCACAAAGTCGTCTCCATCGGCTATAACGGGATGCCGCGGGGCGTCGATGACCAAACCATCCCCTGGGGCCATGGCGAAGGCCTGGATTCCAAATACCTCTACGTCTGCCACGCCGAATTCAACGCCGTCCTCAATACCCGTGATGGCAGCGCCCTTCAGGGCTGCAGCCTCTACGTCACGCTTTTCCCCTGCAACGAATGCGCGAAGGCCATCATCCAAGTCGGCATCAAGGAAATCATCTACGCCGACGACAAATACCACGATCATATTGAGGAAGTCGCCTCGCGCCGCATCCTCGACATGGCGGGGGTGAAATACCGCAAATACGAGGGGCGTGACATCGAAATCGCCGTCAAATAATGACCCGTTCGCCGTTTTATCGCATCTTGGTTTTATTGCTTTGCTATGCGATTTTAGGCGTATCCATCCTCGTTCCTTTGGCGATGAATAAGAACCCCAACATCGTTTTGATTATCATCATCGCCTCCGTCTTGGTCGCCGCCTTCGTGGCCACCGCGATCATCGTCGAGATCCAATGGGCGAGGAAATACAAGCAAGAAGAAAAGGAGCAAAAAGATGCGGGAGAATGACCCCGTCCTTTCCGTCGAGGGCCTTTCTTACGCCTATGAAGAAGGCCGTCCCGTCCTTCAGGACGTCTCCTTTTCCGTGCCTAAGGGCGCCTATGTCTCCGTCATCGGGCATAACGGCTCGGGAAAATCCACCTTGGCCAAATGCATCATGGGTTTGCTCGGCGGATTCGAAGGGAAGATTTCCCTTTTCGGGGAGGAATTGACTCGGAAGAGCCTTTATCGCCTCCGTTCCCGCGTTGGCATCGTATTCCAAAACCCCGACAACCAATTCGTCGGCTCCACCGTCGCGGATGACATCGCCTTTGGCTTAGAGAATAAATGCGTCCCCCATGAGGAGATGCAGGGCATCATCGACCGTTTCGCGGAAGAGGCGGGGATGAAGGATTTCCTTTCCCATGAACCCCAGATGCTTTCCGGGGGGCAAAAGCAAAGGGTCGCGATCGCCGGGGTCTTGGCGATGGAACCCGAACTGATCCTATTCGACGAAGCCACCGCGATGCTTGACCCTCGCGGGAAAAAAGAAATCCGCGAGCTCATCGCCAGGATGCGGGAGAAGAACCCCGACCTCACCCTCATCTCCATCACCCATGATATCGAAGAAGCCGCCGCGAGCGACCAGGTTTTGGTCATCAATCAGGGCCGCCTCATCTTGCAAGGCCCGCCTTCTTTGGTGTTCTTGGAAGAGGAAAAACTACGCGAAATCTCGCTCGGAATTCCTTTTTTCTACCAAATGAAATCCGCGCTCATCAAAGAAGGCATCGCCATCCCCGATGACATTTCGACCCTAGAAGGATTGGAGGACTACCTATGCCGGTAAGCTTCCAAGATGTCACTTATATCTACCACCGGAAATCCCCTTTGGAATTCGAGGCGCTTCATAAGATCTGCCTAGATATCGAGGAGGGTTCTTTCACCGCTCTCATCGGCAGGACCGGATGCGGGAAGAGCACCCTCGTCCAACATCTTAACGCTTTGCTTAACCCCACCTCCGGCTCGGTGGTCATCGACGAGTTCGTCAATGACGCGTCCAAGAAGAAACGGACCAAGCGCCTCAAACCCCTCCGCGAACGCGTTGGGCTCGTCTTCCAGTTTCCCGAATACCAGCTATTCGAGGATACGGTGGAGAAAGACGTCGCTTTCGGGCCGAAGAACTTCGGCAAGAAACCCGAAGAGGCGTTGGAGGCCGCGCATAAAGCCCTCGAAGCCGTCGGGCTAGATGAATCCTTCTACCAACGCTCCCCCTTCGAATTATCGGGTGGGGAAAAGCGCCGCGTCGCGATCGCCGGGGTGCTCGCCTATGCGCCGAAATACCTGATCGTCGATGAACCGACCGCCGGGTTAGACCCCGAAGGCGCCCTAGAAATGATGGGGTTATTCCAAAAAATCCATGAGCAGGGCACCACGGTATTGCTCGTCACCCACGACATGAACCTCGTCCTCTCCTATTGCGATAAGGCGATCGTCATGGCGGATGGACGAATCGAGAAAATCATCGCCCCGAAGGAATTGTTCCAAGAAGACATCGAGTCCTATTCTTTGGAAACGCCTTTGCTATACCGCTTCGCCCGCGATTTGAACGCGAAGGGCATGCATTTGGATTTCTCTTCGATTAAAGATGTGGGATCGTTAGCCAAGCAAATCAAAGCCCAAAGGGGGAAGAAGGAATGAAGAACTTCGCCCTCGGGAAATACGTGCCCTATGATTCCTGGGTCCATCGCCTCGATCCCCGCGTGAAGATTTTCTGCGTCCTGCTTTTGATGGTCGCGATCTTCTTCACTTTCGATACTTGGGCGATGCGCCTCGCGGTCAATGGGGCGATCTTCATCCTCGCCTCCGTTTTATTGGCCTGCACCCATACCCGGTTCCGCGATTTGATCCGCAGCCTCCGTTCTCTATGGTTCATGGTCATCGTTTTGTTGATCGTCTATATCCTCGTCCCCACGACGACGACCCCGGTGTTCCCGGTCGCGTGGAGCTACAAAGGATGGACGGTCTATTGGGATTCCTTCGCCGAGGCCGGCCGCATTTTGATGCGCTTGATCATCATGATCGAGCTGACGATGATCTTGACCTCTTCCACGAAGCCTTTGGATCTGACCTACGCCTTAGAATGGTATATGACCCCCTTGAAGGTTTTCCGCTTTCCCGCCGCGGCGGTGGCGATGACCGTCTCCATCGCTTTGCGGTTCATCCCGACCTTGTTAGAAGACACCGACCGCGTGATGAAGGCCCAGACGAGCCGCGGGGTCGATTTCCAACATGGCCACATCTGGCAACGCCTGACGGGGCTCACCGCCTTGATCATCCCTTTGTTCATCTCTTCCTTCATGCGCTCGGAAGAACTCGCCAACGCGATGGAATGCCGCGGCTATGACCCGGATGCGAAGCGCACCCGTTATCGGTTGCTTCGCTTCCATTTCTCCGACTTGCTTTCCTTCCTCGTCTGCGCGGGGATCTTGGTCGCGGTGATCTTGGCCTTCGCCTATCATTACGACGTCTTCTTAGAATGGTTCGGGTGGCAGACCTTATGAAATACCTCGGCATCGTCCAATATCTAGGCGCGGCCTATTCGGGATTCCAAAGGCAGAAAAACGCCCCCACGGTCCAAGCGGAATTAGAAGAGAAGCTCTCTTCCGTCCTAGGCGAGCCTACCCAAATCAAAGGAGCGGGGCGCACCGACGCCAAAGTGAACGCGAAGGGACAAACCTTCTCCTTCTCCTATGAAAAAGAGATCGCGGATATCCCATCTTTCATCTTCGCGATGAACCGTTTGCTCCCCAAAGACATCTCTTTGATCTCTTTAAGGGAAGTGCCCGATGCTTTTGATGCCCGTCATTCCAACTGCGGCAAGATCTATTCCTATTCCTTCTATTTCGGGAAGAAGGATCCCTTCTTATCCTTGACCTCCGCCTACATCCCTTATCTTCCGGAGAAGTTCGATCCTAAGGCTTTTGAAAAGGCGCTTCACGTCTTCCTCGGAAAGCACGATTTCCGTAACTTCACCGCGAAGGAAGAGGATGTCGATGGCTTCGTCCGCGAAATCCGCCGGATCGAGCTAAAAGAAGAAAAACCCATGCATTTCCGGGTTCTTTTTGAAGGAAATGGCTTCATGACCTACATGATCCGCTTCCTCATCGGCGGGGCGATGAAGGTGGGCTTAGGCAAACTTAGCGTCGAAGAATTATCCGCCTTATTGGAACAGCGCCCCCGGCATATCGTCGCTTATAACGCCGCCCCGGAAGGACTATGCTTAGAGGAGGTGCTCTATGAAGGGATTTGACGCGAACTACCATAGCCACACCGTCCGTTGCGGCCACGCGACCGGGCGCGATGAAGATTACGTCAAAGAGGCGATGAAGGCCGGGTTCAAGGTCTTAGGCTTTTCCGACCACATCATGCTCCCCAACATCAACCAACCCCGCATCCGCGGAGCCTATTTCCTTTTGGACGGTTACCTCTCCTCGGTCAATGAGTTGAAACAAAAATACGCAGGGCGCATCGAAATCCACCTCGGCTTTGAGGCGGAATGGCTTGGGGAAGGCCTCGCGGAGTATTACCGGCACCTTTTGACCTCCAAGAAAATCGAATATCTGATCCTCGGGCAGCATTGCCGCTACCGAAATGGCGGCCTCCATTGGTATGACGAGGACGTTGTTTCCTTAAAAGAAGCGGTGGACCATTACGGGGAAGACCTCCTCACGGGGATGCGGTCTGGATTATTCACCTATGTCTGCCATCCCGATCTTTTCCTCCGCTGGCTCCCCGGGGAATGGACGGAGCAGGCGGAAGAGCTAAGCCGCCGCATCGCCCAAGAAGCCAAAGAGAGAAACCTCCCCTTGGAGATCAACATGGGGATGATGAATTTCCATCCGGAACGGAACATCGGCGACCCCGATTGCTTCTGCTACCCCTATATCCGTTTTTGGGAAATCGTCAAAGAAGTGGGGGCCCCCGCGATCATCGGGGTGGACGCCCATACCCCCGATACTTACCGTTACGCGGAATATGGAAAAGTCTTGGATTTCGCTAGGAAATTGGGGATCAAACCCCTGAAACGGGTCGATTTCCCGCATTTTGAATAGGAATCCCCCAACAAAATAATTTCTTCGCACGCGCCCTAGTGCTATATTTACCCCGTTCCTAATCTAGGAGAAGTATCACTATGGGAAGACATTTTGAGGTCCGCGCCGCCGCGATGGCGGCCTCGGCCAAAGCAAAAAGCGCCATCTACATGCGCGCCTCCAAGGAGATCTATGCCGCGGCGAAAAGCGGCGAGCCCGATCCCAACAGCAACCTCGCCCTCCGCGCGGCGATCGAGAAATACCGCAAGCAGTGCCCGAAGGACGTCATCGAGCGCGCCATCGAGAAAGCCAAAGGCGGCGATGCCGTCGCCTATATCCAGGGCCGTTATGAATTCATGGGCCCCGGCGGCAGCGAGATCATCGTCGACACCTTGACCGATAACGTCAACCGCGCCCTCGTCACCGTCCGCACCATCGTCACCCGCAAAGGCGGCAAGATGGCCACGGTCAACTACAACTTCCAATATCTTGGCATCCTCAACTTCAAGGGCCCGTCCCGCGATGAGGTCGAAGAAGCCTTGATCCTCGGCGACGTCGATGTCCGAGACGTCTCCATCGACGAAGACGGCGAGATCGAAGTCCGCCTCGAGCCGAATGACCTCGCCAAAGCCCAAGAGGTCCTCAAAGACCTCGGCGTCACCGATTTCGACCGCGCCGAGACCACGATGTATCCCAACGAATGGATCGAAGTCGAAGGGGAAGACCTCCAGAAGCTCAAAGACATGATGGCCAACCTCGACGAATCCGAAGACGTCCAGGCCGTCTACACCAACGTCGATAACCTCTAATCCAAAAGAGAAAAGAAGCCGGGAAATCCGGCTTCTTTTTATCGGTAGAGGGCCTCGATGACCCGTAAGGCCTCTAGGCAATGAAAGCTTTTCGCATAGGCTTCTAGCTTTTCAAGGCTTGGGGATTTGGCATAGGCCGCTTTCAAGGTTTTAATCAGCTCTTCCTTTTTATATATATAAGGATGGCGGATGACGTCTAATAAGGTCCTTTCCAAATCGAAGGTTGGAACGATGTTCCCCTTCTTTGTGACGATGAGGGTCTGCCCTAAGCCATATTCTTTCTTCCCAACATGGCGGGATTTGGCATTCGGGATCCCCGCGGTCATATAGCCCGTCGGGAGATAGACCGTTAAGCCTTTATCCTCGCATAGCCCCCATAATGCGAGCGCGCTGGAGGAGGCGAACACCGCCTTCTTGTAGGTATGGTGGAGGAGGTAATAAGGATCCTCTTCATGGCCTTTCCGTAGATATAATCCCTTGCCCACGCGGCGGAATAGCCCCTCTTCCACGGCGAAAGAAAGATAGGCGCGCTCGATGGATTCGCGCTTCAGATCATCGGTGGAGACATAGCCGTCGTTATTCTCCGCGATCTCTAATAGAGTCGCCAATTTCTTATTTTGCACGCAACGATTATACAAAAGCGTTGTTTCAAAGTAAAAACTTGTTTGGAAAATGCTTTGACATCGGCATTTTACTTCAGGATAATACGGCACGGCTAGAGGGCCAAAAACCCCTAGAAGCGTTAAAAAGAAGAAAGGTAAAACCATGCAACGTCAAACCACCATGGCGAAGAAGGAAACCATCGAAAGGAAATGGTTCCTCGTCGACGCCAAAGACATCCCGCTTGGCCGCCTCGCCTCCAAGGTCGCGGTCATCCTGATGGGCAAAGACAAACCCACCTACACCCCGCACGTCGACACCGGTGACTATGTCATCGTCGTCAACGCCGCCCAGGTCAAACTGACCGGCTCCCACCCCGAGAGCAAAAAGAACTACTACAACGTCTCCGAGTACAACGGCGGCCTCCGCACCCGCAGCGCCGGCGTCATGCGCGAAGAGTACCCCGAAGAGATGATCGAACGCGCCGTCTGGGGCATGCTCCCCAAGGGACGCCTCGGCCGTCAGATGATCAAGAAGCTCTTCGTCTACCGCGACGAAAAGCACGAGCAGTCCGCCCAGAAGCCCGAGACGCTCGATCTCAAGAAATAAGGAGTGAAGGAATATGGCCAACACGAAATACTATGGCACCGGCCGCCGCAAATCCTCGGTCGCCCGCGTCTACCTCAAATCCGGCAAAGGCGTCGTGACCGTCAACGGCCGCGATGTGAACGAATACATGCCCTACGCCACCCTCGTCCAGAACCTCAAGCAGCCCTTGGCTCTCCTCGGCGCTGAAGAGAAATACGACGTCGAAGCCCACGTCGTCGGCGGTGGCTTCACCGGCCAGGCCGAAGCGATCCGCCTCGGCATCGCCCGCGCCCTCCTCGAAGCGAAAGAGGATCGTTCCACCCTCAAGAAGGCTGGCTTGCTCACCCGCAACGCCCGCTCCAAAGAGAGGAAGAAATACGGTCTCAAAGGCGCCCGCCGCGCCCCGCAATTCAGCAAGCGTTAATCCGCTTCCGTTTGTGGACCAGCCCTTGGGAAACCAGGGGCTTTTTCTTTGGATCGGACCGCGAAATCACGGGGTTTTCTCCCGTCATAAATTCTTGCTTGCTAGGGGTGGGCCTTTGGTCTATATTATATGGGCGCTTTCGGGCGTCATGGGCCTTTAGCTCAGTTGGTTAGAGCGTGCGCTTGATAAGCGCAAGGTCGGTGGTTCAAGCCCACTAAGGCCCACCATGAAGTTAGATAGGCCCCGGACCCTTAACGAGTTCCGGGGCCTCTTCATTCCTTGGGTGTTTAGCTCAGTGGGAGAGCGCTTCCTTCACACGGAAGAGGTCGAGGGTTCGAAACCCCCAACACCCACCACGAAATCATCTTGCTGCCGTTGTCCAAAACCAGCATAGATTAGGCCTCTTCGGAGGTCTTTTCTTGCGTCTTGACTCTTTTTAAGTGCAAGTTGCACTTTAAGATTGCACTTTAAAGCATTTTATGACAATATTTTCCTATGGAAAATGATTATACAAACCGCTACATATTGGAAACTGGCATTGGCCTTCAAGATGTCGACCATTTAAAGAATTCATCCTATTTCCTTCAGGAATCCGAAAGATATTTAAAAGGCGAAATCTCGCTAGATGAATTAGATGGCATCGTGAACTCCTATTACAAGAGTAAACCAGATGTGGGGGATAGAAGCGAGGAAGCTGATAAAATCTCGATTAGAATAGCCAAAATAATCAGTGAGGATTATTTCACTTTTACCGTTGGGCAGCTACTTTCTATTCATCGAATTCTATTTGAAGGCATTTTGGAACACCCTGGCCAATTAAGAACCTACAATTTCTCAAAAAAAGAATGGGTTCTTGATGGCGCATCGGTCATCTATGGGGACTATCGTGAATTAGAGGCGACGCTTCAATATGATTTTGATATCGAAAAGCGGTTTGATTATTCAAAACTTTCAATGGATGAAATCGTTGAGCATCTTGCGATCTTTATTGCCAACCTTTGGCAAATTCACGTTTTTGAAGAGGGCAATACCAGAACTACTGCGGTATTTACCATTAAATATTTAAGGAGTTTAGGCTTTGATGTAACCAATGACACGTTTGCTAAAAACGCGTGGTATTTCAGAAACTCTTTAGTGAGGGCAAACTACACAAACTTACAAAAAGGAATTCATGAAGATAGAACGTATCTCATTAAGTTTCTCAAAAATTTGTTATTAAACGAGAATAACCGGTTGGAAAACAAAGAGTTGCATGTTGTTCCTCTTTCTTCTGCGTTTAATGAGACAAAAGAAGCTAGATTACTCCGTTTGTTAAAAGGTAATCCGACTCTGAGAACAGACGAACTAGCGATGGAATTGGGCGTTTCGTTAAGGACGGTTAAAAGCATTATTTTCGCCTTAAGAAAAGACGGGAAACTAGAGCGCGTAGGCGGAAAGAAATATGGTCACTGGGAGGTAAAGCAACCATGAAAACTTATTGCGGGATCGACTGTTGCAAAGATTGTGACAAATTATCCGAATGAGGGGGCTTTTCTAACACGAAAGGAAAAACCCCGAAACCTATTCGCACGAATAGATGAAAAAGGCCTTGGGCTATAAACATTGCATCGACTAGCCCATTGGGGAGGTGGTAAAATCACCCCGCTCGCCGCCTTAGCTCAATTGGCAGAGCAACTGATTTGTAATCAGTAGGTTGCTGGTTCGATTCCGGCAGGCGGCACCATCCAAGCGCATAATCCCTGATGCGAATCGGGGATTTTTCTTTAGCGTAAAAGTTCAATGAGTTATTCAGCAAAAACACGATAATCGCGTCTGAATAAATATACTTTTCCTCTAAAAACGCCTATTTCTTGGGACAAATCAAAACTATTGTTTCATTATTTTTCCCGCCCTGTATGATTAAGGTAGACGACCCATAAACGATTCATAAGGAAGTATTTTATGAACAAGAGTCTCGGTCTATTCTTCGGCAGTCTATTCCTTGGGGCGATCGGCATCGGGAGTTTTTACGCCGCCGCGAACCGTTCTAACGGAGTGGGCGTAGACGCTAAAAGCGCCCTTTCCTATGTCACCTTCGATGACAAAGGGACATGTAGATTAGGCTCCTATCCCCAGTATGTCTCGGATATCTCCGCGACGGAAATCAAGAATAACGGGGAGCTAAAGCAAACGACCTCTGGGGATAAGTATTACGTTTACCAATCCAAGAAATACGCGATCATCGAGACGGCGGTCGTCGATAATGAGCAATCCGCGGGCCGTCTTTTGTCTAATGGGGCGCCGGCGGACTCCTATAACGGGCTAACCGACGTTGTCATATCATTTGAGAATATCGAATGGCAATTGCTGAAGCTTTCCGATTACGACGACGTCGCCTATCTCATATCCACGAATATCCTGGATCGGCAAATCTATAATCCCTCGCTCCCTACCCACGTTGTCTATGGCCAATCCGCCCTATTCACCTATTTGAATACGACATTCAAAGAGATGGCCTTCACCGCGGAGGACTACAAATACATCGCCTATAGCGAGTCCGGATTAGAAAAGGTCCTCATCAATATTCCCGAGAAATCCGACGTCGATCTCGACGCTTATGAAGACAAAAACCTCAAGCAGGCGAGCGATTTCGCCATTTTGAAGAACCTCACCAGCCATAGCGCCTATAACCATGGCGTCGGCGTGCCGTTCACTAACGCCGGCTATTGGCTTAATTCGCTTTCCTCCGAGGCGGATAGAGTGGAGGTCTGCTGGGCCAAAGTGGCCTATTCGCACTGCCTGATGGACGATCCCAAGATCGGCGTCCGCCCGGTGATCGAAGTGAATTACAAAGCCAAAGGATCCGGCGGCGGCAGTAGTACGCCCACGGCCACCGTGAATATCGATGGCGGCGCGGTCACCCTCGGCCTAGGGATCACCTTCACCGTGCTTGGCGCGGGCGGGCTCATCGCCTTCTTCGTCATCTGGGCGAAGAAACACCCCACGGGGAAACCGCCGATTTGGATCATCGTCTCCATCGCGGGGTCCTTGGTCGTCTCCGTCGCGGGCTTAGGCTGCATGGCCGGCGGGATGAACGGCGCGGGCGGCGGTGGCTGCTTGAAGATGGGATATTACGTGCAAACCGGCCAGCATAGCGGCGGAGGGATCACCCAACTCGGTTATACCGCGTGGCTGATCAAATACGATGGCACCGCCTCCTATTGCACCCATTTGACGGATGCCGCCCAGGCGAGCGACTTCGCTCCCGATAACTACATGACCGGCACTTATAAGATCAATGGCTCCAAGTTGGTCATCACGATCCCCAAGCACGAGATTCAGAACTTCGGCACCGTCGGCGGGACTTACACCTACAACATCAAAGGCTGCGAGAATTTCCAGAATTATGATGGGGCCTACCACTGGGTCAGAGGAGAATAGCGATGAAATACTGCACCAAATGCGGGTCGCCGATGAATGACGACGCCCTGTTCTGCCCCAAATGCGGCACCAAGGTCGAAGAAGTGGTGAGGGATACCCCCGCCCCCGAAAACACCCCAGCGCCCGAGAATGCCCCGGCGCCTGAGAACGCCCCCGCATCCGAAGCCACGCCGAAGCCCGCGGGCAAAGTCGCGAGGAAGGCCACCCCGCTTTATGAACAAACCCTGAAGGAGATCTTGCCGCCTCCTTTGGCGTTGATCGTCGGTTCGATCGTTTTATGGATCCTCAACGCGACTTTGTATCCGACCGGGATCGCTAAAGTGGGGCCGTTGCTCATCTTCATGCTCATCACCGGGTTTTTCGGGGCGATCTCGATGGTACGCGCGATCAAATGCCTGACGCGAAAGATCTATTACAAATCGGTCCTGTCCTTTGTGTTCTTCGGATTATTGGTGGCCTGCTTCTTCATCGATTTCGTGGTTCTCGTCAGCGCCTAATCTTTTGTTTTGATTAATCTCATAAAACTTGGGTTGTTTTTGTGACGCTTTCGTGGCGGTTATTGATTACAATAAATCAATCCCTTGGAGGCATTATCCATGAAATCCCCAAAACTATTGTTCGTCTTGATGGCCGCTGGGCTGCTTTCTAGCTGCGGAGCCACGCCCATCCTTCCGTCTTCTTCTATCGATTCTTCTGAAGAAACCTCTTCCCAAGAGGAAGTTTCCTCGGAGAGCGAAGAGAGTTCGACCGAGCCCGCTCCCACGCTCAACAAGATGGCGGTCGACCACTATAACCTCGTCTATTGCCCCTACGAACCCGAAGATCCTCGGTCGATCTCATTTGATGGCGAGTGGACCGAATATAAATCCACGTCCCCCTTGGATTTCTATTATTTCGATGACCAAGACGAGTTGCCTTATATCAGCGTGGACACCTATGCCGCCCTTCTAGGCAAAGACCTAAAAGATGGCTATGCCGTCACCGCGAAGGAAGTGGGAGAAGCCGCGACCATCGAATTCACCAAAGGCGAGGAGAAGCTGCTCTCGATCAAATTCGACCGTGCGAATAAGCAGGTCACCCGTTCCCCGGGCTCCATCGAACCCGCGCTGAAGGCCACTGGGATTCTGAAGAATTCCGTCGTCGAATACATCCAGATGCAAGAAGGGATGCTCAAAGGTGAGAACTTCGACTTCGTCTATTCCTGGAAGAACACCGACTTCCATACCTTTTCCCATGAAGGGAAGAACTATTTCCCCTTCGCTTTGCTTGATCTCCAGCTCTCCAAAGACACCGGCCGTTCCTTCTTCTTCCTCGGCGGAAGGAAAGAAATCTATGAGGTGTGCGACACCAAACAATATGAAGACATCTCCCTGAAGACCAAAACCAAGGAGGGGGCGGACGTCTACCGCAACGTCAACACCTTCGCTCGCGAGGAATTCGAAGAGAAGTTCGGCGAGGTCATCCAAAGCCAGAGTGGTTCCTTCACCGTGCCGAGACTCCCGGAATACCTGACCCGTTATGAGCGCGATTCCTTCTATTACGTCATGGATAACTTCTATGGCCTCGGGGAAACGCTTGGCTACAAATCGATGGCGGCTTTCTTAAATAACACCGTCTATGCCGAGCGGATGCTTAGCAACAACGGCCAAGTGCGCGCGGCGGCTTATTCCTACGCCTGCTCGATCCTCAACGACAACCATACCCTCTTCCAAGGAAGCGGCGTGGCCGATGAGGCGACCGGGATCGGCGGTCTTTCTTATGGCCAAACCCTCGGCGGCGACCGCACGGCGTTGCAGCGCATCCTGAAGGCCCAGCGCGACGCCGTCTTGGCCAAAGAAGGGAAAGAAGCCACCGAGGTCCGTTATAGCGATGACGGCAAAGTCGCCTATTTCAGCTTCGACGAATTCGCCGGGGTCAAATACGACGAGACCGAAGGCAAGCCCGCGAGCATCAATAAGGACGACACCTATCTCCTATTCCTGAATAACCTCAAAGCGATTCAAGCCAAAACCGGGGTCGAGAAAGTCGTCATCGATGACACGATCAATGGCGGCGGTTACGTGGCGCAGCTCGTCAAATTGCTCTGCCTTTTGAGCAAAGACAACAGCTCCACCATCTATTACCGTAACGGGGAGAACAACTCCGTCGGTTATATGACGAGCAAGGTCGATGTCGACCTCGACGGCAAAATCGATGAGGCGGATAAGACCTTCGGCGCCGACTTCAAGTTCTATATCCTCACCTCGCCCTATTCCTTCTCCTGCGGCAACGCCTTTCCCAAATACGCGGAGGATCTTGGCCTCGCTAAGATCATCGGCAATAAGAGCGGTGGCGGCGAATGCATCGTCGGTGGATCCCAGCTCCCCTATGGATGCGCGCTTGGGTATTCCTCCAATATGCATCTAGGCTTCTATAACCAGGAGGCGGACACCTTCTCCGGCTACGAAGCCGGGGCGTATCCGGCGTTACAGATCTCGGAGAACTTCTACGACGTCAACGCGATTGCCAACGCGATCTCGAAGATCTAAATAAGGGAAAGAGGAGTGATCCTCTTTTTCTTTTATCTAGATGGTAAATATTCGAAAGCGGGATAGAATGTCTCTACAGAAGGTATTTTATGAAACGTTTTTTCACCAATAACCCCATGAAATCCCGCCTCTTTTTGTCTTTCTTGCCTTTGTTCGCCCTCCTATCGGGGTGCACCTGGGATGAGGGGTGGAAGGACTATAACACCCCGGAACTTTTCCTTAGCCACGCCCAGGTTCATCCCTATGTGACCGTCACTTCTTCCGAAATCCCCGATGCGAAGGTCCAGGATTATGATCTATTGATTCAAAAGGCGATGCTGGAATGCGAATATACCGCCTCTAGCAAAGTTACCCCGACGACAGAGCGTCATTTCTCCTATAACATCCTCATCAGCCCCTCCACTGCGGGGCCGAACCATTCCGAGATGCACGTCTACGCGGATGGGGCGGTGCGCATCGATTACAAATCCGCGTTAGGCTCCCCGCATTCGTTTTATTTCTCTTTGGCCCCTTCTTCCGCGGCTGGACTTAATGCTTTTGTTGAACACCGCATCCAAGAAAATGCCCTTATCGAGGAGCAGGAACTGGATTCCGCCGCTCTCGCGTAAAGTAAGTTTTCCTTTGTCAATTTATTTCCAAAACAAAAGTGTATTTTGCGTTGAAAAAAGGCCATTTTTCAGGGCTTTCCAACATAGGCACTTGCCCGTAATGCGTTTAGGCAATACAATGCCTTTCCATAGAGATTGCACGAAGACAGTCGGGAGGATCTCATATGAAACATTTTGCGAAGTTCGGCCTATTCTCTTTGGCCTTGTCTCTGGTACTTGGATCAGGGATCGCCGCTTTTGTGACCCACAAAAAAGCCGCCCAAGTCCAAGCTACCCACGCCACGCCGTCGATGATGTATCATGGCGGCCAAGAATTTAGCGACGACACCAATTTTGCTCTGGGCTATGACCTGAATAACACCCCAACTTGGGGAACTTGGAATCTCACCGGCAACGCGAGCACTTCGACTTTCACCTTTTCCGAGACGGGAAACAAACAAAAATTCCATTATTATGCGGCCACTATCCGCGTGAGCGTTACTCTTCCGGCCTATTCGCATAGCCAATTCACTTTCAATTTTTCGGCCTCTTCGACTTCCAGCGGATCAAGGGGTGAGCCTGATCATGGCCTGGAAGTTTATTTCATCGGGGCGAAGTCCGGCGGTTATTCTTCCATGAGCGATAAATTCAGCTATAACAAGGATGACTTCACGACCAAATCGACCAATGCCCTTTTTCGGGTCGGCGCGCGTGGTCATACCACGGCGAATGGCAGCAGCAGCACCCAAATTGATGTTTCCAATACGGGTTCTTCGCAAGACACGAGCCGCAGCATCTATTTCCATGTCGCGGGTTACATCGAAACCTCCGGCTACGATCACACCCTAAACGCGTCTCTCACCACGACGATTACCGAAAACAACATCACTTACGCTTGCTATAACGCCACCTATGGCACTTATCACGACACGCTTTCGGGCGCGGTGGCCGGCACTTATAGCAAAGAAAGCGGCGGAACGATCCGGATGTTTAAGAATTACACCGAAGCCAGCGTCTGCATCATCCAAAAATCCCTCACCATCGATTTGCAGGGCTATACCCTGACCTTCTCCCCGGCGTCCGCCCAAGCCGTCTTCTTCCTCATGCGTGGCTACAATGGCGCGGTGAATAATTGCTATTTCAGCATCACTGGCAACGGTACCGTCACCGGGGCGGCCAACGATGCTCTTATTATCGTCGGTGATGGCAAAGGCAGCAGCTACGATAGCTATTCCTACAAATGCGTCATCGGCAACGGCACCACGGTCAACGCGACCGGCGGCAGCGCCATCTCCGTCCAGAACAACGCCACGCTTGATGCCCAAGCCGGATCGACCCTCCGGTCAACAATCAATACCGTCCGCGTCAACGGCAACGGCAAAGCTTCCTTCGCCGGCACGGTCACTTCCAGCGGCCGCAACGCCGTCTATTGCGATTCGGCGGCCTGCGGTTCCGTTGGCCTCTACGGCACCCCGGTTTTGACCCCGGCCTCTAGCTCCTATGCTTCGATTTATGTGGATGGCACCCCGGACGCGGCCAAAATCTATGGCACCGATATCGGCGGCAGCACGATGTATCGTGGCGGCACCCAAATCACCATCGAATTCTCCGGCTCCGTCACTTCCGGCACGACGATCGTCTTCGGCATTCAGGACAATAATGCGGCGCGCGACTACGCGGCCAATTACCTCAAACTGAAGCACAACACGTTAAAACTC
>ONGB01000089.1 GCA_900317295.1 uncultured Erysipelotrichaceae bacterium
CGCGTTGCCATTTCCGGTTATTGCAATCTTCCCATTGGAGGAACCGCGATCTACGGCGCCAAGAAAGTTGTACCTGTCATCCCGTTCGGTAATCGCGTAAGCGCCATTGTCTTTTTCTTGCAGCACCCAGACAATGTATTGATCGTTGGTTGTGATGACGTTGTCTTTGATCGTGACGTCTTTCGCGCCCTGCCCTTCGCTAGAACTGAAATTGCCCTCGTAGAGAGCGTGGGTGCCCGCTGCAATGACATAGTTTCCTCCAGACGAAACGGGGGAAGTAGTTAATTCGTAATCGCGGTAAGCAACTGGGACGATGCCGGTCACGTTGATATCGAAGGTCCCTGTGACGGAAGGGCATTCTTTCGAGGTTACCTTCACCGTATAGGTTCCGTTCTTGTCAAAAGAAAGGTAGAAGTCACCATAACCTTTGTCGAGGTAATAACATGGTTCTTCCCATACCATATCCTCAACTTCTTCTTCATTCAAATATACCTTCACAGATACTTCCCGGTTTCCCTCCCCGGTTGAATAAGAGACCGCGTATTTGACGGTGGCATCGGCTATTGGATAGCCGCCTCCATCGATCTCCCCTTCATACCCGTCGATAGAAAGATCGATGCTAGAGACAACGGCGCCAGCATTCATCTTCTGTTTGGGAGTGATTAGTGAGGCTTTCGTTTCGCTTGAGACAGTTTTATCGCTGGATACGATGTTCGCGGCGGCCCCTGCTCCTAGAGTCACCATGGAGCCTAGAAGCAATGCCGAGACCTTGGTTAATAATTTATCCATATTGGTTCATTCCTTTCCGATTCGACGGGAGTGGCATAATTCTACACTTTATCAAAGATAAATTAAGTCTCAAATGCCATTGAGCCATTTCGTTTTTTCTTTTTTCACATCTTGAATTACCCTATTCCATCCGCTTCATTGCAGCATCCATCGGAGTGTTTTGGATAGTTACTATGCGAAGCGCGACAGGGAATCATGCTCCTGTAATCAATTGAAATCGTGCACCGCCTCAGCCGCCAAATAGTAAATAGGTTCTTATACCATCGTGTCGGGGACTTTTTTCAACCTGTGAACTAAATGGGGTTCAGTTCACGTCCAGTTTTTTTCGCATCAGGCGCTTGAATAATAAAATAGGGCCGGCGAACCGTCGGCCCTATTATTGCCTTATCTATTGATCTCGACGAGGTCGTCTAGGAGTTTCTTGACGTCGTCGTCGCTATAGGTGTCGTCGAGGACGACGCTCGCCCAAGGCTCCTTGGATTTGGGGAAAGCGCTGTCGCGGACCGCGGGGTGCTCCGAGCGGAGCGCCTCCACGTAATCGGAGTTGGCCTTGATGAGGAGCATCATCGCCCCGCTGGTCTGATAGACGTAGGCGAAGCACCGCTTCTTCTCGTCCCTCCCCACGACGTAATGGGTGTCCGCCAAAGGCAGCCCGGTGACCGTGGAGTCGCCCCTGGCATTAAGTTCCACCTCATCCCCGTATTTGGAGAGATATTC
This sequence comes from uncultured Erysipelotrichaceae bacterium, assembly GCA_900317295.1. GTDB lineage: Bacteria > Bacillota_I > Bacilli_A > RFN20 > CAG-826 > Alloenteromonas. The sequence goes on from ONGB01000089.1 coordinate 1,507, forward strand.
GCAGATGGCCTTCTTGTCGAAGGCGTGCTTGCTCTTGGCCGATTTTGCCAAAGCAAGGCTTTCTTTTAGGGATAACGATTCGTCTTCTTTCCCTAATGCCGAGGCAAAGCATCTATCGAGGATATAACCCACTTCTTCTTCGGTATAACTATCGTCTAGGGGCAAGCTATACCAGGCATCCTTGGATTTCGGGAAAGCGCTAGGATGGACGTTTTGGTGACGTTCCATGATTTCTTTAGCAAGGCTTTCCTTCGCATTGATCAAAAGCATGGGCGAGCCTTCGGTTTCATAGACATAAACGAAGCATTTCCTCTTCGATCCTTCTACGGCGAAATGGGTGTCCGCTAACGGAAGGCCGGTCGAGGTCCGATTCTCACGGCGGTTGATCTCGACGCTGCCTTCATGCCTCTTTTCGAGGTAGGAGGCGCAGAATTCCTTGCCCAGGGCCGATCCGTGCCCTTTGTTCTCGCGGGCGAGGGCGAGGCTCTCCGACAGAGAGAGCGCATCGTCCCTCCCCAGCGCATGGGCGAGGCATCTGTCGAGGATGCGGCCGACCTCCTCCTCGGAATAGGTGTCGTCCAAGGGCAGGCTGTACCAAGCCTCCTTGGACTTCGGGAATGCGCTTGGATGGACGTTTCGGTGGCGTTCCATGAGCTCCTCG
>ONGB01000032.1 GCA_900317295.1 uncultured Erysipelotrichaceae bacterium
GCTTCGGCGCTTGCCTCGCGCGATTTTCAGGCCGGCTTTCACAAAGAGAAGCCGCAAGAAGAGAAATTTCTCTATTGATTTCTAATAGTTAGCCTCCTTAATGAAGTAAGATAAGCGCATGGACAAAGAATACATCCCCTATATCCGTTCCCTCGTCGGGCATCGCCGCGTCATGGCGATCGGCGTCTCCATCACCCTCCGCGATAAGGAAGGCCGCTACCTCATCGAGAAGCGTCAAGACGATGGAAGATATTGCTTCCCAGGCGGGGCCTTGGACTTCGACGAGAAACTCATCGACGGGGCGAGGCGAGAGCTAAAAGAAGAAACCGGAATCGAAGCCGGGGAACTAACCCTCCTCGCGTTGCTTTCTGGAAAAGAAGGCGATTTCCACTACCCCAACGGGGATTTCACGAGTTACGTCACCGTGCATTTCCTAGGCGAAATCGCGTGCATGCCCCCGTTATCTTTCTTCCAAGAATCGGAAGTTAAAGAACTCCTTCTCCTGCCTCTAGATCAGCTTCCTCCCCTAGAGGAATTCCTCCCAGGGGACCAAAAAGTCATCGAGTTCTTACGACAAGGAAAAGAAGGGATCCTCATCGATTAAAAAGAATCGTCTCAGTGATGTGTACCCAGTTTCCTGGACAAGTTGATCGGATTATATCATAAGGCCCTCATGGATGCCTCCCGGTAGACCGCCGGGGGCATCCATTTTGTTTTGCCCTTGATCCTCCTGTTGTTGTAGTAGTCGATGTATTCGGCGATGGCAGTCTTCAGCTGCTCGAACGTCCGGAACTCGCCCTCATGCCCGTAGAACATCTCGCGCTTCATAGTACCGAAGAACGTCTCCATGACGCAGTTGTCGATGCAGTTGCCCTTTCGGGACATCGATTGGACGATGCCCTTCTCCTTGAGCCTCTGGCCGTATTGCTTCATTTGGTATTGCCACCCCTGGTCGCTGTGGAAGACCAGCCCCTCCAGCTCGGGGTTCTTCGCGAACGCCCTGTCGAGCATCCTCATCGTCTGCTCGAAGTTGGGCGACGTCGACAGGTCCCACGCGACGATGTCGGTCCCGAACATGTCCAATATGGGGGATAGGTACGCCTTGCCGAACGGGCAGTTGAACTGCGAGACGTCGGTCGTCCATTTCTCATTCGGCTTGGAGGCCTCGAAGTCCCTCTCGATGAGGTTGTCCGCGACCACGCCGACGGTCCCCATGTAGGAATGGTATTTGACCTTCGGCCTTATCGCCTTGAGCCCCAGCTTCGACATGAGCCTTTGGACCTTCTTGTGGTTGACGGGGAACCCGCGGTTACGGAGCTCCGCGGCTATCCGCCTGACCCCGTACCTTGACTTGTTCTCCTCGAAAATGGACCGGATTTCCTCGATTATCCCTCGGTTCTTGGCATCCGGATCCGGCTTTCCGGCCTCGAAGTAATAGGTGGACCGCGGCAGGGACGCCGCCTTGAGCAGGATCGGCAGCCTGAAGCCGCCCGCCGTCATCATCTCTTTGACGACTTCCGCTTTCTCGCCTTGGGACGCGCGGCCTCCCTCTTCGTCACCAAGGCGTCTAATTTTTTTAGGTATTCGTTCTCCGCCTCGAGGTATTCGTTCCTCGCCCTGAGGATCTCGAGTTCCTCCCTCTCCGAGGGGGTCAGTTTGGCTTTCTTCTTCGGCATGATCGGCACCTTCGGGGGTTTCCCACGACGGCATTCTAGCCCATCCATGCCCCTTTCTCGATACCTTTTCACCCATTGGTAGAGCTGGCCGTTGTTGAGGTGAGCACTCTTGGACACGGACAGGATGGAGCTGCCCGCCAGGACCTTCGCGACCAGCTCGAAACGCTTTTCGGGCGTCCAGTCCTTGTTCGCCGATGAATGCTTAAGCCCGTCGATGCCGAGGTCGTCGTAGTTCTTGGCCCATTCGCGGACATGGTTCAACAAGCTTTTTATGTTTTTGCAGCCTTGAGGCGCTTCGATGCGCCGCCCAGTTTTGTACCTTTTGACGCATTCGAGTTTGAATTCCAACGTGTATTTCATGAAAAATACCCCTCCTCCTGGTTGTCCAGGATTTGGGGTACAGTTCACAGCGGGCGATTCTTTTCGTTTGGTTTACTCCTTGAACGATCCCAAGTGATAGGGAAGGCCGTTGACGTAGAAGGGAGCGAGCTCGCCTTGGATCAGCGGGGTGGCGTAATCCAAGAAGGCTTGGGTCATGTCGGTGTTGTCCTCGTTGATCCAATCCAGCGGCACCTTCTTCTCGTAGTTGGCGAGTTCGTCGCAGGTGGCGAGGTCGGTCGTGACCTGATAGGGGTTATCGGAGATGCGGCGGAGGACGACGGTTTTGCCAGTTTTGCCCGCGATAGCGGCCAAGACGGCGGCGCCGCCGACCATTTCGGCTTCTTCGATGTCGGTGCGGGAGGTCAAGTGGCCCGCGCAGCGCTGAAGGACGGAGAGCTCAATCGGGCGTCCGCGCCCACCGAGCCTCTCTTGGAGGACGGAGCATAGATAGGAGGCGGTGCCGGTGAGGGCTTTGTGGCCAAAGGCGTCGGAGGCGTGGGAACTCGAGCCTAGTTCGCACACATAACGGCCATCGGCGACCTTGATGCCTTCGGAGACGGCGACCAAGACGGCCGGTTTCTTCGCCTGGAGCTCGGCGACCTTATCGACAAAGCGGTCCAGATCGAAGGGGATTTCGGGGAGGGCGATCAAATCGGTGCCCTCGAAGTCATCGCGGCGGGCGAGGGCGCTGGCGGCGGTGAGCCAACCGGCGTTGCGGCCCATGACTTCGACGACGGTGACGACCTTGGTGCCATAGCAGGCGGCGTCGCGGCCGATTTCCTTCATGACGGTGGCGACGTATTTCGCCGCGGAACCATAACCCGGGCAGTGGTCGGTGATCGCCAAGTCATTGTCGATGGTCTTGGGGACGCCGATGAAGCGGATCGGGGAATGGACATAGGCCCCGTAAGAGGCCAATTTGGCGATGGTATCCATCGAATCGTTGCCACCGATATAGAAGAAGTATCCGATTTCGTGCTTTTCGAGGTTCTCGAAGATGATCTTGTATTCGGTGTCGTCCTCGGTATAGGGCTTCAGCTTATAACGGCAGGAGCCGAGGAAAGACGAGGGGGTGCGGCGAAGGAGTTCGATCTTAAGATCGCTATCGAGGAACTGGCCGATGTCGACCAAGTCATCCTTCAATAGGCCCATGACGCCGTGGTTCATGCCATAGACTATGTCGATGCCATGCTGCTTCGCGGCTTGGAAGACGCCGGCGAGGGAAGCGTTGATGACGGGAGTCGGGCCGCCCGACTGACCCACGATTGCATTTTTCATGACTGTTTCCTACTTTCTTGCGATGTTCAGTTTTTTATGCGGTGATGGTTTCGCTAGGACAAACCTTACTCCCTTATGGGAGGTTCCGCAATTGAATGAATGCGATTTTGCCTAAATCTTCGCTATAATACCCGGGTGAAGAAAATCCTTTGGGCCGTGCAATCCCTCGACCGCCTCGGCGGGACGGAGACGGTTTCCATTCGCCTGATGAACCTCCTATGCAAGGATTATGAGGTGACTTTGGTCTGCTCCAGCGAGATCGAAGGCGATGTTTTATATCCCCTTGACCCCTCGATCAAAGTCGTTCCCCTTCATATCGATTCGAAGATCGGACGTTTTGATCAATTCTGGGCATCCTATGGCTGGAAGCACCCCTTGAAACGACTCGCCTTATTCCAAAAGACGGTCAACGCCTATTTTTGGGGCCGCCCGAAAAGGCAGAAATACATCGCGAGCCTGATGGACGAGGATACGGTTTTCATCGCTTCTAGCATCGACTCCTACCGTTATGCGCCCAGCAAAAACAAAGGAAAGGTCTTTTTCCATTATCATTTCGATGCGCCTAGCTTTGAGAAGGACAACGTCCTCCTCCGCACCTGCCGGAAGCCGGACCACTACGTCTTCCTCACCGAATCGACGCTGAAGGAAGTCTGCGAGAAGCATCCCAATTTCAAAGGGAAGTGCTCCTATATCTATAACCCGATCAAGTTCGCCCCCCAGGAGAATTATGAGTCCCATGGCCATGAGATCATCTTCGTCGGGCGCTTCACCGAACAAAAAGATCCGATGCTCGCTTTAGCGGTCGCCTTAGAGCTCAAAAACCGCGGTTTTTCCTTTCATATGAAGATGTACGGCGATGGCCATTTGGCGGGGGACATGCATGCGTTTATTGAAGAAAACGGCCTAGAAAACGAAGTGGAAATGATCTCGGGGGAGAGCATCTCCGAACGTCATTACCTCGCCTCCGACATGATGCTCATCACTTCAGCATACGAAGGCTTCTCGCTGGTCAAATTCGAGGCCAACGCCTGCTCGCTCCCCGTGGTGACTTCCCGCTTCTCCGGCCCGATCGATGAGGTGTTCCACGACGGGGAAGATGGTTATATCGTCCCCTCCCGCGATCCTAATGATTACGCGGATAAGATCATCGGGTTATTGGAAGATCCCTATGTCCTGAAGGAAGCGAAAAGAAAAGCGTTCCTTTCTTCGAAACGCTTCTCGGAGGATTCGATCGTCGAGGAATGGAAGAAGATCCTCGGTTAGTTCCCCTTCTTCTCTAGGAGCAACTTCTCGTAGGCGGCCTTCAATTGGTCGCCGATTTTGCTTAAGTCGCGGTCACTCGCCACTTGGTAGCCGTTATCGAGGATCTCTTTCTTCTCCCCGTGGTCCAAGAGTTCTTGGATCGCCGCGGCGAATTCGTCGTTATTCTTGCATAGGTGGCCATCATAGCCATCCTTGACCCAGCCTTCATAGACCCCGATGTCGCGGACGACGAGGGGACAACGGGAGGCTAAGGCCTCCAAGACGACGATGCCTTCCGTCTCCTCGAAGGAGGGGAAAAACAAACAGGTCGCTAGCTGGTAGGCCCCGTGGATGACATCGCCTTTTTGGTAGCCCGCCATGATGACGTTGTCGGGCTTTTTCTTGATCGCGCGGATGATCTTTTCGTTGGTGAGGATGCGTTGGAGGTAGCCGAACCAGAAGAATTTGATGTCGGGGAAGCGCCTAGCGACCTCGATGAAATCGATGAGGCCCTTTCTCTCAAAGGGGAAGCCGACGCCCATGACGAACTTCTCGCCCTCTTTGACCCCAAAGGTCTCGCGGAACTTCGCTTGGGCGGCTTCGTCTTGCTTATAGTCTTCCATGTTGATGCCGTTGCTGACGGCGATGACGTTTTGGCAAAAGCCATAGGACTTGATCAAATCCCGCGCGTAGGGCGTAGGGGCGATGATCATGTCCGCGCCTTTATACATCTTCTTCAGGCAGCCATCGTAATAGGGTTCGATCAATTGCCAGATCTTGAAGGAATTGCGGAAATCCTCGAAGGTGCTATGGCCATGAACGATGACGGGGATCCCTTTCTTTTTCGCTTTCTTCAAAAGGCGTTGGGATTTCCCAAAATAGGTGTTGATGTGGGCAATGTCGTATTCCCCTTTGGGATCGACCACCGCTTCCACCCCGGCGTAATTTAGGGCTTTCAATTGATGGGACATCGCCCTGCCGATGCCGGAATTCTTCAACGCGTCTTCGTTTTGGAAATAGATGAGAGTCTTCATGTCCTTTTAATTCTATACGGAAAAGCGTGCCTTAGGCGAAAAGAATCGCGAAATAAGGGGTTATTCCCCGGCTTTGGTCACCGTGACGGTGAATTCTTTCAGGTTGACCGTGAGGTCGAATTCGCCCGAGACCTTGATGTATTTCTTGTAGTTGTAGTCCCCGCCTTCGCTACGGTATTCAAGTTCGAAGGGTTCCCCTAGGAAGGGATAGAAATCCGGGAGTTCCTCATAATTCCCCGGCTGGGCGGTGGAGGTGATGCGATGACGGAATAGATAGGGCGCCTCGGCCAGGGGCTCCAACACCTTCGCCTCCTGCCAACCGACTTGGCAATAATAGGAGGCCGTGTCCGGATTATTGAGGGTAAGGTCGAGGACATAGGAATTCGCGTCGAAATAGATGTCGAAATCCCCGCCCATATGGAGATTGGCAGATCTCGGGTTGACGCCATTCGGATAGAGGTAACGGTTCATCAATCCTTCGGCGAAGTCCATTTTGTAATGGCTGATGCCGGAGGCGCTGAAGAAGCCGATCGAGCTCTTCGCCGGGATCGTCTTGCGGACATGCCATTTCCCCGTGGCTTTATCGAGGGTCATGTCCGTGTAGGTCTTCTCCGCGTCGCCATGGACGTAGAGGCGACAAGTGGTGATCGGCTCATAGACCGGGGTCTCGATGTCGGAAACGCGTTCCATATCGACGGAATAATCATCCGCGTCTAGCACCAGGCGATAGACGCCGTCTTTCTTGATGTTGATTTGGAAAGTCGTGTTGTCATGAACGAGCTTCCCATATTCGGCATCGCTAGGATCACTTAAGGAAGCATAAATCTGCCCAAGGGAAGTGAACGCCGTCCCCTTATAGAGCATGACGTAGAAGAAATCATCTTCGTAGAAATAGAGGTTGTCGTAAATGCGCTTCCTATCATTGTCCGGATCTAGGCGGAAATGATGCATTTGGTTATAAGAACCATGGATCTCGGTGACGAGGATCAGGTGCTTCGATTGATAATAATCGGCATCCCCTCCCCCTTCTTCCGGGGTAAAAGGAACGAGATCTTCGGAGTTATCGATCGAATAGTCCGTATTCTTAGAGGTGGAGCCCCCGTCGAATAAGGCGCAGGAACTCATCGCCAAAACGGCGATCGGCAGCAACGTATTATGGATCTTCATGGTCTTTTCCCCTTTCCAAGCTTTGCTAGATTAAGCGGCCTTTTTGACGCGTTTCGGATTCTCAAGGTATTTCCGCATCTTGTTGATGCCGGCGAGTTCGCCGAGGGCGAAGATGTGGTCGCCCGGTTGGATGACGTAGTCGCGGTCCGGCTGCAAGGTCTTGCCATCGCGGATATAGAGCAAGATGTTGACGCGGTATTTCGACGGAGCGGCCAAGTCGATAAGGGAGATCGGTTCGACGTCGTCGGTCATCTTCAGCTCGTAGATCGAATAGGGGCCAGAGATGTGATAGTAGTCCATGACGTTTTGCGATCCGACTTTCAAAGCGAGGCGCTCGGAAGCCAAATCGAAGGGGGACATCAAGCTGTCCGCGCCGACTTTGAGCATCAATTCCGCATAGGAGTCGTCGTCGATGCGGACGGTGATGTGGCGGGCGTGGATGTGGGTCAAGGCGACGATGGTCATGACCGAGATGGCGACGAAGGCTTGATTATCCTGACCGAAGGAGACGATGACGTCATCCGCTTTGTCGACGCCGGCTTCTTCCAAACCGTTGGGGTTGGTAGAGTCGCAGACGAAAGCATCGCGGACGTATTCCCCGACCATGGCGAGGCGTTCTTTGTCCTTATCGACGGCGATGACGTCGACGTTGAGGCTCGACAAGGCTTTGACGAGGCCGATGCCGAAGCGCCCCATCCCGATGACGGCGATGATTTTCTTCATAGAGTTCTCCTCCTTACCCGATCATGATGTCGGTGTCTAGATAGTCAATATTGTCATTTGGCACGTTCAAGAACGTGTTATTGAACAAGCTGAGGTAGGATACCGGGCTCACACGGCCGGTATACATCAGGAAGCATAATACCAATTTGCTGCCCCAATGCAAATTGGGGGTGATGCCCTGGGAGAAGCCGACGGTGCCGAAGGCCGAGGTCGCTTCATAGGTGATTTGTTCCATCGTGAAGGCCGGATTGAGGACGCCGATGACGGCAGAGCCGACGATGATGGCAACGACACCGAAGCCGAAGAGCAAGAACGCCTTGATCTTCGTATCCTGGGTGATGCGGCGGCGGAAGACGATGGTCTTTTTGGAGCGGATGAAGCTCACCAGGGTGGCCAAAATAACGAAGATGGTCGTTGTTTTGATACCACCAGCGGTCGATAACGGGTTGCCGCCGATGAACATCAAGGCTTGGCTGAGCAAGAGATTGCCAGAGCCTAGCTTGGTGGTATCGATCGTGGCGAAGCCCGCGGTTCTTAGATTGACCGAATAAGAGAGCGCCTCCAGCCAAGTCATTTCCTGCCCGTCGACTTGGGATAGTCCCCAGATGGAGAGGAAGGAGACGGCGAGGATGGTGAAATAGGTGATGAGGACGATTTTGGTCTGCGTGGAGAATTTCCGCGGATTGCGGGTGAAGAAGATGTCATCCCACACCAAGAAGCCGATGCCGCCGAAGATGATGAGGCCGCAGGTCACGAGGTTGAAATAGATGTTATCGGAGAAGGCGAGCAAAGAAGAGTCGCCGATGATGTCGAACCCGGCGTTATTGAAGGCGGAGATGGAATGGAATAACGAGATGCCGATGGCCTGCAGGACGTTATACTCCGGCATGCGGAGGAAAACCGGCAAAGTCAGCAGGAATCCGGTCAATTCGAAGGCGCCAGTATAGATGATGATGTGGATGATGATATGGCGAACGCCTTTGAATCCTTCTTGGTTGAGGGCTTCGCGGATCAAAACGGCCTGACCCAGTTTGAAATCTTTTCGAAGGGCCAAAGTGAAGAAGGAGATGATGGTGACGAGGCCTAAACCCCCCATCTGGATGAGGATGCCCATGACGATTTTGCCATAGACGGTGAGCTCGCTTGCCAAAGTGACCGGGGATAAGCCGGTAACGCAAACCGCCGAGGTCGCTAAGAATAGGCAGTCGATGTATTCCAGCCCGCCAGGGGTGGAAGCGAAGGGAAGGAACAGCAAAAGGCTCCCAATCAGGACCAAGGCCAAGAAGGAAAGGAGAATGATCCAAGTGGGCTTAATCTTCTTCAGCTTTTTAGAGCGAAGAAGAAATTTATCAGAGAACTCTTTGAGAGGCTTCGCGTATTTTGGTTTTTTACGGGGCGCCATGACGGCTATTCTATAACAAGAATAGGTAAAAAATAAAAGAATCTTCCTTTCTGAGGGGACTTTATCCCCCGTCAAAAGGAAGAGCTTTTTGCCAAAAACATATGCATTTCGCGGACGGATTTGCTTTTTTGCCCTAAAAAGAAAACGCCACGCATCGCTGCGTGGTGTCGGCTCGGCTTTCCGGTTTAACGACTTGTCTAGCTCCAATTTCGTCGGGACATTTCACATTCAAGGTCTACCTTGCGGGGGATTCCAACCGACCGCATCCCAGAGGGATTCGCGCCTTATCTCTTCTTCCACTTGACCGGAATGGCATTCGGGCACAAGTTTTTTGTTTCGCGGTGTACCGCTGAGAGGAGCTCTTATCCTCCTAGGTCAGCCCTCGGCGCCTGCCTTGGCTGATCTCTGCTTCGGTGGCAGGTTCATCTTCATCCCCTGCTTGCCTTGGCCACGTTCCGACTTTTGAATTTCAGGGTGGAACGACTTCCTTCAGGGACTCACGTCTCTGATCTCCCCTAGGCCGAAGCCCAGGTTCGAGGCATTTCCAGCGGTTTACCGCGCGCCATTGCCTCTTTAGGCACCGATCCGGTTATGTATTCCCGGAGGTTCGCGGACATCCCTTAAGCCTTATGGCAGACGAGATGTTCGCAGTTCCGCTTTAAGTTTCACTTACGGGGGAATTCCCGTTGCCTCCTTGCGGAGGGCTACCGGTCGCAGCGCAGCGGATTAGGCAGCGCATCAAGGCGATCGGAGCGAAGGTTTTTCGGTCTACCGCCACCCTTTCGCGGGGTGTAGGGTTTTTCTCCCTTTTAGGCGTCACCGCCCATCCCGATTGAATTCCTTGGTTCTACCAAGAAGCGGTAAGGAATCCGCTCCGCGCATCGGCTTTCGCCGCAGCGCGTCTACTCGGTTTACCTGCCTTGCGGACGGGCTAGCCGGGGATCCAAGTTCTAGATTCATCTAGCGGTTGGATTAGCCGCGCCTAGAGGAGAGTCTAGGCCTCATTGGTTTCGCCGATTTCCCATCGGTTTCTCCCAACAGCCTTGTTTCTTCCGGTTTACCGGTGGAGGCAGGATTCCTCCCGGGTCTTTCTCCCTTTGCCATGAGCTTCTCCTCCGCAGGATTCACGCTTGGCAGCCTATCTTTTCGCGGTGCACCGCAGGCGATCGGCTTTCCTTGGGGGATTTCGATGAAGCTCGTTCATCCCCGCTTCCGGCCTTCCTCTTTTCAGAGCGTTCCGGAGAACCCGTTCTTTCTCGATTCACGAGCCGCCCGGGTAGATTTCGTGGCGGTGGCTTTCTGCGCCTCAGGCGAGAGCCCTTAGCGATGTTTCCTCCTCGCCCCTTTCGAAACGAGTTTCTTCATCGCTCTCCCATTTTGCGGTTTACCGCGAGGCGGAGGTTCCTTAGCCAGTCGGGATCAAGCGTCCGATTGACCTTTGCCCTTTTCAGAGCAGCCAACCTTTTCGGCCTTGCAGCCAGGGGCATTTTGCATTCCCCTCACATGAATTCAATTCATGTGGCTACCGCAGTTTCGCCCGGTTTTGCAACCTAGCGTTCCCTGCGGAACACATAACTATACGCGTTTCGAAAATTGCGTCAAGCATTTTTTGTAAAATTTTCCGAAAATTTTTTAGGTATCAAAGATACCTACTTTTTTCATATTCGTTTTTAAGCGACCTCTTTATATATCTAAATTAAACGCGTGCGCGCGAACCTTAATTGCGATAAAGAAAAACCTGCGCGGTTATACGCAGGCATCCGGAATTATCCAAAGGTTCAACTCGTCGCGTCATTATCCTGGCTTCTTTTTGCCAGGGTCGCTTTATATACGAATAGCCCCACCACGAATAAGGCGAACAGGAAGATCGCCCCCTGAGAATAAAGTTGCATCAGATACATCGCATTATCCTGACCGTCACTGAAAGCCATGATGAGATTGAATTCCATCATCTGCATCGTAAATAAGGCGCCGGTCATGCCAAAGAAAGAAAGGACGTATTGCCTATCCGTCTTGTTTTTCTTGGTGAGCCCTTTGATGGCGAAGACCATCTTAACCGTGCCATATAAGGCGTAGGCGTAAACGAACCAATCAAAAATGTAATGCGGGGCGTCTCGATATAGAATCGTTAAAACAAACGAAGCCATCATCGGCGCGAGGATCGCCAGCATCGAGATTATCGCGGCGACATACGGATTCGGTTTCAGAAGGTATTTCTCTATCGCCCACTGCCACACCTTAAGCAAAGCCATAAGGTAGGAAAAGATGCAGTAATTGATCAAAATCCAATCGAAATGGATGATGACGAAAACCAAGTGAATGGTGCCCATGACTAAGGGGCCAAATAAGGAAAAATAGAACGCCACGTCACCCTTGTGGTAGAAATCTATGATGCTCTTCGCCAGTTTCTTCACGCCGAAAAATATAGCTTATATGAATTATATTGATTCTCTATAAATGGAGACTATGTCTTCTAAAATATTTCTATCAATATTATTGTCTATAAACACGAGGTTTGTTTCTCTTATCAAATCTAAATTTTCAATGGGGAGCCCCACTAATTTGTTTTCTTTTATTTCTCTAGAACAAGCGCTCTTTGGCAAAATAGAAATTCCAAGATTTTTTCTCACAAGCATTTTAATAGAAGCTACATTATCCATTTCTAGAGATAAATGGAAATTGTTAATATCTTCGTCCATTTTCGCCAATTCATTAACGAAAAGAGTTGAGGTACCACTTTCAAGATTTCTTAAAATAAGGTTTTCTTTTTTTAAATCGCTAATAGTAACTACTTTTCTATTAGCAAGGGGATTATCTGAAGAAACAACCGCTACCAAAGAATCGGTGCCAAGCAAAATAGAGGAGAATTTTTTATTAGTAATCTTTCCTTCAATTATTGCTAAATCAATCTGATAAAGGCTTAATTTCTCATAAAGGTTTTTTATAGAGTCAGAAATAATTCTTATATGTAACCCACTATTTCTTTCTGAATATTTTGCCATGATTTCTGGAGCGATGTTGCTTTCGGAAGTATGGGTAATACCAACTGTCAAATTATTAACGCATTTCTTGCAATCTTTTAGTTTGCGATTCATATCGTTGTAAAGAGATTGAATACGCAAAGCGTATTTAAGCACGATTTCCCCTTCTTTTGTTAGGGAAAGATTATTGTTTGAGCGAATAAATAGTTTAGCGTCAAATTCCTCTTCTAATTGTTTGACGTGTTGACTAACAGCGGGCTGAGTCAAATTTAGTGCTTTTGCAGCTTTAGTAAATGAATTTACTTCGCTTAATTCGATGAGAGTTAACAATTTTGCATCCATGCAAATAATTATAAGCTTTTTTTATAGTATCGAAAGTTTTTCTTATTTATTTTTTCTTGTTTTTTGGACTAAATCCAAATAGGAAAATTTTTTCCAATTTACTGTTATGACTAATAATTTAGATTTAAAAAAGAAAGATTTGTTTGAAAACAAACCTGTACTCCAGGCGATTTTAAGTTTAGCTATCCCTTCTATTATCGGGCAGCTTATTCTTGTCATCTACAATATTACCGACACATTCTTTATTGGCTTAGCAGCGAACAATATGGCGGATAAGGAATTAGGGAATGCTTTAGTAGCTGGCGTAACTATTTGCATGCCTGTATATATGATATTAAGCGCTATATCAAATTTATTTGGGATAGGTGCCTCTAGTGTTATATCTCGTTCTCTTGGAAAAAATAATCCATGGAGAGCTAAAAATGCATCTCGCTTTGCTTTTTATGCTTGTTTAATTACGACATTAATTTATTGTTCATTCATTTTTATTTTTAATAATCCTTTATCTAATTTATTATCAGGAAACAAATCTCCTGAAACTTCTGGTTACGCTAGATCATATATCCTATATTGCGTAGTGATATTTGGTATTCCAACAGCAATTAATACACTGTTTTCCCATTTATTAAGAGCGCAAGGAAAATCTAAGCACGCTTCTTATGGGATTGTTTTAGGGGGATTACTGAACTGCGGTTTAGATCCTCTGTTCATGTTTGTTATCATGCCATCAAATCCAGAAGTTGCCGCAGCTTTAGCAACTGGGATAGCGAATACTATCGCGTTAATTTATTACATTATCTTAATGATAATCAGAAAAAAAGATTTAGTAATTTCTATTAAATTTTCTAAGAAAATGTTCACAGAAAATATTCCTAGCGAAGTTATTAAAGTTGGAATTCCAGCTTGCTTGATGACCTTATGTGAAAATGTTTCTTACATGATTCTTGATGCTTTAATCGGTTCAGTTATTGTTGTTAAAGCAGAAAGTGATGCCGCACTAGCAGGTATTGGGGTCGCCAAAAAAATCAATATGTTTGCTCATTCTTCCGTGAGGGGCATGACACAAGGCGTTTTACCTATCATCGGTTACAACAAGGCTAGCGGAAATCGTAAAAGGATGTCGAAAATTGTCTATGTTAGTGGCGCCATTTCAATAGGCATTGCTTTGTTGGCTATGATTGTTTCTATTATTTGGGCCGCTCCTTTATCCATTATTTTCATCCACGAAAACAATTCCATTGCTTACGGCACAAAATTTTTAAGAATATTGTGTATCGGCGGCCCTTTTTCTGCCGTTGCTTATACAGTTATTTCATTTTTCCAAGCTGTCGGCAAACCTTGGAGAAGTCTTGTTTTAGCCTTATTAAGAAAAGGGGTTTTAGATATACCTTTAATGTTTATCTTCTTTTCTATCTCAAAAATGGAAAATAACTCTATTGGACCAGAGCTTATAATTTGGGCCACTCCTATTACCGATATTGTTTGTTCTTTTGTAGCAGTTACTTTGTTTTATACATACGTTAAACAAAAAAGTAAAAAGCACACTCTTTTAATAAGCGAGGAAAATTCCCATCTCTAAAAGGCTAATAATTATGAATAAGATTATTGATATAAGACATAGAAAGCATGCTAGAAAAATAGCGATTACACTCTATGTTAATAGAATCTTTTCTGACATTTATCATGAAATAAAAATGGAAGGCTATGAAATATCCACTAATTATATATATTCCAGCAAAGAAAAAGATCCTTGCATTATAAATCTGACAGTCAAAAGAAAAGACAAATCGTTCGATCAATATATTGCATTTTTAGCAGATAAAGTATTTTGCAAAGCTATTTATATATATGATTACATAGAAGTAGATAGTGATTTCTAATCTTATAATTATTAATGATCAAATGTGTTAATGTGGACCCCTTGTCAAGGACACATTAAGAAAAGGCCGGCCTATTGAGAAACGGGGATCCCGAGCGAGGGGTTCCCGTTTTCTCTCGCCCAGGCGAGGGGCACGAAGCGATCAAGGCGATCTCTTCTTCCGAATAGGACTTCCCGGACATGAAAAAACCTCCGATTCAAGTGTAACCGGAGGCAATCTTTCAGGTAGCCCTTTTTCTAGACCGTTCGAATTACGGGGTCCAGTTTGCATTGCCAGACCTTTTTATCAAGTTGGCAGGGTGCAAAGATTTAAATACAAACGGAACAAACTTGAAACCCTTGGAACAGATAAAAATTTATCTAAATATTCTTTTTAATGAATCCTTCAATCTTGTCAAAGGGAATTTTGTCGTGATTTATGCCACCATCATATAAGTCGCAGTGTGTAGCGTCTTTTACTAATAAGAATTCTTTATTGTCACCTTTTAATAGCTTAAACGCATCTTGTCCGAAATATAGTGAATGGGCTTTTTCACCATGGACAATTAAAACAGCATTTCTTATTTCAGAAGCATAAGTAAATAGCCTTGTATTTAATAACGATGTTCCTGCGGTGATGTTCCATCCACCATTGCTATTTAAGCTGCGAGAATGATATCCACGCGATGTTTTATAGTAGTCGTAATATTGTTTTACAAACCACGGATAATCAGTGGGATCATCAACCACTCCACCACCAAGTTTGTAACTACCATTTTTAAAATCAATTGTTCTTTGATTATTGATGGCCACCCTTGCTTGATATCGGCTTTCTTCATTATTTCCTTCATCAAAATAGCCGTTGCCAGTCACTCTAGACATGTCGTACATAGTAATAGCGACTGTCGCTTTAACTCTTGTATCAATGCATGCGGTTTGAATAGCCATGCCACCCCAACCACAAATACCGATGATAGAGATTTTATCGTGGTCAACATTATTTAAATTAGATAAATAATCGACTGCGGCTTGGAAATCTTCGACGTTGATATCTGGTGAATTCATGTATCTTGGTTCACCACCGCTTTCGCCAGTAAAAGAAGGATCAAAGGCAATGGTTAAGAATCCTCTTTTAGCCATCTCTTGAGCGTACAATCCACTTGATTGTTCCTTAACCGCACCAAAAGGACCACTAATTGCGATTGCAGGAAAATCATTTCCTGATTTAGGCCAATACATATCCGCGGCAAGTTCAATACCAAAATGATTTTTAAAGGTCACTTTTTGATGATTAACTGATTCATCTTTTGGGAAG
>ONGB01000004.1:0-15265 GCA_900317295.1 uncultured Erysipelotrichaceae bacterium
CCGTCGAGCAGATCAACATCGGGATGGACGACATCACGAACTTCGAGATCGGCGTGAAGGGAGACGATGGGGAAATTCATTACTATCACGATATCGATGACGCGGTATTGTCGAGCTTAATCTCTTCCTATTCTTTGGAGTCGAGCCTCGACGATATGAGCTCTGGGCTCACCGAGAACTGGCTGACCCCGGACTTCGATTTCGAGCACGGATTCCCCTCTTTCTATAGCCACTCTAACGCCCACTCGCATGCCCCGACCCTTCAGTTTGAATTCTATTTCCGCTCGACCTATCCCGCTTACCTATACCTCGACGAAGGCACGTCCATCCGCCCGAGGTCCGCGGAGAACGCGCAGATCGCTCAAGCGATCAACCATCTAGACGATTCCCGCCACGTCGCCGAATACGACGTCACCGGGCAAGACCTCGATCAGGTAACCAAGGTCATCCGCGTCTCGATGCTCTCCGATATCGGCTACACGATCTATGCCCCGTACCGCGAAGAAAAAGCCCTCTTGGCGGGACCCTTAGACGAGAACAATGACCACGTCTATGACGCCAAGGACGGCAAAGAATTCGTCTATGGCTATTACGATGGCGAGCCGAATTACCTGCCGCCTAGCCCCGCCACCACCGAGGTGGTCGGCAGACCCAGCGCCTTCAATTCCGGCCACGCCGCGGGCGTCGCCCCGATCGACGAAGAGAATCCGGGCTATGTCCCGAAGGTCGAGGAATCGATGACGCTAGAGGAATTACTGATTCCCGAAGGCGGTTCCTTCGATCCGACGAGCCACCCCTTCGCCGTCACCAGAGCCATCAATGAGCCCACCCGCGTGGTCCTCTCGATCTACGCGGAAGGATGGGACCGCCTCCTCACCGAGGCCGTCTCCTCCGGCTGCTTCACCCTCAACCTCTCCTTCAAAGGGTTGATGGACCCCACCGCTTCCACTTATTCCCGATAATCACTTAGGAGGAAATCGATATGAATGCATATTTCCAATATCTGAAGGACATGATCATCGCCTTCTTCAGCAATCTCGGCCATTGGTTCAATGACCGGTTTGCCCGCCCCTGGGCCCGCGTTCCTGGCGAATTTGATGATTATCGCTCCATCTTCAGCATGTATTCCGGCCAATTCGATTTCGCCGGTTGGTTCTTCTATGTTTTGTTCTGGATCCTCGCCATCGGCCTCGTCGGCGCGATCCTTTATGGCATCGGCTACCTCATCTACCGCTACGTCAAGTTCTATAAGAAACAAGCCGACACCGATAAATTGCTCCACCAGATCGAGCAGCTTAATTTCGAGCTTTATCAGGCTTTGACCGAGAAAGACCGCATCCTCGGTCTCTCCTTCACCAAGGGCATCGCCGGCCCCGAAGGCGAAGAGGAAGAGGAAGGCAAGACCCCCGAAGGTGGGGAGATCCGCTTCCCCCGTTTGGCGCAGATCGACCAGCAATACGCCACCCCGCTTCCGCCGACCCGCCTCCCCGAAGACGCCACCGACATCACGCTCTCCGGGATCTGCGAACGCTTCCGCAATTTCGCCTGCTCGCAAATGCACCTTTATTACACCATCGAGCAGTGCCGCGTCTTCTTCGCCGCCATGGGCACGGGCAAGATCATCATCTTGGAAGGTATCTCCGGTACCGGTAAAACCTCGTTGCCTTATTGCTTAGGCCGCTTCTTCCGCAAAAACGCCGTCATCTGCTCCGTCCAGCCTTCTTGGCATGACCGTTCCGAGCTCCTCGGCTACTATAACGACTTCACCCACCGCTTCACCGAGACCGTCTTCCTTTCGGCGATCTACGAAGCGACCTTCCGCGACGACATCAACCTCGTCGTCCTCGACGAGATGAACTTGGCGCGTATCGAGTACTACTTCGCCGAATTCCTCTCCATCATGGAAATGCCTAACGTCAACGAGTGGAAGATCACCCTGATCGCCGCGGCCGCGGAAAACGACCCGCGCCACCTCCGCGACGGCACCCTCCTTATCCCGCAGAACATCTGGTTCGTCGGCACTGCGAACAACGACGACTCCACCTTCACGATCACCGATAAAGTCTACGACCGCGCCATGTCGATGTTCTTCGATAACAAGGGTATCCCCTTCGAAGCCCCCTACACCGAGGCGCTTCCTTTGCCCTACAACTATCTGAACAACCTCTTCCTCCAGGCGAAGGCCGATCACCCCGTCAGCGAGACCACTTTGGGCAAATTCAAAGAGCTCGACTCCTTCGTCATCGACCATTTCAAGCTCGCCTTCGGTAACCGTATCATGAAGCAGATCAACGACTTCGTCCCCTGCTTCATCGCCTGTGGCGGGACGGAGCTTGGCGCCTTCGACTACGTCTTCAAATCCAAGATCCTCAAGAAGTTCGAGGTTTTGAACGTCGCCTTCCTCCGCGACGAATTGCTCGCCCTCGACCACGAATTGAACCGCCTCTTCGGCAAAGGCGAGTTCAAGATGAGCCACGCCAAGATCAAGGACTTCCTCAAGCAGTCCTCCGCCGATTGAGGTGATCTTCGATGGCCAAAGGGAACACGCTTGGCAAGGCGCAGCGCGAATACCTATCGCGCACGCGTAAACTTGCCGAAAACAAAGATTCCGCCTTCCGCCGCGGCTCGGAGCATCTCAAAGAAGCCGGGCGCACGCTTTTATCGCAGACCAGGCGCGAAGAATCCAAGTCTTACGACGACCTTTTCATCACGCGTTTGGAGGAGGGTTTCCAGGCCATCGACCACATCATCCTCAACCCCCGCACCTTCATCCGCGAGAATAACGTCCTAAAAGACGCCGGGCAGGCGAAGAAGATCAACGCCCGCACGATCTCCCACCTCGCCTCGCATACGCAATTCGTCCATAAAATCGATAAGAAAGGCCGCGTCACGCCGATGCGCATCCTCGCCCCGGAAAGCGAAGTCGAATTCGCGATCTACGAGAACCGCTTCGTCATGACCCTCATCAAGAAGGCCGCCCTCTTCATCGAAAAACGCTACAACTTCATCAAAGACCACGGCGAGACCCACGACTCCGAGCTTTTCCAAGTCCATAACGTCACCGTCATCGACGGGGTCACCTATGAAGTGGATACGCGCGTGAAGGCCACCGTCCCCGCCGCCGAACACGGCAGGGCGAAGCACAACGCCGATTTGCTCCACCGCCTCGCGATCCTTCGCGAACGCGCGGCTTTCTACCTCATCTGCCAATTCGCCGAGAACCTCAAAGGCGTCAAAGGCGTCTCCAACCCGATCCACCAGACCAACATGATCGTCAAGGAGCCGCATTACCACGCCGCCTACAAGCTTTGGGAATTCCTCGATGCCTATACCTCTTTAGGCGTCCAATATGACGTCAATGAGTACGCGCAGGAATATGACGAAGTGAAGACCAAGGACGTCTATAACCTGATCCAAGCCTCCATCTTGACGATGCAAAGCCAGCTCATCGATAAGACCAAACTCCCCGATGACCATATCAAATCCCGCCGCATCGAGCCGAAGGTCGTCTTTTCCCTCGAGAACGAGACCTACGAGGACGGACGCTTCCTCTACGATCAGATCGAAGACGTCAAAAAACAGAAAAAGAAGCAGGAAAAGGATGGGTATTACCCCTTCCCGACCCCCGAAGAGGCCAAAGCCGACCGCGAGGCGATCGAAGAACAATACAAAGAGCTCATCGTCAAACGCCACCTCGTCGACATGGCCATCGAAGAAGATAAGGCCAGGAAGATCGCCTTGGAGGCCGAAGAACGCCGCAAGGCCCTCGAGGAGCAGATGCGCCTAGAGGAAGAGGCCAGGCAGGAAGAAGAAGCCCGCCGCCTCGCCGAGCAAGAAGCGATGGACGCCGAGCAGCGCGCCCTTTGGGAAAAGCAGCAGCAAGAAGAAGAAGCCCGTCTGGAAGCCCTCCGCATGGAGATGCGCCGCCAGGCCCTCATCGAGCAAGGCTATGACCCCGATAACCTTTTGAATACCCCCTTCGCGGAATTGCCTCCGGAAGAGGAAACCCCGGCGGAAAACCCGCTCGATTTCCTCCCCTCCCACGAAGAAGAGCGCCCCGTCGAAGAAGCGTCCGCGCCCGAAGAGAAGAAAGAAAAAGTCGAAAAGCGCGCCAAAGGCACCCTCAAGAAGAAGAACAAGCGGAAAGGCATCGTCGTCCCCGGCTCGGGCGATGACGGCACCACCCCGCTGCCCAAAGGCAAAAACGCCCCGCGCAAGATCGAGAAAGCGCGTCCGAAGAAGAGCCGCCAGGTCGTCCGCAAGGTCTATAAGGACCACGAGGGCAACACCTATAGCGAAGCCGAGGTCCAAGCCCGCCGCCATAAAGGAGAGGCCGAATGAAGAAATGGGTCTCCCTCGTCGGCGATGGGATCCTCGGGCTGGCCGTGGTCTTTTTGGGCTACGTCCTCGCCTCGATGATGATTTCGATGAACCAGCCGGGAAGCTATGGCGTCCCGCGGGTTTTCGGCCGTTCCGTCCTCTACGTCGCCACCGACTCCATGGGGGTCGATAAGGTCATCAAGGCCTATACCCCCGCGCAGTGGCAGGCTTTCCAAGAGCAAGTCGACGCCTATGAAAGCGACCCCGTGGATCATGGAGGCGTCTCCTTACAGGATTATAATTCCGCGAAGCACGTGCTCTCCCAGAAAGCGGCGATCGAGCTCACCGAGACCTTCCCCATCAAACATATCGACAACGCCGAAGGGCTGACCCTCGCGAAAGTGAAGCCCGCCGACGTCAAAGTGGGCGACGTCGTCACCTTCTACGATGAGAAATTAGAATACGCGAACACCCACCGCGTGCAGGAGATCTTCATCTATGCTGGCAGCACCCGCCACTTCCAAGGGGCAATCAACCCCGGGGAATGGAATTTGTCCGCCAATGAGGGCGACCTCTATCAAAATGTCAGAACCAACGTGATTTATCGCTTCTCCAGCGGCATTTGGGAGGATAGCGAGCTCACCGATCTATCGATGGATGGGCACCGCTTCTTCCGCACGCGCGGCGATAATCTGCATTCGGGTTTCTACCAAGCCGACTGGGCGCCCACTTACCGCGACGCCCCGTGGGCGCAGGATTATCTGATCGGACGCGCCGTCTCGCATTCGAAGGCGCTTGGGACCGTGCTCAAATTCGTCTCCCCCGCCGTCCCGGATGGCTACGCGACCTGGTTCATCCCCTTGATGGTCGGCATCCCATTGTCTGGCATCGCCGTCTTCACGATCGTCGATTCGGTGAAGAAGAACAAGGCGGAGAAAGCCAAGGAAGAAGCCGAGATCGCCGCGGCCCTAGAGAAAGCGGGGATCGATCCTAGTGACGAGGCCGCGGTCCTGGCCTTCAAAGAGAAGCAGGCCTACAAGATCGAGCTAAGGAAAGAAATGGAAAAAGCGAAGGAGGAGGAAAAAGAACGCCTTCGCAAAGAAAAGGAAAAAGAAGAAAGACGGCGCGCCAAAGAGGAGCGCAGGAAAGGAAAGGAGGACTAAACCATGGATGATCGAAAGAAATTACGCAATATCCGCGGGCGCTTGGGCGTTTACTATGCCTTGCTCGCGCTAAGCGCCATCTTCATGGCCGTCGCCCTCGTGGTGATCATCCTCAATGACGACCCCGGGCTCCGTTATGGCTTGGCCGTGGCCGAAGGCGCGGTCTTCTTCTTCGTCGGCGGCTTAGTCGCGATGATGATCCGCGGGTTAGTGAAATCCCGCCGCCTCACCGCGCGTTTGACCTGGATCGCCGATCTATTCGGCCCCGACGCGGAAGGCGTCTCCGACAAGGATACCTTCGCCTTGGAAGCCGGGAAGCTTTCTTATTCCCCCTGGGCGGAGAAGCGGCGTAACGAAGAAGGGGTCACCCCCTTCGTCCTCGCCTTCTCCTTCACCGAGGTCCGCGGGACGGGCGCCACCGTCTCCTCGATCCGTCAGGAGAGCAACCGCGTGCTTTTGGACATGTTCGCCGCCCATTACGACAAACCCGAGAACGTCAAAGGCGTCACCGAGAAGGGCGAATTCTTGGTCCTAGGCTATGCGAAGCTAGGCGATGAGGAATTGCTTTTCTCCGACGCGACCGCCTTCGCCCATCAAATCCAGGAATACTTCGATACCCGTAACCACCTCCCCTCGCTCTCCATCATGATCGGCTCCGCGCAGGTGAAGCCGGATGAGGACATCTTCATCGCGATCAACCACGCGCTGCACGCGATGAACAGCAACCTCTCCGACCGCCTCTCCTGCGACCTCGCCATCTATAGCGAGACGCTCGTCAAAGCCGAGAAGGAGCGCCGCGATCTCGACGATGAGATCTCCCGCGCCTTGCTCAACCACGAATTCATCATCTATTACCAGGGCAAATTCGATCTGAAGACCCGCCGCTTCTACGGCGCCGAGGCGCTGATCCGTTGGCGCCACCCGAAGCGCGGCTTGGTCCCGCCCTCTTCCTTCATTCCCTATTGCGAGCATTCCGGCAAGATTTTGGAAATCGACCGTTACGTTTTCGAGCAGGTCGCCCGCGACCTTTCCGATTGGAATAACCGCGGACTTCGCCGCCTCACCGTCTCCGTCAACCTTTCCCGCCGCTCGGTCTATGACCCCTCTTTGCTAGGAAACATGGAAGAGACCTTGAAGCGCTATGGCGTCTCCCACAACCAGCTCGACATGGAGCTTACCGAATCCTTGGCTTCCGAGAACATCGTCTTCATCCCCGCGATCATCCGCCGCATCAAAGCGATGGGCATGATCACCTCGATGGATGACTTCGGGGTCGGCTATTCGTCTTTGTCCTCCCTTAAGTCGATTCCCTTCAACGTCTTAAAGATCGATAAATCCTTCATCGACGACATCGAAGTCTCCGAGAAGGGCCGCGCGATGGTCCGCTCGATCATCGAGCTCGTCCACGCGATGGACATGCGCACGATCGCCGAGGGCGTTGAGACCGAAACGCAGGTCCGCATCCTCGCTAGCCTTGGGCTAGACGCGGTGCAGGGCTTCTATTTCGCCCGCCCGATGGAGAAATCCAAATTCGAGGCGATGCTCCGCGACAATCCGTTCGAGAAAGGAGGGCGTTGATCATGATTCTTCTACTCGGTCAAAGCGAAGACGATATCTTCTATTTCCGCGAACGTTTGGAGATGCGCCAGATCAAAAAGATCGCCGACGGCTTTTCCGTCGTCTTAGGGAAGCTTGGCTCCGACGAATTCTGCCTCTGCGCCGTCGGGCCGTCCAATTACCTTTCCGCGATCTACACTTCCTACCTCATCAACGCCTATAAGCCCTACCTCGTCGTCAACGTCGGCGGGGCGACGTCGATGAAGCCCTCCCTCCATCAAGGCGACCTATTGATCGCCGACCGTTATTACCTCCATGGCGTCGAACATGGGCGCGATGGGAAATCCATCTACGGCCAAATCCCCTCACTGCCCCCCTTCTTTTTGTCCGACGGCGCCTTCAATAGCCAAGCCGAGGCCGCGGCCTACGCGATCGGCGGGTTCTATGTTGAGCGCGGCTATCTCCTCTCCGGGGAGAAAGATTTCTTCGACCAAAAGGAATTCGACGGCCTCATCCAGCGCCACTACCGCGGCTCGGAGAAGATGTCGGCTTATGACAACATCTCCGCCGGCATCGCGATGGTCTGCTCGATGCATGAGCTCGCGCTTTTGACCATCAAGGTCATCGCCTACGAGCCTGGCAAAGCCGAGCAATACCTCACCAGAAAACGCCGCACCTTGGAGATGATGCCCATCGTCGGGCGCATCATGACGACGCTGCTGAAAGCGTCGCAGGAAAGGCTATGATCATGGAAAAAGAAAGCTTCTTCCGCCTCTTCAAGACGGACAAAACCCTCCGTTGGTCCATGATCGGGATCCTGACGATCCTCGTCATCTCCCTCGTGATCATCGGCCTCGTCACCGGCTTATGGATCGCCGGGGGCAACGATTTCCTCATCATGATCCTTTTGGTGTCCTTGGTCTCCGTCGACGCCGGGTTCTGGCTCTTCTACGCCATCGTCTTCCTCTCCTCCTCCCGCGGATATGAGAAAGCCGGGCGCTTGATGGCCGAGCAGCTTGCCGCCTTCTCGCGGAATGAGATCCACATCTCCTCCGAAGTCTACCGTTCCCAGGCGATGAACCGCGTCCAAGGCGCGATCAACGACCTCATCGAGCATTACGAGAAGATCACCGGGGCCGCCCAGGATACCCAATCCCGTCCTTATGCTTATCGCCGCCTCACCCAGCAAGAATTCCTCGCCGGGTGGCGCGATGAATTATTGATGAACCCCTCGCCTCTTTCGGCCTTGATGTTCGCCCGCCTAAACGGCAACGAAGCCCCGACCCCCGAGGCGTTGACCGCCTTATATGAGGCGCTTCGCAAGATCTTCCCCACCTCGATGATGGGCGATTATGACGACGCGACCATCGTCGTCTACTTCTACCGCATCCAGTCGGTGCAGGGTTTTGAGACGAAACTGCAGAATTTCGCCGCGGATTTCGCTTTCGCGAAGAACATGCCCCATCAGACCAACATGGCGGTTTATGGCGTCGATATGGGCGGCGCGTATTTCCCTAACGTCCCGCTTTCTGACCTCTTCACCCACGCCTTAGACGCGATCGGCCGCGCCAGCGGGGTCAATTTCGATCTCGGCAACCCGGCGATCGGCTCCTTCTCCGTCAAAGCGGCGCCGAATGAGAACATCGCCCGCATCACCTCGCTTCTTCAGGGGGCGAAGCTTTCCCGTCAGCTTTTCGAAGCCAAGGGCCCCGGCGAAGAGAAGAAAGCCATCACCGACTTCCTTTCCTTCTACATGAACATCGCCGATTTCGAAGAAGGCGGCCTCTATCTATATGATGACGCCAGGAGGACCTACCGCCTCGATGTCTATTCCCGCGTCGGGAAGACCGCCGAAGATGAAGCCGAAATCATCGCCGCCGCCGCGACGGAAGATAGCGATGAGAAAGCCTATCTTGGTTTATCGGCCTTAGGCGAAAGCGTCGCTTACGAAGAGCTCCACCCCTTCTTCGAGCTCGCCGCGAAAAACGCGCCCTTCTTCACCCGCGACATCCTCACGCTTCCCCGCGAAGTCTCTCTTCCCTGCCAAAACCTCGGCATCGTCTCGCTCTTCCTCGTCCCGATCCATTTCCGCGGCGAGGAGACGGGTTTGGTCTTCCTCACGGCCAAGAAGGGCCTCCACCTCACGCTTTTCCAACGCGAAAAACTGCAGGAAATGGTGCCTAACATCACCCAGGCCGCGATGCAGCTCATCTCCACCCAGCGCGTCGAATTCGTCGAGCAGCGCTTCAACTCCCTCGCCTCGAGGAACGAGCAATACCTCTACACAATCGACCAACGCACCAAGAAGCTGATCGATACCAGCGACTCCTTGCGCCGCAAATTCCCCGACGCGATGCCCGGGGCCTACTGCTATAAGGCGATCTTCGGGTTAGACGAACCCTGCGAGAACTGCCCGCTGGCCGTCGGCACCATCAAGCGCCTCGTTCCGGAGCTCGGCGTCAAAGAAGCCTCCCATAGCGTCCTCTCCCTCCGCTTGGGCGCGGAAGGCTATGCGACCTTGCTACTAGAGAAAGAAGCCGACCGCGGCACTGCGGCGGCCTTCCTTGACCGTGTCCTCATGATCAAAAACCTCAAGGCGTTCTCCGTCGACCTCAGCCGCACCCTCCATGGCGTCAATAACGCCGGCTCGATCGTCGCGGTGCGCTTGGCCAATAAGGATGCGCTTTTGGAGCGTTTCCCGGGGCAAAACGCCTCGGCCTTGCTCGCCCCGATCGTCCGCGAGCTGCAGTCTTTGGGCCACGATGACGTCCTATACCGCTATGACGAAAGGACGCTGGTCTTCTTCCTACCCTCGATGGTCTCGAGGAACGACCTCTACGGCTTCATCGAGGAAGTCGCTTTGGCGATCCATGGCCCGTTATACATCGGCGCGGATTCCTTCCAGCCGAAATATAGCTATTGCCGCCTTTCCTATCCTAGCGACATCAACTCCACCAGCGACGCCATTTCCCTCATCCATTCCGAACTCGCGCGCTGCGAGACGCTAGGCGAAGGGCTCGTCGCCGAAGTCGGCCGCAACCGCCTCCGCAAGGCGTACCGCCCCGACTACATCGAGGCCTTGCTCCAGGAGAAGCTCAAATCCCGCCGCGTCGATATGCGTTACTACGCGACCAACGACAAGAGCAACCAGGCCCGTCGCATCGAGGCTTACATGACGATCCTCACCGAGGACCATTTCCGCCTCAAACATGGCGAATTCTCCAAGATCGCCCGCGATAAGAACCTCTCCTTCCCGCTCGACCTTGCCGCTCTGCGGCAGCTCGGGGAGAACTATACCTCCTACCGCGATAACGTCTTGAAGGATAACGGCATCGTCTCCTTCATCGTCTCGCTCAACCCGGGCACCATCCTCAACCACGACTTCCCCGACCGCCTAAGGAGCATGCTCTCCGATTACAACATGCCGGCTTCCTTCTTAACGATCGACGCGCACGCGGCCTATTTGATGGGCCATCTTGAGGGCGCGGCGGCCTCCATTAAGGAACTAAAGAAACTAGGCGTCAAAGTCGCCGCGGGGAACTATTCGCCCCTCATAGGCGAGCCGAGCAAGTTCTTCCGCCTTGGGCTATCCGAGGTCAAACTGGCCGCGGGCTTCCTCAAGGATGCGATGAGCAACGACTCCGACGCGCTTACCTATGCCCGCGTGGCGGCGGCCTTCCAGAAGCAAGGCATCGCCGTCTCCTCCAATGGCGTCGACACCAAGGACGAGCTCAATTACATCCTCGGCCTCGGCATCGAATCCTACCAAGGCGAAATGGCTTCGCCGGTCATGGATGAGCCGGAGATGATCACCTTCCTCACCCAGCGGTAAACCGCTTCTGCAAACGAAAAGCGCCTGCGATTTGCAGGCGCTTTCCTTATTGCTTGCCTTTAACGGAGCAATTCGCGATATAGCCCTTGGTAGAGCTCGCAGCTCTTCTTCCAGGAGTTATCCGTCTTTAAGGCGTTGACTCGAAGCGCATGGAAGGTCGGCTTATCGCGATAAACCGCGAGGGATTGGTGGATCCCATAAGCGAGGCCGCCGGCGTTGAAATGGCGGAAGAGGAAGCCATTGGCCGACTCGGCGTTATCGCCGGTGAAGTCGATGATCGTGTCGTGAAGGCCGCCGGTATCGCGGGCAATCGGGAGGGTGGCGTAGCGCTCGGCGATCATCTGCCCGATGCCGCAGGGCTCGAATAGCGAGGGCATCAGGAAGAAATCGCTTCCGGCGTAGATCTTATGGGCGAGGGGATCGCTATAGCCGATATAGATCCCGACTTGCTCCGGGTAGCGGCGGCGGAGGTCCTCAAACCCCTGCTCTAACTCATATTGGCCGGAGCCAAGGATGCAAAGCATCGCCCCGTTTTGGAGGAGTTCATCCGCGCATTCGAAGATGAGGTGGATGCCCTTTTGCTCCGTTAGACGCGAGACGAGGCCATAGACGGGGCCGCCTTTGTCCTGAAGATGGAATTCTTCTAATAGACGCGCGCGATTGGCCGCCTTCCCTTCTTCGAGGTCCTTTTCCCCAAACGGGAGGATCAAGGGATCCTTCTTCGGGTCGAATTCCGCGGTGTCGATGCCGTTGCAGAAGCCGGCGAAATCCAGTTCGCGGTCGGCGAGGACGCCTTGGAGGCCGTGCCCGCTATCGGGAGAAAGCAGTTCTTCGCGGTGGCGCGGGGAGACGGTGGTGATCTTGTCGCTATAGTAGATGCCGGCTTTTAAGGTGGAGACCCTGCCTTCATAGCGGACGGCGCCGTTTTCATATAGTTCATAAGGCAAGCCGAAGAGGTCATAGAGCGAGATGACGTCGAGCATCCCCTTGAAGGCGGGATTATGGATCGTTAATACATAACGGGCCTTCGCCACTTCGGGATAGGGGCGTTCCTTGCATAGCACCGGCAGCATCGCCGATTGCCAATCATGGACGTGGATGATGTCCGGGGAGATCTTAAGATACCCGAACAAATCATGGGCGGCCATCGCGAAGAAGGCGAAGCGCTCGCCGTCATCGTCATAGCCATAATAACGGTCGCGGTCGAAATAATAGCCGTTGCCGATGAAGAGGAAATGCACCCCGTCTTTGTCCATTTTGTGGAGGTCGGCGATATGCTCCCTCCAGCTCATAAACAGCGTGAATTCCCCAGCGGATTCCATTTCCTTGCCGAATTTTGCGGCGACGGCGCGGTAATAAGGAAGGACGCAATAAACTTCATGCCCGGCGGAAGCGAGTTCCTTAGAAAGGGCGTGGACGACGTCGGCGAGGCCACCGGTCTTGCAGAAGGGATTCCCTTCGCTGGCGACGAAGGCGATTCTCATAGGATGGCCCCCTGATGGAGATAGACGGGATCTTTCTTCTTCCCGATGACTTTCTTATTGCGGGTGATGATGCTGTATTTGTCGACCAAAGCGTGCTCGACCTGCGCGCCTTCCCCGATCTTGGTGCTGGAGAAGATGATCGAATCGCGCACCACCGCGCCTTTGGCGACCTTGACGCCGCGGGCTATGATCGAATTGATGACGGTGCCCTCGATCATGGCGCCGTTGGCGATGAAGGAGTTCGCGACGATGCTATTCTCCCCGTAAATCGAAGGCGGGGTATCGTGGGATTGCGTATAGATCGGCCAGTCGCGCTTAAATAGGAGCTCGCCTTTATTGTGATCGAGCAATTCAAAGGAGATATCCATGTAAGACTTAAACGAATCGACGCAGCGGGCGTAGCCGTCATAAAGTTGGACGTGGACTTGGTACTCCCCTTCTTCCGCCGCTTGGTAGATGAGCGTCTTCAAATCCAAGGTCGGGTTGGCCGGGAGGAAACGATGCGTCATGTCGGCGAGGACGGTGCGGTTGATGATGTAGGCACCCATCGAGACGATGGCGGGCTTATGGGAGGTGCCGGGGTTCGGATAGGCGGTGGACGCATAGCCGTCTTTCGTCATTTCGATGATGTTTTCGCAGAGGAATTCCTTCGAGGGGTCGGCGATCGGCTTCCCGAAGACGGTGATCTTCTCATGGCGGCGGATATGCTCCTCAAGGGCTTTGCGGCAATCAATGAGGGTGATGATGTGCGCGGGGACGATGATGATGTAGGAGGCGGTGGAATCATAGAGGACCCAGTCGTTCTCTTTGATGTTGTTGAGATCAGTATTCAGCTCGGGATTAAGATGGGCGGGCTCGTTATACATGATGATCTCTTGCCCGATTTTGGTGTTGGAGACCCAGGCGTCCATCGAGCCGAGGTGCTTGAGGATAGAACGTTGATGGTCTTTGACCAAAAGCCCCACCGTGTCGATCCCGGAGTTGCAGAGGTTCGACAAGGCGATGTCGCATAAAGCGTATCTTCCAAGGAAGGAGGTGCTCCCCAAGGGACGGTTATCCGTCAAAGGCGAGATTTCCGGGGAGGAATGGAAATTCACGATGCCGATGGTCTTTTTCATAGATTTGCCGCCTTATTGTTCGCGATCAGGGCGATGCCGTCCTTCTCTTCATTGATTTTTTGGTTCTCTTCCACCAGGGCGTAGGGCCCGACGATGGCGTCGACGACGTGGGCGTCCTTGCGGATGACCGCCCCGTTCATCAAGACGGAGTTCTCGCATACCGCGCCTTCTTCCACTTTGACGTAAGAGGAGATGACGCAGTGATGGACCTGCCCTTCGATGAAGGCGCCTTGGTTGATGAGGGAATCCTGCACGATGGCGTTCGGGCCGATATATTGGGGGAAGGCGCGGTTATCCTCGGTATAGATGCGATGCGAGGATTGGACGGTGAAGAGGTTGATGTCGGGGTCGCCGGAGAGCAATAGGTCCATATTCGCTTGGTGGAGCGAGGCGATGGTGCCGACGTCCTTCCAATATCCGCGGAAGCGGTAAACGACGAGGCGTTGGCCCTTTTCTAGCATATAAGGGATGATGTTCTTCCCAAAATCGTGGTCGCTCTTCTCGTCTTTGGCGTCGGTGATGAGCGCGGCGCGCAGGGCTTTATAAGTGAAGATATAGATGCCCATCGAGGCGAGGTTGCTCTTGGGGACCTTCGGTTTTTCCTTGAAGGCGGTGATATTGTCGTCTTCGTCGGTCTCGAGGATGCCGAAGCGCGAGGCTTCCTCCATCGGGACTTCGCGGACGGAGATCGTGCATTCCGCTTTCTTTTTGATATGGGTCTCCAGCATTTCCTCATAGGTGCAGGCGTAGACATGGTCGCCAGAGAGAATCAAAACGTATTCCGGATCGAGCTCATCGAGCCAGTCGATATTCTGATAAATGGCGTCCGCGGTGCCCTTATACCAGCTAGAGCCTTCCTCGGTCTCCTTGGGAGAAAGGACGGAGGTGAGGCAGTTATTGCCGTTAAGCCCCCAGTTTTTGCCGTTTCCGATATAAGAGGCGAGGGCGCTAGATTCATATTGGGTCAATACGCCGACATGGCGGATGCCCGAGTTCGCGCAGTTGCTCAAAGGGAAGTCGATGATGCGGTATTTGCCACCGTAGCTGACGGCCGGTTTGGCCAATTTCCGCGTTAAAGCCTGCAGACGGGTCCCTTTCCCGCCAGCCAGTACCATCGCGGCTATTTTAATGCCCATGAAGGTGCTCCTTTCACGTCTATCCTAGTCTATCACACCTTGCGAGCGTGCGCGAGGGTCGGTCGTCAATTTATTCTTAAGAATAAGGGGAGGGAAAATAATCGTTGCCTGGGATAGGGGCTTATGGTATATTCACTATCGCTTATCGCGAAAGAGGTAACGAAGATGTCCAAGAAATGCCCGATCACCGGTAAAGGCCCCGTCAGCGGCAACAACCGTTCCCACTCCCTCCGCGCGACCCGTCGCCGCTGGAATGTGAACCTTCAAAAGAGGAAGCTCGTCATCGACGGGCAGGTTGTCGTCGTCCGTATGTCGACCCGCGCCTTCCGCACGCTTAACAAGACCATCAAGGCCGAAGAATCCAAGTAAGGTCCGTCGAACAAAGACAATGAAAAATGCGCCATCGCGGCGCATTTTTTCACATTAACGGCAGGATCAATAGAAGCAAGAACACCCCGAGGAACACCGCCCCGAGGACATCGAGGCCGACCGTCGCCCATTCCGTCGCGGCGAGGACGAAGATCTTCGGACGCTTCGTGGAGATGCTCCCGTCTTCCTCCATCTCGGCTTCTAGTTTCGGCCAAGAGGAGAGCTTCGGATTGAAGAGCAAAACGAATTCGATGATCGCGAAGAGGATCAAAATCCCCATCCCGAC
>ONGB01000004.1:15302-68782 GCA_900317295.1 uncultured Erysipelotrichaceae bacterium
CTTCATCATCTTCCCAAGGTTCATAAGCGCCAAGGAAGCGATGACGAGGCTTAATCCGGTCAATCCCGCATAAACGGTGAATAGGCCTAGATGCGGTTTGAAACGATACGCGGGGACGTGGAAGAGGAAGCACATCGCGACGGCTTTTAATAAACCTAAGGCGGATAGAAGGATCCCTAAGACCAATAGGTGGGAGAAATCGGGATCGGAGCAGGCGAATAGAAGCGAAGAATCCAATAGCAGCACCGCGACCGCGAGGGCGTAAACCGGAACGCGGGTCCATGGGCTTGGGCGTTCCCCGCCGAGCTCGAAGGGGAAATCCGATAAGGGGGAATAGGGACGGCCCTGCCCTTTTCTAGAGACGAGGTTCCCAAAGAAAAGCAAAAGCAACAAAGAAAGGATCGATAAGGCCAAGCCTAACGTCGTTTCGGCGATGAAGGGCCCTTTCATAGAGCGAGGAGCCCCCTGACCCGTTCTTCATAATCCTCATGGCCATATAGATAAGACCCGGCGACGAGGATCTCCGCGCCTGCGCTTACGGCGATCGGGGCGGTCTCCGCGTTGATGCCCCCATCGACTTCGAGGAGCAATCCGCGTGGGTTTTGCGATAGTTTTTCGCGGTAAATCGATAATTTCTCCGAAGCGGAAGATAGGTATTTCTGCCCCCCTTTGCCCGGTTCCACCGACATGACGAGGATCATATCCGCGTCCTCGAAGAAGGGGAAAAGCGCCTCCGCGGGGGTATTGGGTTTTAAGGAAATCCCGGCTTTGAGGCCGAGGGAATGGATAAGGGAGATAAAGCGATGCGCTTCCTCCTCGTCCTTGCAGGCTTCGATATGGAAGGTGATCGAATCGGCGCCGGCTCTGGCGAAGGAAAGGATATGCTCCTCCACCGCTTCCACCATCAGATGGACGTCGTTGACCATATGATGGATGCCGTGGATTCTTTCCACGAGGTCGGGCCCGAAGGTTTTGTTTGGCACGAAAAGGCCATCCATCACATCCAAATGGAGGTAGGTGGCGCCGGCTTTCTCCATCTTGAGGACTTCCTCTTCGATATGGGAGAAATCGGCGGATAAGACGCTCGGGGCGACGATGGCCATTATTTGAACCCGAAGATCTTCGAAAGAAGACCCTTCCTTTCCTTGAAGTTATCGCGGTCCGCCATCGCCTGGGCCACCGCTTCGCCTAGCGCCGCCGCGGAGGGATAGCGCTCATCGGGCCGTTTGCGGCAGGCCTCGATGATGATGCGGTCCAAAGAAGGCGGGATGACGGGCATCGATTTGGAGGCCTCGGGGAAGCGTTTCTTCAGATGCTTCTCCGCCACTTCCTCCGGCGTTTTGCCATCGAATGGCACGTGGCCGACCAAAATCTCATAGAAGAGGACGCCCATCGCGTAAATGTCATTGGAAATTGCCGCCGGCTCGCCGGTGAGCACTTCCGGGGCGCAGTAATAGATCGTTCCTTGGATCGAGTCCCCCGCGGGTTTACCGATCGGGGCGGAGATCCCGAAGTCGGAGATCTTGACGGTGCCATCGGGCATATAGAAGAGGTTATCCGGCTTCAAATCGCGATGGACGAGGCCATGCTTATGGATATATTCGACCCCGGCGGTCAGCTGTAACATCACTTCGCAAGCCTCATAGGGGCTTAGGTATTGCGAGAAATTGAGCTTATCGCGCAGGGTTTGGCCTTTGATGTATTCGTTGGCCATGAACGGGCGGTCCTCGACCACCCCGAAGCCATAGACTTGGACAATGTTAGGATGATGGAGGCTCGCGGCCGCCTCGGTCTCGTTTTTGAAGCGTTCCAAATTGATCGGGTCCTTAAGCAGGTCTTCCTTCATGATCTTGAGGGAGACGATGCGCTTCAAAATGAGGTCGTTGGCCTCATAGACGTCGGCCATGCCGCCGGTCGCGATGCGGGAGACGATGCGGTAACGCCCATCGATCTTATCGCCGATCTTGATCATAGGATGGCCTCCCAATAGGCGATGCCGATGTTGTCGCTTCCGCCATTGCCATTGGCATCGATGATGAGGGATTTCACCTTCTGGTCGGCGCGCTGATCGGAGGCCAAAACCGCGCGGATCTCGGTCTCGGAGAGGTTGTTATATAGCCCGTCGGAGCATAGCAAAATCGATTCGCCATGGTAGGAACGGGAATAGAGGTCCATCGCCGCGGAGGGGAAGATGCCTAAGGCATTCATCAAGGCGTGGCGTTCCGGATGGGTATAGATTTCCTCTTTGTCGATCTGCCCGGTGCGATAGAGGTATTCGACGTAGGTCTGGTCGTTTGTTAGGTGGAGCATCCCGATCTCCGGGGAATAGATGTAGGCGCGGGAATCGCCGACATTGGCGACGTAGAGGCGGTCCCCGATCAATAAGGCGGCGACCAGGGTGGTGCCCATCCCGGCGTAATTCTTGTTCTTCTCCGCCTGCTCATAGATGAGCGAATTCGCCGCGCGGATCGCCCTCATCAGCCAGACTTTGGGCAGGAACCACGGGGTTTTCTTGTTGCGGAAGGCCTCGGCGAGGGATTCGATCGCGGTCCTGGAGGCGTAGTCGCCTTTGTTTTGGCCGCCCATCCCGTCGCAGACGATCAAAAGGACGTCGCCGTGCTCATTGGTCAAGACGGCGGCTTGGTCCTCGTTGGACACGCGGACCCGCCCGATGTCGGTCATATGGGCGTAATTTCCCTTGTAGCGTTTCATTTCAGGTCCCTTTTCACGTATTTGGCGCGCAGTTGCCCGCAGGCGGCGTCGATGTCGCTGCCGAATTCCTTGCGGACGGTGGTGTTGATCCCCCGCTTCATCAGGCGGTCGGCAAAGGCGCGGACCGCGGAGGAGGGAGAGCGCTTATAGGGCTTTTCCTTCACTTCGTTATAGGGGATGAGGTTGACGTAGGCGTAGATGCCGTAATGGTGGATGAGGTCGGCGAGTTCATCCGCTTGGGAAAGGCTATCGTTTTTCCCGGCGAGCATGATGTATTCGAAGGTGACCCTCCTGCCGGCGGATTCTTCGTATTCCTTGATCGCGGGCATCAAGACATCCAGGGGATAAGCCCGGGCGATCGGCATGATCTCCTTGCGGATTTCGTCATTCGGCGCGTGGAGGGAGACGGCCAGATTAATCTGGATCCCCTCCTTCCCGTATTGCTTGATGCGCTCGGGGAGGCCGCAGGTGGAGACGGTGATGTGCCTCGCCCCGATGGCGAGGCCGTTTTGATCGTTCGCGGATTTGATGAAATCGAGGACGTTATCGTAATTGTCGAAGGGTTCCCCGGTGCCCATCACGACGATGTGGGTGACGCGCTCCCCGCGTTCGGCGAGGACTTGGTTCATCACCATGACCTGCCCCATCATCTCCGCGTGGGTCAAAACGCGTTCACGCTTGATGAGGCCGGAGGCACAGAAGGCGCAGCCCATCGAGCAGCCGACTTCGGAGGAGACGCAGACGGCGTTGCCGTAGTTATAAGGCATCAAGACGGTCTCGACCTTCGCCCCGTCTTCCATTTCGAGGAGGAGTTTGATCGTGCCGTCTTGGGCGTCTTGCCGACGGAAAATCTTCGGGAGGGTGAGGCGGTAATCCCGCTTCAAGACCTCGCGAAAGGCCTTCGACACGTCGGTCATTTGGTCGAAGTCCAATACCCCTTTCTGATAAACCCAGGCATAGAGTTGCTTCCCGCGGAATTTGCTTTCGCCTAAAGCGAGGAATTCCTCAGTCAGCTTGGGCAGGGGGAGTCCGAGAAGATCCTTCATGGTCCCCCTCCTCCTTACTCCGCGGCGGCGCTGCTAATGGGCGCCGAGGCGGGGGCTTCCGCCACTAACGGGGCGTTCGGGGCGATCGTGAGTTCCTTCTCCTTCTTCTCGAAGACGGCGAGGAAAGCGGCGTTGCCCGGTTCCTCGAAGGGGAAGTGCTGCTTTTCTTCAAGGAGTTTGAATTCGGGATGGGTCTGCAGGAATTTGGCGATGGTCATGTGGCCTTCTTTCTTGGAGATCGTGAAGACCAGATAAAGGAGCTTCCCGCCTTCTTCCACGAAGGGGGCGGCGTTCTCTAGCGAGGCGGCCTCGCCTTCGATGATCTTATCCATCTCGTCCTTATCGAACTGCAGGAAGAAGTCCGGGGCGGAGGGGATGTCGTCGAAGGAGGTGGAGCGCGGGGCGACGAGGACGAGCTCGGCGGGGCGCGAGACGGCGGAGGTCAAGGTCTCCCCATTTGGGGCGGCGAAGAGATTGACGTTATGGAGGCCCTTCTTCTGGATGGCGCGGAGCACCGGGGCCTTCTTGGAGAGGTCGGGGACGGCGATGTTCATGCCGATGGATTCGCCATATTTCTCGATGAGCTCGAGCTCGAGGAAGCAGGTATCGCTGCCGTTATAAAGGAGGATCTCCTTCGGAGGATTGACGGCATATTCGTCGAGCACCTTCTTCGCGAAGGGTTTGATTTCAAAGAGCTTCTCGGCGCGGACGAGCTCGTTGCGGCGGAGGCTCGTCTTGCCATGGTAATCGACCAAATCGGCGAAATCGCTCCGCGGGGAGAATTCCGGATTGGCGGTCACTTCGTCGAGGGAGACGCCGCCTTTGACGCGGAGAACGCTAGAGGCGGGGCGAGAGAATTTCTTCAGGGTGCGGTAGGTGTTGCCGAAACCGAAATGCTGGAAGATCTTCAGCACCCATTCCGGGGCGTTATAACGGAGGGAGAGATAGAGGTTGGAGCTGCGGGAGATCGATTCGGGGATATAGGAATCGGGGTTCCCGACTTTCTCGTATAACGGGGAAAGCAAAGCGAATTTCTCCTCGCCTAGCTTTTCCTTGATCGCTTCGTCCATGACGTCGCGTTCGTAGTGGCGGAAGAAATAATCGTTAGCGAGCCCAAGGGAAGCGATGCGCTTCTCCTCTTCGGTGAGGTCGATTTCCTTTAGGAGATAGGTGAAAAGGAGGTGATGGCGGAGTTCGCATCCGAGCAAACCGGAGACATTGGCCCGCATCGGGCGGAGCTCCGGGGTGCTTTGGAAGGTCAGGCGAAGGGCCTCGGAGAACGGCAGATGGTCATCGAGGACCTGATTGAGGATCTTGATGGAGAGATCGAGTTCTTGCATGGATGTTCCTCCTACTTTCAGTGATTCCCTTTGTTCTTTTGGGCCTCTTCGAATTTCTCCTCGAAGCCCTCGAAGGCGTTGCCGAGGTAGACGTCGCCGCCTTCCTCTTCATGGTCTTCATGTTCGTGTTCGTGCTCTTCTTCCTCTTCGTCCTCGAGGGTGATGTCGTGGACTTGGGAAGCGGTGATGTAGCGTGGGTAATCCGGGTGGATTTTCTGGTAATGGCTATGCTGCTCGAAGTAATCGAATTCGACTTCGATGTGGATCGCGAAAGGCGACAAAGTCGAAAGAAGGTAATCGGCGACCCCTTTCTCCAAGGCTTCGTAAGCGTGCGGGGCGCGGACGATGACGAGGACGTTCCAAGACGTCTGCTCGACCCCGTTATGGAGGAGGACGGTCTCCGTGGAGGCGAAATTGATGAGGTCCGGATCGGACTCATAGAGTTGGGCGAGGTTCTCAAGATGCTCGCGGGAGTATTGGCCGACGACGAAGTGGTCGAGGCCGATGATTTGGATGGTGATCATGTCGAAAAGTACCTTCTGGAATCGCTTAAGTATAGCACGCGCGCAAAATTGTGCGCGTCAAAGTTAAGGCAAACTTCAATATTCGAGCGGATCGATGTCGATGGTGATCCCCACACCGCCTTTCCCGGCGTAGGCGTCGAGGAGCTCTTTTAAGACGGTCTTGACCGCCTTAGGATCCTTGAAGCGGACCAAGACGTTCCTCCGATGGCGGTCCCCCAGCATCGAGAAATAGGGCACCATCGGGCCGATCGCCTCGACATTAGGCAGCTTTTTGGAGAGGATCAGATCGCGGATCC
Source organism: uncultured Erysipelotrichaceae bacterium (assembly GCA_900317295.1). GTDB lineage: Bacteria > Bacillota_I > Bacilli_A > RFN20 > CAG-826 > Alloenteromonas. The sequence continues at coordinate 21,221 of ONGB01000004.1, forward strand.
CCAAAGCGGCCTCGACGCAGCGTTCTTCGTCTTTGGCGGAGAAAAGGAGGTTGGCTAAGTAAAAGAAAGGCGGGTATTTGTCGGTATGGCGTTCCTGCATCTCGCGGAAATAGAAGCGTTCGTAGTTCTGCTCCGCGCCCAAAGTGATCGCGTAATGGTAGGGATTGTAGGTTTGGATGAGCGCTTCCCCGGGCAAGACCCCCCTGCCGCTTCTCCCGACGGCCTGAGCGATGAGTTCAAAGGTCGATTCGGCGGCGCGGTAGCTTGGCAAAAGCAAGCCGATGTCGGCCAAAACGACCCCGACTAAGGTCACCGCGGGGAAATCATGCCCCTTGGCGATCATCTGGGTGCCGATGAGGATATCGAATTCCCGGTCGCGGAACTGACGGAGGATCTTCGCGACGTTGTTCTTCACTTTCCCGATGTCGCTATCCAAACGGCCAATTCGGGCTTCGGGGAGGTATTCTTGGAGGACTTTGACCGCCCTTTCGGTGCCGAAACCGATGCGCTGGATCTCCTCCGAGCCGCATTCGGGGCAGGCTTCGGGATAGAGCTCCACATAGCCACAATGATGGCATTTGAGCATCCCGTCTTCCTTATGGTAGGTCAGGTTGCTATGGCATGAAGGACAAGTGAAGGCGTGGCCGCAATGGGAACAGGTGACGAAAGAGGAATAGCCGCGGTGGTTTACTAGGAGCATCACCTGTTCTTTTTTCTTTAAACGGTCCTCGATCTTCTCGATGAGGATCTTGGAGAAGACGCGGTCGTTCTTCATCATGATCCGCCGGTCGCGGAGGTCGATGATCTGCGTCTTGGGAAGCGAGCGCTCGGCGACACGATGAGCGATTTTAGCTAACCCATACACGCCTTTTTCGGCGCGGGCCTTGGTTTCGAAGCTCGGGGTCGCGGAGCCTAAGACCACCTTCGCGCCGAAATGCTTGGCGCGCATGATGGCGACTTCCCTGGCGTGATAAAAGGGGACGGAATCCTGCTTATAGGATTCGACATGCTCCTCGTCGAGGATGATGAGCCCGATGTTCTCCAAGGGGGCGAACACGGCGCTTCTGGCCCCGATGACGACGGAGGCCTTTCCTTGGGCGATTTTGCGGTATTCGTCATATTTCTCCGCCGGGGTCAGCTCGCTATGGAGGATCGCGACGTTCCCCTCGAAGCGGCGGGAGAAATACTCGACCATGATCGGGGTGAGGCTGATCTCAGGCACGAGCATGAGGATGTTCTTCCCCTGCTTGAGATAGGCTTCGGATAGATGGAGGTAAACTTCGGTTTTTCCCGAACCCGTCACGCCTTGAAGGAGGGTGACCTGCTTATCGGTGTCGAGGATATATTGGTAAGCCGCCCTTTGCTCCTCGTTGAGGGGATGGGGCTGTTCTTTTTCGAATTCGGGGATGATGAGGCGTTCTTTTTCCTTTAACACGATGCGGACGCGGCCGGCTTTGACGAGGTTATCCAAAACCGTGGGGGAACCCGCTTCTTTCCTTAGGATCGTCTTGTTCGCGGCGACGAGGCGCAGCATCTCGATCTGCTTGTCGGTGAGTCCTTCTTCGCTGGGATCGAGGAGCTCCACCCACTTCTCATAGGCGATTTTGGGGCCTTTTAAAGCGGAACGGTGCGGCCTTAAGGAAGAGGGCAGCATCGCCTGGAGGACGGAGATGCGCGGGGCGAGGTAATAGGAGGCGACTTCGTTGGCGAGGTTCAATAGTTCATCGTTAAGCAAAGGTTCCTCATCGACGATGTCGGTGACGTAAAGGAGCTCAAAGCCGAAATGCTTTTCTAGTTCTTCCTTGCTTAACGAAGTCTCTTCGACGTGGTTGACGAAGCCCATGATCTTGGTTTGATGGAAATCGATGAGCACGCGAAAGCCAAGCGCGATCTCCTTATCCCCGGCGTAGAGGTAGGTAAAGACGCGGTCAAGGGCAGAGGTGCCATGTTGGACCAGGACTTCCAGTATTTTCATCCAATATCGTTAGTTTTCGCGGATGATCTTCGCGATTTCCGCGGCGGCGCGTTCGACGTCATCGTTGACGACGACGTGATCGTATCTGTCTTGCATGCCCATTTCGATGCGGGCTTTGTTGAGGCGTTGCTGGACGATGTCTTCGGGTTCCGTCCTGCGGGAACGGATGCGGTTTTCTAAGGCCTCCAAAGAGGGAGGGATGAGGAAGATGGAAAGGGCGTCATGGCATTTGGAGAGGACGGAGAGGGTGCCATTGACCTCGATTTCGAGGAGGACGTTCTTGCCCTGCTCCCGCATCTGCTCGACTTTGTCTTTCGGGGTGCCGTAGCGGTTGCCGACGAATTCCGCCCATTCGAGGAGGTTGCCGTTATCGATGTTGCGTTGGAACTCCTCGGGGGTGACGAAATAGTACTCGCGGCCATCCACTTCGCCGGGGCGCGGCTGGCGGGTGGTCATCGAGACGCTATAGAAAAGCTTCAGCGATTCGTCTTTCATCAAGACGGCGCGGACGGTGCCCTTGCCGACGCCGGAAGGGCCAGAGAGAATGATCAGCTTCCCCTTTTCCATTTGCGATATTTTCTTCCCAAGCCGCGCGCATTGCAACCCGCGAGAGGAACTTTTTGAAATTCTTCGCCGCCAAAATCAATGGGGATTTCCGCCAGTTTTGATAAATCCAGGCGGGATTTACGCTAGTTTTCGCGCTGGTTTTTCTTTTTCGATTTCTTAGAAAGCACCTTCCCAACTTTTTCTTTCTTCTTAAAATATCCCCGATATGGAAGAGCGGATTCAGGAACGCGGCGAATGGGAATTCTCACGGCTTGGGTTCCTTTTTTATGATCTGACCCACATCCTTTTGGCGGTGGTCCTGATCCCCTACTTCGCCGTGGCCTGGCATTCCTCTAGCGACAAGATGATTCCCGGAGAAGGCGTGATCGCGGAAAGCCTCAGCCTCCTATGTTCCTTGATCCTCATCGCCTTCCTTCGCCTTTATAAAGGCGGCAACGAGGGGGAAAAAGAGCATCCGGCCTTCTCCTTCGCTTGGACGCTCGTGGGATTATCGCTATTCCTGCCCGCGCTCATCGATTTGATTTTCTTCTTCCTCCGCTACCCCGACGAATACCCCTTCTCCTTCGCCCCGATCATGAAATACATCACCCTGGCCCTCTTGGGCATCGGATTGGCGCTCTCGCTAGTTTCGCTTGGGCTAGTGAAAAGCCAAAAGCCTTGGAAGACCCTGATCTTCCTCGCGATCGGCTTCTATGTGATCGCCCTACTGCCCTTCGTCGTCGGAAGCGTCGTCGTTTCCGCTGGGGAAGCCACCGCGATGCATTGGGCGGAGGTGTTGGATCTCATCGGCTTCTTCGCGGTGCTCTTCCCCGCCTTCTTCGCCTTCCGCGATTTCCTGATGCGTAAGATTTAACTATTGCCTCTTTTTTCTTTTATACTTATTCCGCAAGGAGGCTTTCCTATGGAAAAGGCCCAAGTTTATTTCATCAAAGACATCACCCCGGAGAACCTCATCCGCATCTACGAAGCCCTCGGCATCGAACTGAAGGGCAAGGTCGCCGTGAAGATCTCCACCGGCGAGCTCGGCGGGCACAATTACCTCAAACCCGAACTGATCGGCGCCCTCGTGAAGAAGCTCAACGGCACGATCGTCGAGAACTGCACCGCCTATGGCGGATCCCGTCAGGACCCCAAGAAGCATTGGGAGACCATCGAGGCCCACGGCTTCAAGAAAGTCGCCCCCGTCGACCTGCTCGACGAGTTCGGCGAATTCGATATCCCCGTCATCGGCGGCTTCCATCTTGATCATGACACGATCGGCGAGCATACGAAGAACTATGATTCGATGCTGTTGCTCAACCACTTCAAGGGCCACATGATGGGCGGCTTTGGCGGAGCGCTTAAGAACATGTCGATCGGCGTCGCTTCCACCGCGGGGAAACTCAATATCCACGCCGCCGGGGCGGAGAACCAAGAGCAAGAACACGTCTGGTCGCACCTTCCCGCGCAGGATGATTTCCTCGAATCGATGGCGGATGCTTGCAAAGGCGTGATGGATTACTTCGGCAGACGCAACCTCGCCTATGTCTCCGTCGCCAATAACCTCTCTGTCGACTGCGATTGCGACTCTAATCCCGCCGACCCGGAGATGGGCGACCTCGGGATCTTCGCTTCCCTTGACCCCGTCGCGCTTGACCAAGCCTGCTATGACGCGGTCAAAAACGCCAAAGACCCCGGCAAGAAAGCCCTTATCGAGCGCATGGATTCCCGCCACGGTATCCACACCGTCGAGGCGGCCGCGGAACTCGGCTTAGGGATCCGCGAATACGAACTGATCACCCTATAAAGGCAAGAAAAAAGATGGATGTCCCCCGCGGATTCCATCTTTTTCTTTATCTAGGCCCGCATTTTAAGAAAGCGGTGCCGGTCTTTTTCATCCCTTCGTGGACCTCTTCCCAATCTAGGGGAGTGAACACGCTATGGCAGAAGGGGACGATGACGTAGTTCTCGCGACTTACCATCTCTTCCATCCGCTCCACCAGGGCGAGGATCTCTTTCTTCTTGGGATAGGGGCTAGGGTGATTGGCGACATAAGAAGCGAGCTCATCATATTGTTCTAGGATCTTATGGTCCTCTTCTTCAATTGCTTCCGCCCCGCGGTCATAGCCATGTTTCCTGGCGATTGGGCAAAGCAGGGTTTCCTTGATTTGGTAATGCTTCCCTAGGCGATTTAAGAAGGCGAAGGCTTGCTTGACGCGTTGGATCGAGCGTTCGTTTTCCTCTTTTGCCATATCCTCGGAGATCGCCATCGTCGCGGAGAGGATGCTTTCATTCCCCTCCTTCATCGCCCATAGGGCGGGGATTGGTTCGCAGCAGCCTTCTTCGCAGCAGCAGCACGTGCCTTCGCAGCATTCGTCCTCTTCTTCCTGCACCTTCTCCGTCATCATCGCGATGTGGAGTCCGCAGAGGCGATGGAGGTCGCTTTTGGGGGTGCCCTCCTCCTTCAGCCTCTTCTCGATTTGGAGGAACTCCTCCGGGGGGATGGGGCGGAAGTCGGCGTTGAAGTCTTTGGCGACCGAGGAAAAATACTCGCCGGCTTTGAGCCTCGCGATGTAATTCCTTAGTTTTTGAAGCAGGGCTTCTTGATCCATGCCCCTAGTTTATCCCCCTTCTTCGCCTAGGGGAAACGATATGCTTTCGCTTAACATTCCCTATGGAAATGACTAACATAAGCGTCTATGCCAAGAAAGAAAGTCATCATCGTCGGCGCTGGGATTTCCGGACTCACCGCGGGCATCTACTGCCTCGATCAGGGCTTCGACGTAGAAATATATGAAAAGAATCCCGTCCCCGGCGGCGAATGCGTCGGCTGGACGAGGAAGGGCACCTATATCGAAGGCTGCGCCCATTGGATCATCGGCACTTCCCCCAAAAGCGACCTCTACCCCCTGTGGAATCATATCGGCATCTTCGATGGGGACCCGAAGCTATTCCAAACCCGTTACATCTCCAAATTCGAGCTCAAAAACGGGGACACCCTGACCCTTTATTCCGATCTGCATAAACTCGAAGCCGAGTTCCTCCGCGTCGCCCCCGAGGATAAGAAGGCGATCCGCCGCCTCATCAAGGGCATCCGCGCCTATATGCATACCCGCATCCCCGTCGATCGGCCAATCGACAAGATGAATCTCTTCCAGCTCATCAAGTTTGGGGTGACGATGCTGCCGATGTTCATGGAATATAGCCGCGCGAGGAAGGAATCGATGGAGCATTTCGCCGCCCGTTTCCAAAACGAGAACATCCGCGAGATCCTCACCCGTTTCCTCGAGCCGGAATATAACGTCCATTCCTGCTTCTACGTCTTTCAAGAGCTCGCCAAAGGCAATTCCTGCGTCATCGAAGGCGGCTCCTCGGCGATGATGGACCGCATTGCGAAGCGCTTCACTTCCCAAGGGGGCATCCTCCATCTGGCTTCGCCCGTCAAAGAGATCCTGATTGAGAACGACAAAGCCGTCGGCATCAAGACGGAAAAGGGCGAGGAAATCCGCTCGGATTACGTCATTACCGCCTGCGACATGCATTACGCGCTCCGTCACTTACTAGGCGCCCAATATGTCGATAAGGAATGGGAGAAGCAATATGCGAATCGCGAGGCTTTCCCCGTCAATACCTCGGTGCTTCTTTCCTATCGCGCCAAAGGCGACTTCCACGATTTCCCCTACCAGATCGATTTCCCCACCGAGGAATTCTCCCTCTTCGGGAAGAAGACCAACCACTTCCCCTTGCGCAACTTCGCCTTCGATCCCTCTCTCCCCACCCCCGAGGGCACGACTTTATTCACCGCGCTGATCCCGGCGAATCAGGAGGTTTATGAGAGCCTGAAGCAAATGGACCGCAAGGAATACGTCGCGAAGAAGAAAGAACTCGGCGAATTCTTCATCCCCCTGATCGCGGAGAAACTCCATATCGCCCCGGAGGACGTCGAATTATTGGATGTGGCGACCCCGTTAACCTACGAAAGATATAACCACTGCTACAAAGGCTCTTACATGGCCTTCCTCTCCACCGCGAAGGGCTGGGGCCTAATGCGTCCAGGATTGGTGAAGGGATTAAAGAACTTCGTCATGGCCGGCCAATGGATCATGATCCCCGGCGGGCTCCCCGTCGCCCTAATGGCGGGGAAGCACGCCGCCATCCGCATTTGCAACATGGAAAAGGTCAAATTCCAAAACAAAGAAGAAACCAAGCGGGAAAAATAATCTTTCTTATTTTTCGCGCGCATTTAAGATAAATGGGATGAAAGCTTCCCGCTCCCGCATCAATGACACCTACCAAGCCATGCGCGAACATGGCTATGAAATCATCCTCGATGAGCGGTTTTTGATTTTGAAAAGCTTCGTCCAGCACCGCACCAGCAATACCTACGATCATTGCCTTAACGTCACCCGCATCGCCTTGAACATGGCGAAAAAGTTCCGCATCAAGGTCGATATCCGTTCCCTTGTCCGCGGCTGCCTTCTCCACGATTATTATGGCTATGCCTGGCGCGATACCAAGCCTAGGTGGCATGGCCACCGCCACCCGCGCCTCGCCGCGGAAAACGCCAAAAGGGATTTTGGCATCAACGCCTTAGAGGAAAACATGATCCTCGGTCATATGTGGCCAATCAATTTCTTCCGTTTCTTTAAAAGCAGGGAGGCCTTCATCCTCACCCTTGCGGATAAGATGGCGACCCTCGAGGAAGTGTTCGCCCCACGCGGCGAATATGAGGGCTATCGCCTCAAACTAAGAAGGGCCGAGCTCCTTTAATCCGCCTGCGATTTCATAGGGTTTTCAAGAAAAAGGTTGGGGATTCCCAGCCTTTTGTTTTGTGTTGGAGAAGCTTATTCGGCTTCCTTCTTCGCGGGCTTGTTCTCGCCGTGGAAGTAGACCAAGTAAGTGATGGCCATCAAGGGGATGAAGGCGAAATAGTTGCCGATCGCGGCGAAGTAGCTCATCCAAGGCGCTTCAATCTGGCCATAGGCGATCATCATTAAGACGCCGCAGGTCAGGGCGAGCGGGATCACCACAAGCGCGGCGATCTGGATGATGTTCTGAATCCCACGGAGCTTATCGGAGAAGAGGGAAATGATATAGAGGACGAAGATCGAAGCGACCGTCACTTGGAGGACCAAATAGAAGATGGCGAACGCGATGAAGATCCCCTCGCCTCCGAACAAGGCAAAGGTCTCCGGGAAGCCGCGGAAATGGCCATAGGCGAAGCTGATCAGCATGATGACGAGCAAGACTTTGAGCACATCGAACTTCTTCGTGAGGTAGACGAGGGCGAACAAGACAATCAAGGCGACATCGATGATCAACTTGAGCACCCCGGTGGTGATTTCCGCGGCGTTGATGCGGCCGAAGTAGCCGATGATGGAGAAGATATCCCCAAGGAAATAGACCCCGAGCAGGATCGCCGAGATCAGGATGAAGTTTTTCTTAAGAAACGAAACAATGCTCTCCATAATGGATTCCTTTTATATGAATATAAAGATGGAGGCCGCCCCGCGAGGAGGCGGCCTTTATGTTTGGATTAGGCTTCCCAGACGAAGTCGATGCTATCGAGATAGACGGCTCCATCAAGGCTGATGAAACCGACATAGGCGTACTTCTCGGTGAAGGTGAAGGTCTTGGTCAATTCGCTGGCATCGAAGACGATTTCGGTTAGCGGTTCCATCTCGCCGCTATACATATCCGTGATTTCAAACGCGGTATTGGAGGCGAAGATCTTGATGGCGCGTTTCTGGCTAGAACCACCCGTTGCGGTATTGAAGGAAACGGTGAGGGATTTGATGGTGCGGCCATCAACACCGGCCCCGACCATGCCCGACGCGCCATCTTTCATGCGGAATTGGATTGCGCCATCTTTATTGCAGGCGCAATGGGCAGAATAGTATGCGCCATCCGCGGCGAGATCGTACCCGGCGTAAGTTGTGGTGCCCTTGGTCAAACCAAGCGCTTGGCTATCGACGTGGTCGGTCACGGCGGAATCAACGATGAGAACATTAAGCTGAGCGGTGAGTTCGCCGACGTGGACCACCACTTTGCCTTGGACGCCGACTTCGGTTTCCGGGGCAACGGTGATGCGGCCTAGCTCATTGACGGAGACGCCGGTAGCGGCATTAGCCGGGATCCATTCATAGGTCGGGGTCGCGGAGAGCGAGGCGCCGATCGGGCTCGGGGTGATTTCGATGTCGAAGGTCTTGCCCGGGCTTAGGCGGACGGACTCAGCGTTAAGGGTGATGCCGGTGAGGACATCGGCCACGACGTGGACGGTGATGGTGTCGGTGAGGCCTTCGCTGGTGGTCGCGGTCACGACGATATCGGTGCCGGGTTCGGCGTTTTCGGCGATCGTGAGGCGGCCTTCCGGGGTGATCGAGGCGGCGGCGGTGTTCTCCTCGATGGAGAAGGCATAGGTGCTATCGCATTCTTCCGGGGCCAAAGTCGCGGTTCGGTTATAGATGGAGCCGGCGACGATGTTGAGCTCTGCTCCGTCATCGATTTCGATCGAGGTGGCCGCGACGAAGCGGGACGGTTCGTAATAAATCTGGAAGTCATTGCCGTTGGCATAGCCAGGCCACACTTCCAAATAGGCGGTCTTGTTGTCCTTGACGTAAACGGTGAGGCCATGGGACTCAAGATAGGTGTCATCGGCCTTGAAGCCGTTGGCGAGCAGGATGTCGATGACCCCTTGGGTGCGGTCTTCGAAGTAATTGTCGGTGATGCCCAAGTACGGATAACTATCGTCGGGGTTATTCTCGACCACATAGCCTTCGCCCATCTGGAAGAAGGGAAGCACTTCGCCGAGATATTCGGTCATCAAGGCTTTTTCCGACTCGGTCCAATCGGTGTTGGTGGTCAAGGTATCGGTATAGATATCAGAGAAATCGCAGGCGGCGACCGTGGTATTTTCTTGATCGTCTAAAGAGACGTAGATGACCAATTGATGGTCCGCGTCAAAGCCTTGGTATCCGGCGAGGACGTCGACATATTCCCAGGTGTCCCAATCGATATCTTGGGTCCAGACTTCCTCCATCGCGAAGCCTTGGGCGGTAAGCGCGGCGGCGTAATCGGAAGCTTTATCGCCTTCGACGACGATGTTGAAGGACTTCGGGTTATAGTAACCATCCTCGTCCGTATAAGCCTCGGAAGTGGCATAAAGATAGGTGTCCGCCTCGAGGTCGGTGATGGCTTTATCGGTGCCGAGGAAGGCGTCCAGCTGAGCCTGAGGGAAGGCATCGGTCTTCTCAAAGCCCTTATAGGTGTAATCGACATACCAGCTGGTATCGACATCGCTGACGTCCAAATCGCCGGCTTCCCCGTCATAGCGGCTGAGGTCGAAATAGAAACCCTCGACGGAGTCAAAGAAAGTGATGACGAAGGTGGGGTCATCGGCGTTATCGGCGTAAAGGTAGCCATATTCTTCGACGGGGTACCAGGTGTCGTCATTGATGCTGACCCAAGCGGTTTCGCCGATGAGCTCGAGATATTCCGTTTCGTGGTCTTCCGAGGCGATGCCTTCGATGAAATACATCTTACTGGAATAGGAATAGAAGATGTCCCAATCCAATTCGTATTCGTCCAAAGAGGGGACGGTGAGCTCGCTTTCGCCGAGGAATTGGGCGATGGCCTCATCGATGGTGAGGGTCACCACCGGGGTGGAGGAAGAATCGGAAGAGGTACCTTCCGGGGTGGTTTTCCCGCCTTTTCCGCCGCCGCAGCCCGCTAACAAAGCGGCCGCGCAGGCGAGGGAGAGGACTTTCCACATATGTTTTTTCATAGATAAATCTCCTTTATCGCTTTTTCAATTTTATAAATTGACCGAGCAAAGGGGAAGAAAAAACATAAGCCCAATAGTCTTTTCCTTGATGCTAATCATCGTTGGCTTCACATCGTTGGTTTTTATTGGGCTCCAAAATATCTTATTTTTGCCAATCGGCCGGCTTTTTGATTGTCTCGAGTTTTTCCATTGTGTGATGAGTGTAAGAATACTTGGCCACTTCCATTCCTTCTAAGCTCTCGTATTTCCCGCTCGATTCGTTTTTGAATGAAACCGAGTCAGCGACAATGCCCAACAAATAATCGCTTTTCGACGAACTATACAAGCACGATAGCACTAGGGCATTCCTGAAAAATTTTCCATTTTTTGAAAGGAAATCGATGTTCGTATGCAATCCCGTTTTCTTTAATAAGAAATAGAGCATCATCGCGGATGTTCGGGTATTTCCTTCTCTAAAGGGGTGAATATGCCAAAACTCGGAAACGAAATAACACACTTTCTTCAATTGTTCTTTCGGATCCAAGAGAGACCAATCGACTCCTTGGAATTCTATTTGAAGCTTCCTTAACGCTTCTTTCAAATACGACGCGAAAACATAATCGACGGATTTTCCATCTAGAAGAGGCTCTGCCTTAAAAATGTCAATCGTTCGTAATTGGCCCGCCCATTCATAAAGCCTTTCGAAAAGCCTCTTATGGATTTTCAGGGCGTCATATATCGTATCTATCTGAAAATCGCTGGTTCTAAGGTTTTCAACGGCCAATGAAGCGAAATCGCTTTCAGCCAGATCTAACTTTGAGCCATCGTGAATTCCCAATTTGTTGATCAACACGTTCGTCCCTTGATAAACATATGGGTCTTTCATGGTCACTTATATAACCTTTCGATTGCAAATTGGGCGGTTTCGTAATCGATATATCCGCGATGATAGAGGCGGAAAATGTTTTTTGCTGCTTCGGAAGGAGGAACCCCGTCTACGGTGACGATGTTGGTGGCAAAGGCTAAATCCTGATCTTCCTTGGGAGGAAGGGACAATTCGAAAGGCAACCCATTATGGTTCACTGAAGCAGTCAGAAAAAGCATAATCGCTTGGCTGGTCGTCAAACCAATGGATTCAAATACCGCATCGGCTTTTCTTTTAATTTCGGGGGTTACCCGGGTGTGCACGGTTTCCGTCTTAGGCATAAGCGATCCTCCACAGGAATTGTATCACTTTTGCGACACATTCTAAAGACTCTATCTCAGTTGATTCCCTTTTTAGAAACAGGATGTTTAAGAAAAGAAAATGGCGCGCCCTGAGGGACTCGAACCCGCAACCTACAGCTTCGAAGGCTGTTGCTCTATCCAGTTGCGCTAAGGGCGCGCGCTTCGATATTATACGCATTGAGTATCATCCTTAGGGGCAACGAATATGGAAAAACTATTGCAAATCGCCTATGAATCCGCGAACCGGAACGAAGTCGAGGAAGTGAAGAAGGTCCTCTTGAAAGAGGGTTTCGCTTTCGTCGAGGCGAATCAGGAAGTCGATCCCTCCCATGTGGTCTTGGTCTTCTTGACGCCGAAAAGCACCGTCGATTCCCTGATGAAGGAAATCCCGTGGCTCGCGAATCAATATGAAGAATCTTCCTATCGTTACCTTCGGGCGATGCCCTTCATCCCCTACCATCCCAAAGACGAGGATATCGATGAGCTTTTCAACGCGGGGCTAGGGGAGGTTTATGAAACCGTCTTCTCTGGGGAATTCAAACCTTATGGATGGGATCTAGACGATCCTAATACGATCAAAGAATTCCTCCGCGTCCTAGAAGAAGGATACGAAGAATAAAAAAGAGGGCATTGCCCTCATCGATTCATGTCCCTTTCGTGGAGTGCTTTTTCATAATCCACGGGGGGCAGGCATCCACGAAGGGAAAGAAAGCGATCAAAGGAATCTTCCCGTTTGTTTGGGTTGGTAAGCATCGTCAGGATTTTCCCGTTCCTTGTGACGAGGATGTCTTCGGAAAGGGAAAGTTTCAGATATTTGCTTAAGTTCTTTCGGAATTCGGTCGCCGTGATGATCCGCATAGTAATTGCCTTAATACGCCCATCATAGTGCGCCCCCGCGTTTTTTCAATGCCAGGAAGGCATTTAGGCATAGAAAAAGGCGGGAATTCGTATACACGTCCCGCCTATTTTTTATTTTCCGTGGATTTCGGAGATCTCGAACTCGTAACCGGTGATGAAGTCGTAATCCTCGCTTCCGCATCCCGGGCATTTGCCGTGGTTATCGGAGATGATGAACTCCTTCTCGCAATCGTGGCATCTCCCCGTCGCTTTGACGAAGTCGATCTTCAGTTCGCAATTCTTCAAGGCCGGCTCATCCTCGATGGCGGCGGGCCAGCATTCATGGAAGAAACGCGGAACGATCGCGGTCGCTTCCCCGACGGAGAGGGTGACCGAGGAGATCTCGCTCAGCCCATTCTCCGCGATGAAGTCTTTCAGCGTGTCGACGAGTTGGACGGCATAGCCGAGCTCATGCATGGCTTAGTTGTCCTTCTTGAACGCCCCGGCGGCGATCTTGATGCCGCGGGCCACCGCATGGCCGGCCGCATGGGTCAGCATGCTGGAGAAGTCCTTGGCGTAGATCGCGGTCTTTTTGACCAAGTGGGCGGCGTCGAATTCGCATTTGATGACGCATTGTCCGCAGCCGACGCAGAGGTTGGGGTCCACCACCGCTTTGCCGCAGCTTAGGCAGCGGGCGCATTCCTTCTTGATCTGCTCTTCGGTCAGCAATCCGCGCGGATCATCAAAGCTATGGACATCGACCGGTCCGACCGCCGGGATCTGGCGCGGGGCCTTGTCGAAGCCTTCTAGCTCGACATTATCGAGATCGAACTGATGGAAGTCGCGATCGTTGCGCCCGGCATCGAGCAATTGGCCCGGTTGGACGTAGCGATGGAGGGAGATGGCGGCTTGTTTGCCACTGGCGATGGCGTTGATGCAGAATAGCGGGCCGAGGACGACGTCGCCGCCGGCGAAGATATCCGGCTCGTTGGTCTGGAAGGTCTTCGGATCGGCGAGGATCGTGCCGCGCTTGGTGAGCGCGACCGCGGTGTCTTTGAGCAAATCGCCATAATGGAAGGATTGGCCGATCGCCTTAAGGACGGCGGTGACCTTGACGGTCTCTAGCGTGTTCTCGTCGTATTCGGGGTGGAAGCGGCCGTCTTTGTCTTTGACGGAGACGCACTTCTTGAAGACGACTTCGCTGACGTTCTTCTCGCCGCGGATTTCCTTCGGGCCCCAGCCGTTATGGAGGATGATGCCCTCTTCTTCGGCTTCGGCGATCTCGTCGGCGGCCGCCGGCATCTCCTCGCGGGATTCGAGGCAGTAGAGATGGACTTTGTCCGCGCCTTGGCGTAGGCAGGTCCTAGCGACGTCCATCGCGACGTTGCCGCCGCCGATGACGGCGACTTCGCCGCTGAGTTTGACGCCTTTGCCGAGGTTGACGTCGCGGAGGAAATCGATGCCGCCGTAGACGTTGCCGAGGTCTTCGCCCGTGATCCCGAGGTTACGGGAATCCTGGGCGCCGATTGCGATATAGAAGGCATTGAAGCCTTGCTTACGGAGTTCAGGGATCGTGACGTCCTTGCCGACTTCGACGCCGGTTTTGAACTTCACGCCCATGTCTTTGATGACCTGGATCTCGGCTTCGACGACCTCTTTGCCGAGGCGGAAATTGGGGATGCCGAGGGTCATCATGCCGCCGAGTTTCTCTTCTTTCTCGAAGACGGTGATGTCATAGCCATCTTGGGCGAGGTAATAAGCACAGCTTAAGCCCGCGGGGCCGGCGCCGATGATCGCGATCTTCTTATCGCTATAGTCATGGCGTTTCCAGGGGAGGAAGCGTCCTTCGGGTTTGAGCTCTTGCTCGGCGATGAATTTCTTGACGTCGTCGATGGCGACCGCTTGGTCGATCGAGGCGCGGGTGCAGTGCAATTCGCAGGGATGGTTGCAAACGCGTCCGCAGACGGCGGGGAAGGGGTTCTCGTGCTTGATGAGAGCGAGGGCTTCTTTATAGCGGCCTTCGCCGGCCATGCGGAGATACCCTTGGATGCCGATGTGGGCGGGGCACCAGGTCTTGCAGGGCGCGGTGCCGGTCTCGGGGACGACGTCCTTGCGGTGGAAGCGGTAATCCGGGTCATAGGCCGAGGCCTTGACGGTGTGGTTGGCGTTGCCTTTGGTGAAGGCGATCTTCGTCTTCTGCTTCTCTTCGAGCTTCACGCCCAAGCGGATGGCGTTGACCGGGCAATACTCGACGCATTTGCCGCAGGCGACGCAGTTCTCCGCCTTGACTTCGCAGCGGTAGTTACTCGCGACTGCGTCGTTGATATGGAATTCCTCGATCGGGCGGAGGCCGAAGCAGGCGCAGCCGCAGCAATCGCAGATCGCGGTGGTGTTGCCTTCGTTGATGCCTTCGATGTTCGGGATGCAGTGCATGAGGCCTTCTTTTTCGCAGTCATGCATGATCTGGTAAAGCTCTTCTTTGCTGATCTCGCGGTCCTTGCCGGTGCGGACGAAGAATTTCGCGGCTTTGCCTAGCTTGATGCAGCGTTCGGGGGCCATGTGGCCGCAGCCTTCGCCCATCTCGGTGCGGCAGGTGCGGCAGGAGCAGGCGCCGACGGAATAGTAGTCGTATTTGTCGATGTAATAGGAAAGGGTGTCCCTCTCATCGGGCTTCTCTCCCTTGGGGAGGGCTTCCTCGATGGGGATGACGCGCATTAGGCCATAGCCATTGGGGATTAAGGTCGCCATCGACTGGAGGCGGTCATGGGTATATTGGTTGAAAGCGCGGCGGATCTCGGGATGCTTCTCGGCGTTAGGCGAGACGACCATGATCTCGAGGAGACCGGGGGCGAAGATCGGGAGATAGAATTCGCGCTCGATCCCCTGCTCATCCTTATAGTCGGTGCGGATGACGCCGAGATAACCGAGGTGATCGGTCACTTCGTTGACCTTCTCAATCGGCCAGCCAAGTTTTTTCGCCAGGTAATCGTTGGTGCGGATCTTGCGCAGGCCCATGGCCAAAAGCAAATCGCATTCCTCATCGGAGACGGAGCCGGCGAGGGCGTAATATTCGGGGGCGTTGGCATCGATTTTGTTCATGATGCCGGAGGGACCGCCGACCATCTTGGCGACTTTGACGATTTTCGCGCGCAGAGGCTTATCGCCGTCAGCGACGGGTTTGCCTTCCCAAAGGATCACTTGATCAAGTTCCATATCGAATGATTCTCCTTATTTCTTCATGCGGAGGACCAACTTGGTCCCGCTGGTCTCCAAGGTGAAATGCAGATCCTTCTTGCCGATCATGAACATGGCATTGGAGCGGTAAAGCTTGCCGTCTTTCCATTCGATCTGCACTTGGACGGCGTTTTCTCCCTTGGCGATTTCGAAGGTCTTTTCGCCTTCGTTGGCTTTCATCTCACCTAGCGTGCGAGCGTTGGTGATGACAAGGACGTCCACCGGGTCGCCTAAAGTCCCGGGGATCCGCGTTAAGGTAAGCTTTCTCATGGTCCTATTATGCGCCTTGCGCCCGCCCGAAAGGAAGGGGGCAATTGCCCTAAGGGCAAAGAAAAGGCCCCGATCATCTAGCCCCTTCGAAATGGAAAGCGCGCCCGGAAATCATGGGCGCGCTTTGATGCACTTAGCAAACGTTATTCGGGTTTATCTTCCGGCTTGGGGAGGCAGAATAGGCCGAGGATCCCGCCGACCGTGTTGACGATGACGCCAGAAAGGAAGCCGAAGACGATGTTGATGATGCAATTCGTCTTGGTTGGATCTTTCTTCGCTTTGAGGGCGAGGATGCCGTTGATGAGGGCAAAGACGGCGCAGATGAACATCATGACCGCAAACATAATGAACATCCCCTGGATGACGGTAGCCACTTCTTCCGGCGTGCCCGCGATGTCGGAGGTGATGGTCCCGTTATTGAGGCCATCGATGATCATTTGTTTGGCATCGGGTCCGGCGAAGATGGCGAAGATGATGCCCCCGATGATCTCGAAGGCCATCCAGACGAAGGAGAGAATGCCGCCGACGAGGAAGAGGATGTTTGATGCTTTTTTCATAAATAAAAGCCTCCCTTATGATGACGATATTATAAGCGAATGGGCCTTCGGGCAAGACGGCATATATAAAAAACCGGGGTGCCCCGGTTATTCGACCAAGATGCCTTCCAGGGCGAAGTCGGCGAGCCTAGAAATGGCTTGGGTATAGGTGAGACCGCTTTCGGAGAGCAATCCCTTGTCGTAGAGGGCTTCCATGTCCGCGCGGAGGAAGGCGATGACCAATTTGGGGTGGACGTCTTTCTTGACGACCCCCGCCTCAAGGCCTTCTACAAGCAATTTCCCAAGGTATTCCCAGGAATCCTCATAGGCGGAGAGGATCCTAGCGAAGATGTTCGGGGACTCCTCGGAGAGCTCATGGAGGCGCGAAAGATCGATTTTGCTCTCCCACGAGGTCTCGATGGTCAAAATGGCGCGCAGTTTCTCGGCGATGGAAAGGCGCTCATCCTTATAGATCTCCTCCTGCCGGGCGCGGATTTGATTGACCGCGTCTTCGAGGATATAGACATAGATATCGTCTTTGGAATTGAAATTCCGATAGATGGTCTTCTTGGAGATGTGGATGCGGGCGCAGACGTCATCGAGGGTGAGCTTCGGGCCATGGAGGTTGAATTCCTCGATGAAGCTATCAACGATGATCCCCCGCATGTCTTTCCGATAGATGGACATCTGACGTCCTCCTTACTATGCGGTGCAATTATAGAAAATCGCTAGGCCTTTTCAAGGCGGTATTTTTTACTTTTCAGTTTCCCCCACTTTGTGGGAGGCATCTATGTTTTGGCTTTTCTTGGCGAACCAAGGTATCCGGGATAATAGCCGCACCAAAGCCGCGGAGAGGAAGCCGGTGCCTAAGGCTAGCAATGCCATCCAGGGGAGATAGAGGAAGATCGCGGGGTTCCCGATATAGAGGTAGCCGACCCATAGCTGCGCGACGCAGTGGCATACCGCGCCTAGGATCGAGGCGAAATAGACGGTGAGTTTCCGTTTGGAAAGGAAGAGGACGAGCCACATCACGAGGAAGGAGGCCGATGCCCCGGCGAGGCTCATGAACCCGCCCATCGAGAGGAAGGTGCCGCGCAGCAGGCTCACCAACAACACGCGGATGATATCGACGACGAGGGCTTCCTTGAAGCCGACATAGGCCATTAATAGAAGGATGATGACGTTAGGCAGCCCCAATTTCATCCCCGGGAGGAAGAGATCGGGGAGGAAGGATTCATAGATCCCAAGGGCGATCGCCATCGCCCCATACATGCCCAACGTGGCGATTTTCCTAATCGAGGGGGAGCCTTCTTCTTTTTTGGTCGAGAAATAAAGCAAAAAGATCGAAAGGAAGACCAAAGGCATGCTTATCATCGCGCGGAGATTCATCCGACCACCACGCTTTCTGAGGAGATTCCCGTTAAGACGATCGACACCCCGTTATAGGCGCAGATGATCGGCTGGGCGGTGGAGGAGACATAGGCTTGATGGACGCAATATTGCGAGGGGCAGCCCGACTCTTTGACCCTGATCGCGTTTTTCTTCACGGTCAAAACCATCGGGGTCTTCTCCCCTTCGATCGGGATATCGCGTTCGGCGGTCTCTTGGGATAAATCCAAAACCAAAAGGGTTTCGTTCCCGCGGTAGACGCTGGCCATCAAGGCGGAAACCTTCCTGGGGGCATTGATGAAAATCAAAGAAAGGATGACGCCGAGGAGTATGACCGACGATAGGATGATCTCGGGTAGATGCTGGCGGATTCCCCTACTCTTCGAAGCCTGGGCCGACATAGGTCGCCTCCCCGTTTTGGACCAATACCATCCCGAATCCCTTTTCCGTCACGACGGCGCGGATATCTTCTTCTTCCATCGACATGAGCGCGGTCGAATAGACGTCTAACTCCGTCGGATTATCCCCGGCGAGGATGATCATGTCATAACGCGCCTCGGCGTTTCCAGTGAGGGGATTGACGATATGAGAATAGGTGTTGTTATCGATGATGGCGCTTTGCTCATGGATCGCCGAAGCCGAAAGGGCGGAGAACGAGGTGCGGAAGCTTTCCCCTTCTAGATGCTCGGGGAAGATTTGGTAATGCTTGGAGGAGGCGGTGAGGCCGAGAAGAAGGGCGCTATTACCGCCATTGATGAGGTAATGGGTCAGCTTTTCTTCCTTAAGGTATTCTTGGATGATGGACTGGCAATACCCTTTGCCGAAAGCCCCTAAATCGAGTTTGCCTTCCCCTACCCGAGTGATGGTCAAATTCGCCTCATCGAATACAAGGGAGGTCATAAGCGCCTCATCGCGGAGGCGGAGGACTTCGCTTTCCTCGGGGAGGGTTTTGCTTTCGATCGCTGCTTTCCATAGGGCGGATAGTTCCCCTAAGAAGGGGGAGAAATAGCCGCTTGTCTCTTCTTGATAGGCCACGGCGAGGCGCAGCGCTTCAAAGAGGGTATCCCTGACCTTCACGGGCTCATGGGTGGCGTTAATCTGGGAGATGTCGTTATTGGGATGGCCCCCATCGACATCCAGGAGGGCATGGACATCCGCGATGATCTTTTCGATGGCGTAGAGATCGGATTTATGGCCTTCGTTTAGGCGAAGCGTCCATACCGTATGGAAGGCATAGGGGGAGCTTTCGTATAAGGGAAGGGAAGAGGCGCAAGAAAATAGCAGGCCTGAGAAGGCGAGGATTCCCCAAATGCGGGGCGATGAATGCTCTTTATTTCTACGCATGATTGTTTGGTTGGTTGATGGGTTCAAAATACCATCGGCGTTATTCAATTAGAAGAGAATGTTGTCAATTTTGGAATCAGACTCCGTTTTTGCCAACATTCTTTATTGCAATAGGGTATCATTTTCTTTTTGCAATCTCTTCTTTTCCCGGTAGTAACGATCGATGGAAATATGCAGAAGCTCTGCGGCTTCTTTCGGTCGCATTTTGCCCTGTTCGACCTCATGGACGCATTCGCGGAATTTGAGTTCGTTCAGCGGTTTCTTTTT
This sequence comes from uncultured Erysipelotrichaceae bacterium, assembly GCA_900317295.1. Classification (GTDB taxonomy): domain Bacteria; phylum Bacillota_I; class Bacilli_A; order RFN20; family CAG-826; genus Alloenteromonas. The sequence goes on from ONGB01000004.1 coordinate 40,608, forward strand.
CCTTCCTTTATACGCGTGCCGGGCTTTTGCTTGTTCGATGCCTTCTTGCTGCTTTTCTTTCGCGGCGAAGCGCGAACGGGAATATAGGCTTAGGAGCGCGTGGAAAACGATGTCCCTGGAGCTATCGTCGATCACCATGCCGTCCATCAAAAGGTCATCGCCCAAGGATAAATGCTCGAGTATGGCGCGGGTGAGTGCGCTGTTATTCTGGTAAGGATTGGCTTCTTCGATGGCATATAGGATCTTTTCGTGCTTTTCCATCACGAATAGAGGATCACCGAAATACTGCTCATCCGTCTTGATCAGGTAAAGGATCGGATCCATGAAGGACATCCCCACGGCGCGTAGCATTTCCTCATAGCCCTCCCGGCGCTTGGATGGCACGCGTTCGGAGATGAAAACCGGTTCCTTGTTCTCCCTGACGTATTCCTTTTTCTTCAAATCCAAGTTTAAGCCCGGGATTCCTTGAAATAGGGAGGAATCCAAAAGGGATATCACGGAATAATTCGGGCGGAAGACATAACGGAAGGACCCGTCTTCCCATAACGTATAAGAAAGATCGCAAACCGCATAGGTCAGCTGATATTCATCCCTGATGGCGATGGTGCCTTCGGAAACATAGCTCTTCATTTCTTTGCCTCCTGCAATTTCAGATAGGAAACGCGAAGAATCTTTTCATAACGATGGGCGATCATCGTTTTATAAAACGCCCTGTGTGTCTCGCTCAGGATGTCGATATCGTCGATCAAGGCATCGACGCGGGAAAGGTCGATGCGCGGGAAGACTTTCGCTAGAGCCTTGCTCACTTCTTCGAATCGGAGGGAGGAAATGACTTCGTAATAAGAGCTTTTCTTGCCGTATAGTTGGATCTGCGAGGTGGGGAAGCCGTAGACGCGGAGATTGATTTCCTCTTCGTCTTGGAGGATGCGCCGCATCTCTTCTTCGTCGGTTAACGAAGGGAAAAGACAGGATCCATTATCGAAAACCGGGGCCATGCGATAATGGCCATCCTTTTTAAGGAATCCCCAGTTCGCCCCGTGACGATCGAAATTCCCGAGCAACGCGTCGACGATGTAGATCTCAAAGAAGGAGGAGACCGTCTCCTCGACGTTCGTCAATTTCTTATTGGAAAGCAATAACGCCATGATGTCCTCGTAGGAGTATTGGTACTGCTCTTTGTCGGTCTCGATCGTCGATTCCCCGACATCGTTGAAAGGAACGAATTGGGAACCATCGACGACGAAATCCTTGCAGGCCACCACTTCTTGTCCGTCATAGGTCCCAAGGAAAGTATCTTGGCAATCGAAGCCGAGCATTTGATAGATATGGCTTCCCAGGTATTCCGAAATCGTATTGAAACGCACGCCGAAAGGTGTGTTCTTTTGGAACTTCAGCATGAAGGGATCGCCATGGATCAGCACGCCGATTTTCCGTTCGGATCCGCCATAGTGCCGATGGCTCAGGGGGAATTGATTGAAATCAAAATACTGCATGAAGCTTCTCCGGCTTCATTGTATTGAAAACCCCATCAATTGCAATAGGGTATCATTTGAATTTTGCAATAAAGGGAAGAAAACTGTTATTTCTCTTCGCCAGGATGTTCAGAGAGATAGGCGAGGATCGGGTCGAAGTTCTTGTCTTTCTTGCCCGGTTTGCATTTGGCGACGTTCTTTTCTTCGCCTTTGACGAGCTTCTCGGCCATCTCGTGGCAGCCGGCATAGCCGCAGGAGCCGCAGTTATAGTTGGGGAGCAATTTCTCCACTTCCTTGATGCGCGGGTCTTCTTTGACTTCGAACACCTTTGAGGCGATGGCCAAAGCTAGGCCCAAAACCAAGCCCAATCCGGCGAGGATCCCTAAAGCGATCAATAAGGTCCAAGGATTCATTGTTGCTCTCCTTCCTTATGATAACGCGCGTATAAAGGACAACCCTTCTCCCCACATGGCCCGCATTTGCTCATGTCGGGGTGGAGTTCCTCGCAGCCTTCCGGCGCCTTCATGCGGCGGAATAATAAATAGCCCCCGATCGAGACGACGAGCAAAGTCGCGATGATGGCGATGGCGATGATCAGATACATTTCCTTCGTCATGGCATTACCCCGCGAGGCCCGATAGCCCCATGAACGCCATCGCCATGATCCCGGCGACGATCAAAGCCAAGGGGATGCCCTTGAAGGCTTTGGGCGTGGAGGAGGATTCGAGGCGTTCCCTGATGCAGGCAAAGATGAAGATGGTGGCGAGGAACCCTAAGGAGGTGCCTAGGGCGTTAGACATCGATAAACCGAAGTCTTGGGCGAGTAGCCCCATCGAGTTCTCGCTGACGACGCCTAAGACGGCGCAGTTGGTGGTGATTAAGGGGAGGTAGATGCCCAAAGAACGATAGAGGGATGGGCTATATTTCTTGATAAATAGACCAACCACCATGACCAGCGAAGCGATGACGAGGATGAAGGTGACGGTATCTAGGAAGGGCACTTCCGCGGGGACGAGGACGAAGTTATAGATCGGCCAGCAGATCGCCGAGGCAAGCAGGATGACGAAGGTGACGGCCAAGCCCATGTAGAAGGCGGATTTGGTCTTGTTGCCGACGCCGATGAAACTGCAGATGCCATAGAAGCGCACCAAGACGACGTTATTGATTAAGGCGTAATTAAGGATGCCCAATAAGAAGGCGACGAGCCAATTAACGAATTGCATCAGGACTGCCCTCCTTCTTTCGCCTTCGCTTTCGCGAGGCGCTCATCGACCTTGGCCTTGGTCTCCTTGCCGTTTTTGATCGCGGCGATCACGGCCAAGACGATACCTAGCACCAAGAATGCCCCGGCGGGGTTGGTGAATAAGCTCATCGAATAGTCATAGGAGAAGATCGGCTGGAAGGTGACTTCGTCGTAGCCGAGGATCGGCCCTTTGAGGAGATAGAGGTTGATGGGGTTGCCGTTATTGAGGTCGGCGAGGAAGGTGAAGGTCCTGCCGAAGGTGATCATCCCAGATCCCAAGACTTCACGGATCAGCGCGATCAAGCAGATGGCGATCGTGTAGCCTAAACCATTGCCAAGGCCATCTAGTAACGAATCCACCACCCCATTACGCGAGGCGAAGGATTCGCTTCGTCCTAGGACGATGCAGTTGACGACGAGAAGGGATAAGAACACGCCTAAGGTGTTATAGAGCTCGGGGAGGAAGGCGTTGGTGAGCATCTTCACCAAGGTGACGAAGGTGGCGATGATGACGATGTAGCACGGGGTCCTCGCCTCTTCGGGGATCAGTTTCCTAAGCGCGGAGACTAGGACGTTGGAGCAGGTTAAGACGATCGTGAACAAAATCCCCATCCCGATCGCGGATTCCAAAGACTTCGTGACCGCGAGGGCCGGGCATAGCCCAAGCAGCGACACGAACAAGGGGTTTTCTTTCCAGATGCCGTTAAGGAAGGATTCGGCATGGACGGAGCGTTGCTTTGCCATCGCTACTTGCCCTCCTTGTAATGGGTTCTGGCCTCTTCGACCATCCCTTGGATCAACGCTGCGCCGAAAGTGGCCCCGCATTTGGTCGCGTCCAAAGCCCCTTCTTTATCGGAGACATGCTGATAGACGCCGATATAGTTATCTTCTAGGGTCTGGCCATAGCTTTCGGTATTCTCGGAGACGATCATGTTCCCGAGGCTATAGTCATCATAGATGCCGATAGAAAGGGATACGGTCCCATAGCTATTGGAACCGGATAAGGAATAGACCCTGCCCTGCTTCGTCCCATCAGTCGCGGGCCAATACTTAAGGATCGAGCCCTTATTCACCGTGACGGGCTCGCCGAAGGTCGCCCCTTCGCCGAAGACGCGGGATAAGGCGTTTTGCTCGACTTTGGCGGCGTTGGCGGAGATCGTCGGGGCGGTGAGCAGATTGACCCCGGCGATCAATAAAGCGCTGCTGCCGGCGATCGCGGCGAGGATCCCCCCGACGAGGAAGGCGCGTTTGAGGTTCAGTTTTTCCATAACTTAGGCCACCTTCCCTCCAAAGCCCATGCCTAGGCCGACGAGCAGCAATGCCGTCGAGCCGATGATCCCAAGGGCGAGGATCTTCTTCCACGTATAACGTTGGCTCGCCCAGCGCGGACGATCGATGACCGGGGCGAGCATGTTGGAGATAAGGATCGCGTATACCATGCCTTCGGGAAGCGCGCCGAATAGGCGGATGAAGACGGTGATGCAGGCGGCGATCATCCCATACATCACTCGTCCTGGCGAAGTGATCGGCATCGTCACGGGGTCGCTTAGCATGTAGACCGCGCCGAAGAGAAGGCCGCCAGAGAGCAATTCAAAGCCCATGAACTGGAAGAAGTTCACGTCGATGCGGGTGCTGACGATTAATCCGGCGAGGGACATCAAGACCAAGAAGGTGCCGAAGAAGGAAGCCTCGACCCGCCAATCTAAGGCGCGGCGGACTAGTAGATAGACGAGGCCTAATAGGATCATGAAGGAGAAGGCTTCGCCTATTACCCCGGGCATGCGGCCAAGGAACATATCGAGGATCGAAGTATTTCCGATCTCCGCGTATTTGCCGACGAAGTCGCTCATCCCGGCCACATGGATGGAATCTAAGCCAGTGAGCAAAGTGCCCCCGGTATAGACGCCTTCGGGGAAATACCAGGAAGAGACATAGCTGAACTTGGAGCCGAAGCACACTTTGGCGAACACCATGCCCACCGCGGCGGGGTTGAAGATGTTCTGCCCCGTTCCACCGAAGACGAGCTTGCCTAAGATGATGCCGACGAGTGCCCCGGTGATAAGCGCGATATAGATGATCGGCAGCGGATCGCTAGAAGGGGGCATGATCAAAGCGAAGATCGCCCCGGAGACGATCGGGGCCATCAAATTGGCGGGGATCGAATAGGCTTTCACCCCGTGGAGGAAATGCTCTTTGAAGGTGTGTTTATTCCCATCATAGGGGATGCGGTTACGAAGCAATACGCAGACGAATTCCGCCGCGGCCATCACGAAGACGGAGATAAAGATATTCCTGACCGCGTTCCAGCCATAGACGACGATCGCCATCGCCTCGACGGGGAAAAGCGCGATGCAGACGTCTAATAGCATCCTGAAGAGGGAATCTTTCCTTCTGATGTGGGGGGATTTCTCGGTGAGGAAGTTCATGGCAATTTCGCGACGATCTTCGCCCTCCTGACGTAATCGGTCACCCTGATCTTGCTGGTGCAGACATAGGTGCATAGGCCGCATTCGACGCAGCTAAGGGGATGCAAGGATTTGATGAGCTCTTTATCGACGGGCATCGATTTCATCGCGTCCATGATGAGTTTGGGTTGCAGGTGCGCCGGGCAGGAAAGCACGCAGGAGCCGCACCGGATGCAGGGCTCCTCCTTCTGCTCCTCGGCGTTAAGCACGATGACGGAGGTCACCGTCTTGGTGACGATGCAGTCGTCGCTAGGCAAGGACGCGCCCATCATCGGGCCGCCTAAGATGAAGACCTTGGGCTTATCGGGGTCGACGTATCCACCGCAATAACGCTCGATTAAGGGCTTAATGGGGGTGCCGACGCGCACTTTGAAGTTGGTGGGGTATTTGATGCCATCGCCGGTGACGGTGATTAAACGCTCATTGACGGGGTGATTATATTTCGCGGCCTGATAGATGCCCGCGACGGTGGTGACGTTGAAATTGGCGATGCCGTATTCCCCGGGCAAATGTCCGGTGGGGACCTCGATCCCGGTCGCGGATTTGATCATCGCGATCTCCCATCCCTGGGGATAGAAATTGCCCACGGGGCAGACGGAGATGCCCATGTCGGGGTAGCGACGGAGCACTTCTTCGTAAAGGAGGATCAGGTCCTTATGCTTGGATTTAATGCAGATGCGCGCGTCTTTGCATTCGTAGACCTGTTCTAGGAGAAGGATGCCACGAATGATATCCTCGGGGTCTTCCATCATTAAGCGATGGTCCGCGGTGATATAGGGCTCGCATTCGATGCCGTTGATGAGGATGGTGTTGATCTTATTCTCGCCTTTGAGCTTGACCGCGGTGGGGAAAGAGGATCCGCCTAAGCCGACGGAGGACCACTGCTGCAAGATATCACAAAGGTCTTTCCTGGTGAGCTTAGCGACTTCTTCGTCGGTGCGGGGCTTTATCGAAGGATCCCATTCGTCTTTGCCGTCATTATGGATCTTGATGAAACTGACCTGCTTGCCGGAGCGATGGTAATGCTTCTCGTAGCCTTCGAAGGTGCCAGAGCAGGTCGCGTGGATCGGCTGATCGAAGAAGGCGCCGTGGCGCACCCCGATGACCTGGCCTTGGTAGACATGGTCCCCTTCGGAGATCGAAACGTCCGCTTTGCCGCATCTGGCGTTATCGGTGGCGATAAATAGATACTCCGGCACCGGGGCTTTGACGGTAGGCAAATACCTAAGCAAACCACGGGTGTCGGCGATGGTGACGGCTTTGGAGATCATAGACTAGGGCTATTCTAATCAGTTTGCTTTCTTAAAGAAAGGGCAAGAATGCAAAGCAAACGGGGCTTACGCGCTTATGGATTGGCGCGTCAATATATCGCGCCGAAAGGCTTGGGCTGAACCATCGATGACCGAGATGCGCTTTTCCACGCCCTACTTTCCTTCGTCCATCGCGGCGATGATTTCGTTGACCCAAGAATCGTCATCGCCTTCCAACCACTCGAGGAACTGCAATAGATTGGTGCTGGGAACTTTCGTCTTATCCGTGGAAACGCTCTGGAGGTTTTCCTTCATAACGGCATAGGTTCGGGTGTTGATTCGACGCATCATCTCGGCAATTTGCTCTTCGGTGGCATCGTAGTTCTTGATGCCCGTCAAAGCTTCCACCGCTTCTTGGTTCTTTTTCTTGGATACATGAGTCAAGGCCACTTTCCCAAAATTGGATAACACTACCTGCAATGTCACGGGGTTGACGAAGATAATGATTCGCTCGGCGATGCGCTTGCCTCCGAAAAGACCATCATCCAGTTTGTCATACAGGGAAAGGAAGGGGCCGGAGCCTTTATCCGCGTCGCAGAATATCAGGATCAGGTCATAGAGATTCTTTCCATACATGTCCTGGAATTTCGGGAAGAGAGAACCGTTGCCCTTCGCGTTGACGATCGGGCCCAGCTCATAAAGAGATTGATTGATGCAGGGAAAAGAGAGGATTTTCTCCAAGAAAGGCTTTTCTTCAAACCCTTCGCATAGGATGGCGATGCGCTTCCTCCTACCCCTCATTCACGGCCTCCTCCAGCAATTCGAAGAGCTCGGGTCGCGGAACGGCCCCAAACTGCCCATGCAGATAATAGTCCACGATGTCTTCGTCCCCTCGGAACCCATTCTCGTCGCGGGAAGAAATGTCGGAAAGGTGGATGACGATGGATTGATGGGTCGAGGGATCGACGGTCGTCAGGAACACTTGGTCCTTCCGGAAGAGCCGTTTCAGATCCATCAGCAAAAGATCTTGGGTGGAGAAGATAAGCTGCGCCTTTTTATTCAGAACGTTATTGAACAGGGCGATGATCGCGCGGGTAAGGATATGATGGAGGGAGCTATCGATTTCATCCACCAACAGGATTTTCCCGAATTTGATGGCCTCATAGAGATAGCCGGATAAAGCGATGAGCTTCTGCGTCCCGACCGAATCGAAAAGGACGCTTGGGACGCGGAATTTACCATGCACGCTATAGAATTTCAGCGTCTCGGGGACAACCCCCTGGGGGAGCATGCCGGAAAGGTCCACATCGCTGACGACGTCCTCGGAGAGGCCGAAATCGGTGATATGCAGGTCGCAATTTCTGATGAACTCAGAGATGAACCTTTGGGCGCGGGGGTCTTGTTGCATCAGCTGAAGGGTTTTATTAAGGTCTAGCGGCTGATCAAAACGCAACAAAAGAATGGAGTTGGCGAATTCCTGATAATGCTTCTTCGCCTTTCCTAATGGGCTTTCTTCATCGAATTTCAGCGTGGAGATAATCGGGTAGTCCGAGGAGAATAGCGAAAATAGCGAAGACCCCTTTCCCACATCTAGCCCCGGAATGTCCACGCCATCTTTTCGGCGGCAAATCAGCGGGGTATAGGTCTTAACGTGGGAGTTGGACGGGGCGATGGAAATCGTCGCGAGTTCTTCTTCGAGGTAGGCGTTCTTCTTGCAGTCATAGGCCACCTTATAACGGTAATTGCATCCATCGATGACGTACTCAACATCATATTCGATGACGTCGTCATCCATAAAAGAATTGGTCAGGTTCTCATGCGGCTGATTGAGCATGAGATTCTTCAAGTTGGCCAACGCGAGAATCAAACATGTCTTCCCCGTGTTGTTGGGGCCATAGATCCCGATGGTCTTAAGAATGGGGCGCCCGCCCATCATAACGGCATTGCAGGAAAGCCGTTTGATCAGGCCGTTGGCCGTCAAAGGGACATCGACTCTGTCAGCGAAGGTTTTATAGTTCTTGAAAGAAAAGTGGGTGATCATAAGGTTTCCTCCCCCTATATCCTAACCAGTTGTTTATTATTGTGCAATATTCTTGCACGCTAATAAATAGTCGTGGAATCCCTGCCGCCTCCTTAGGATGAGGGGATGGCCTCTTACCTATTTCTCTTGCTTAGTGGGGCTAGATAGACCGCGTCCATCCTCTAGGCCAGGCACGCCGTATCGCATCGCCAGCTTGAGCAACAAATCGACCGATTCGCTTTGGATGGCGCCGGTCTCGAACCGGGTGATGGTTTTGTCGCCTAGATGCAATAAACGGGCCATTTCCACCGCGGTCAGATGATGCTCCCGGCGATAGTCTTTCAATTGCTTGGCGCTCACCAGCCCCTTGGCTTCTTTGTATGCCTCGAAGGCGGCGCGTTGGTCGGCGATCGAATACTCAGGCACATCGATCTCTTCCCCGCAGTGGGCGCAGGTTACGATGTGTTGAGGGACCGTCACTTGAATGTCCCCCACTTCCACGGTTTCCACGTTCTCCTTCACGTTATATTCGCAATAGGTGGCGCAGAAGGGGCAGATGTCCATTGGTTTTTCGTTTTTCATAGCGGGTTACTCCTTATGCATCTTCGTGGAACGAGATGACGAAGACGATGATCGTCTCTCGATTTTTCGTTATAAAATCTCCGTTCAAATAGTATCAATTAATACTTATATGTCAATCGTTTGGCCATCGAGAAATAAAAAAGGGGGCTTATGGTTAACGCGCCAATAAATCCGCGAGATAGCCCTCTCCCTTCCGGTGGCGGGCGATGCGCTTATATTCCATGATTGCCCAAACCATGTCGTTCTTATCAAAATACTCCTCCACGCGGATTTGCGGGCGGGCTTCCTTTAAAAACGTTTTCGGGCGGATGCGCGATTTGGTTTTCGCATAAGCTTCGTAAAGGCCCTCCCGAAGCAGGATGAGCACCTCGATTTCGGGACGGGTGCAGAGTTTTATCTCTTGGATGTCGCGTAGCTCCATGCCGCGGACATCGAGTTTATCCTTCAAGGTGTCGCCGATGCGGTAAACGACGATCTTTTCGTCGAAGGGAAGCCTTAATAGCCTTTGGCGATATTTCCTTAGCGCCTGCGGGCAATGGAGGGGATGGCCGGTGAAGAGACGATCGGAAAAATGGATCTGCCCGTTTCTTAGGAGCGATTCCATCAAATACACTTCCGTGTTCCCTTCGCAGGCCAATACGATCACCGGGCGATCGCCTCCCTAAGGGCTTCGGAGCGTTCGAAGTTGGCGAGGGTATCGAAGGCGTTTTGGTTGAATTGGTTGCTCTTCAATAGATCGGTGCGGATCCCATAATCGTTTAGGTTCTTCAGCGTGATGAGATTGCCCTCCCGATGCAACACGTTGACGTTATCGCACCGCTCGCCATGATCGAGCAATTCCGCATAGTGGGTGGTATAGATGATCGTCGCGTGGGCCTTATTCACCTCGGGGTCGGCGTATAGGCCCATCAGGTCTTCCACCAGGTTGCGGTTGAAGTGGCGTTCGATCTCATCGACGAGCACTTGCCCCCCTAAGCGGAAGGCCACCATCGACATCCCGAAAAGCAATATCCCCCGCAATGTCCCTTGGGAGAGGATGCGGGCCAAGGCGGAATAATCCATCACCACGGGGCAGGAGCCCGCCCTTTGGAAGGCGTAGCCGATCATCTTCCCCCGCTCATAGGCGGGGCGGATCGAAGCGATGCTGTCGTCGAATAGATGGAGCAAGGCATCCAAGGCTTCTAAGCCATAGAGGTCTTCGATTTGGCCCATGAGGCTAGGCAACAAGCGCGGGGCCTCTTTGAAGTCCGCGTAGAAAAGCCGCGGTTCATCGGCGAACATCTTCGCGAGGTTCGAGGTATCCCCGCCGATATTGGGCAGGAAGCTGGAAACGCGGGCAAAGCCCAGATTGGAGAGGTCTTTCTTGTAATGCTTTTTCCAAGTGGTCTTCTCCAAAGACTCTTCTAGGATCAGGGGATATTGCCTTTCGGGGTTCCCCCGGAAGGAAAAAGTCCCCCGATATTGGTAGACGAGGCCTTTTTCATAGAAAAGGACCGATAGGGAGAAGGCTTCTTCCGGGATTTCATCCACGCGGATGGGCAACCTCCCCAAGAAGAGGAAGGAAAGCGTTAGGCCGAAAAGGTCCATCACGGTGCTCTTCCCGGAGGAATTCTTTCCTAAGAAGATGGTTTCGATCGGATAAGGGAGCCCGGGCGCCAATTCTATTAATTCGGGGTTAGGGCCTCCGCTTACCCGCGTTTTCGTCAGGAGATTCACGGAGAATCCTTTTTCTAGCATCCGATAGCCCTTCGGCACGGAGATCTGCAATAACTTCATGGTTTTCCCTCCGCCAAAAGTATATCGGAGCATCGGTGAATAACAATAAAAATTATGTTTATATCCGTTTTTGGTGTTTATATTCGTAATATTCATGGCTTGGGTTGTTTTTTGTTCCCCTACCTTTCTATACACGGGAGACGGCCTACTCTGGCGAAAGAAAAATGAGGGATGGCAAAAAGAACTGAACCCATCGAAGAAAAAAGTTTTGTTTTTTTTATGCGAATTCTTAAGCGGCCTTATGGTTTCGCGTCATAAAGGCGAAGAGATCATTCCTAGCCCAGTACCATCCACGGCGCCCTCCTTCCTTGCTTTGCTACGTTCATTTATAATGGGGGCGACGATAAGGAGCCCCCTATATGGTTATGAACAAAGCCTGCCTATTCTCGCTTATGTGCGCGCCTTTGCTTTTGGCATGCGCGCCCGTAAAAGAGGTGAACGCCATCGGCGATCCCCTTAACCCCACGATCGGGGATCTGCAGAACGCGATCAACGAGGCGGGGATGAATTTCACCAAGGTCACGACCATCGATTCCTATGATGGGGAATCCAGGTTCCCGTTCGAAGAAAAGAACCCCGCCACCCAGCTATATACCGAAGATGGGCTATATCAGGTGGAACGCAATTCGGGTTATTACAATGGTCCTAACGCCATCTGGCATTGCAGCAAAGGCGAAGGGGACACCTGGAACTACGCGTTATCCGAATCCACCTATCAGCATTACTATGACCGTTACACCACTTTCGCCTGCTTCAGCGGAACCTTCTGCTCGACCTATCTTTCCGCCACCGCGAAAGAAGGGTCAAATGGCTTATCCTATGTCAATGACCCGAGCAAGGACATCAGCCAAGCCCAGTTGATCCAATTGGTGTATATGCTGGCTCCCTTGGTCACGATCGATGAGGGCCAAACCATCTCTAACTATTCATTAGTATTCACGATGGATGCCGACCTCCATATGTCTTCGATCTCCATCGAATGCACGATCAGCCAACTAGAAGGCGTGGAGAAATCCGGCTTGCTTAGATCGGAAGCCGTGTTCTCTGATATTGGGACCACCACCCTACCCTACGTCATCGCAGAGGATGGCTCCGTCAGCAACGCCTAAGGTCCTATCCATATAAGCAATAGCCCGATGCGCGGATTCGCATCGGGCTTATGTTTTTATGCATCCCACCTAGTGGTAGCCGAATAAGGAAATCGACATTTCAATTAAGGAGGATAAGGCGAAGAAGCCAAAGGGAAGGATAAGCAATATGGGATAGATCAATGCTTCGATATCCGTCCAGGCATGGGAGTAATAGACGGGGATGGCGAACACCGAAAGCGCTCCCATGTTCGCCGCGGCCAAGAAGACCTGCCAATACATCTTGGGGTTCACCCCTTTTATGCGCCACCCGCGGATATTGAGGATGAAGCCCAGGATCAGCAATGCCCCCATGACATAGAAACATAGGGGTAAGGCGATCCCTAGCCATCCCCCGCCGATCTTAAGCAAAAAGAAAGCGCCCCAGTTCATGGAACCTTCTATGGGCGATACCATGTAGCTACGAATAGATAAAGCGATTAGGTTAGCCGTGGATAATAGAATAGCAACGACATTAAAAGTGATGATGGCGATGCTTTTATGGATGTTCTGCCGCGATACCAAAGCGGCCTTAAGGGCATCGCCTACTTCTTTTAATCCCATGATGATCTCCTAAATACATAAGCATTATATAGCAAAAGGAGTTATAGGCAGGATAAAAGTGAGGAAATGGGCGTGATATGAAGATGGTTGGTAAGGATTCTATGGGGAAAAGAGGCTCTCTAAACTCTAAGGTGGTTGGCTTTTCGGGCTGGCCACCTTGTTCTTTATAGCTTTGCTTGGTTTCGATTTAAGGAAAAGGCCTCCTTTGCTATCTTTTCCTGGACGTTGGGTCCACATTGCGATAAGAGCGACAGAAACTATCGCCCAGAGGCTGTTTATGTTGGCAAGCAAAGAAAAAGGGCAGCAATCATGTCTGCCCAAGCCCCGAGAAACCGGGGGATAATTGCACTCATATAGTAACACACTATTAATGAGGCGGGGGAATTATTTCTTTCTTTTCAGAGGAAATCAAGGTTTTTTGATTACAGGAGGTACATTCAAAACGCCAAGATACTCCATGGCCTTACGAGTCAGACCCATCTTTTTGAAAACCTTTTTGCAAATATCCATCGGCAGTTTTTCCAGCAACTCGCCAATGGCAGAATCAATCGAGGCCATAACCGACTTAAAACGGCTAGAAGGCAGAAGAACCTTTAAACAAAGAAGGACCGTTGCAAACTTCTGATTGATATCGGGGGCGATATAAAGAGCCCCCTGCGATTCCAAGAAAGCCTTCGAAAGGCGGTCGCGGGGAGCGAAGCAATACACTCTGCCATTGTGCGCGCAGCAATTGCGGAAAATAGAAAGGATCTTCAGGGTCGTTTGGTAATCGCCCTGAGAAACTTTCGCTCTCGCGGCTATTGCGTTTTTTATGGGGCGCGCTAGGCACATGTAAAAGCGACTCGTTTGTCCAAACGTCATGTTCAATGCAGTGACCCACAGGGGGATATATCCGTAGGATTCTAGCGCGTGGCAAAACGGTTCCTCGCAATGCTTGATTGCATTATTAATTAGCCCGCTCAGTTCTTTGACCAATTGTTCGGCGCCGCTGGCTTTTTTGTCATATGAGGCTCTATCTAAATAGTCGTCAGCGGAGTGCATTCTTCGCCCGGAGGAATCCTTCGCATTGCCAAATTCATAAATTATGTGCGATTTCAGCTTATCCTCGGCATAAAGAACGGCCGGGAAGAGCGCATCCCGGAGGGCAAGATTGAAGTCATACAAAGCGACAAGATCATCGAAATGCGCACCGGGTCTGTATCGAGTTTTTTGGCTATTGGGGTCAAGAAAGATATCGCGGTAGCCATTCACAAAAGCGTAGTAAGAATGATTGGACAAAACCAATTCGGCCTTAGAATACGAATCGATAATCAGCCCATCGCTTTGTAGCTTTTTGATCTGGGCTCTAATCGTGAGAAACGGCTTCGGTTTCTTAGGCATATTCATTATTATACGCCAAAAGATTCGTAAGAAGATTGCGGCTACAGGGGAAACGTATCCAAATACTGCCGTTTCAAATCCGAGACTCTCGCGAAAAGGCTTCGAGACGATGCCTATCCGGGTCCTTTAAACCGCGCTTCTCGAATCGTCTGAAAACTAAAGATTTGGCCCCTATTCAGTTTCAGTGCCTTTCTTAATGTGACATTAATTCTATTCTTTTCGCAGAAAATAGAGAGCTTCTAACAAACAAAAAGGTTTAATCACTAATAATTCTTCAAGACCCAGTTTACAAACCCCAGCAAATCCTCGGAGGGAGAAAATTTATTATCCTCCATTATTTTCTCGACATCGACTTTTGTATCTTTATATCCAAGTTTTTTCATGGCATATTCGAGAGATTTTTGGAGGCGATCCAAAAGCAGGTAATATTCAAAATTCTCACTGTATCCCTCAATTTCATTATTCTCCCCGATTTTATAAATGATCTTGAATAAATGAACGATGAAATACATTATGGAATATGCCAGTTTCATCAATTTCCTCTTGCCTTCATCGCCCGTCCGAAAATTGTTGGCTAGACGCTCGTCAAACTGTTTGACCGTTTCGTCCAACGAAGCCTCCTCCTTTCTTTTACCTCTACGGATGGAGACGGACCCATATTTTGGCGTATCAACACCAATCTCGAACCTTCTGTTGAAAAAATCCAAAATGGCAACAATGAGTAGGGAAACGTTGGTTCCTGATCTTAAACCCTCACGAATCGCGTTTTTCTTTGCTTCGATGGTAAAAATGTCTCCTAAGTTACGTTTATAAAACGCCCCTTCTCGGATTATTTCTTCGTCGGTTACTTCATCGTTGGCGGGGGAAATAAAACGGTCGCGGAAAAGAGACTTTGGGTCGGCAAAAATCTTCTTCTCTTCGCACTTATCCCACAGCTCTTTAATAAACGGATAATATTGCCTCAGTGTCTGAGACTTGGCGACCTTCGAATTGAAGATCTTCATAGACTTTACAAAAACCAAATCTTTATCTTCGATTTTTGCGAAGGCTTTTTCTTCAAGGGAGACGACCTTATCTGAGAGAGAAGTTACCTCGTTCAATACGGAAATCGCGGTTTCTAGCGGAGGGATCTTTTCGTCTTTCGATTCTTCCGTTTGTCCATTCGGCAGGTAAACATAGACCCTTTTCGTGCCAGAAACGCTAGCTTTGGAAATGCGCTTATCAATGATTTCGTAATATGGAACGCCACCGCTTATTATGGACGGGTAGTTTTCTTCCCTTTTGAAAATTATATATACGAAGATCGTTCCCTTTTCGGCGGCGTAAGTAATGGCCTTGTATTTCAAATAGTCAGTTGCTAAATCCAAATAGACGAAATTATTTTCCATTTTGTACTCAACAAAGACATGAGAAACCGGATCGCTATTTAGAAAATTCTTAATCTTAAAGTAACCGTCTACAAAGCATCTTTTCCATGGCTTTTCCTGTTTAGCTGCCTCAACCTCAGAGATGCGCGATTGGAAGCTGGTTTCATCGAATCCGTTATTGAACTTAATCGAAAACTCATTGGCAAAAAGGGGAATCTGATAATTCAGCGATTCCAAATAATCTCGGATTTTATGATTGGCAAAAAAGGCGACCGTTCTTTCGTTTGCGATATATGAGCAATTCTTTGTGAGATAATCAAAATCCGTCTTTTCGGCTTCAAAAGAGACTGCAAAGTTTTTAATTTCGCGATCCAAAGACTCAATGGCTGGATCGATATCTGCTTTAGTGAACATTCATTTCTCCTCTGAAATAGTTTTGATCCCCTCATCGCCCCTGTGGCTTGAGAAACATGTCTGCAAGGCCCTCCCTACACGAATGCCCGTGCCGATGAAGATGAATGAGTCCTCCCATCTTAGCGCATTTCTGGTCCGCGTCATTTTTTCCGCGAATTCTCCATCGAGTGTCGAAAAAGACAGCCCGAGCTGAGCTGCCAATCGAGAGATTCCCAGTAATGGGGCGGGCTTCGTACTCTCGACGTCGAGGCGGCCCGTGTTGTGAGAGGCGTAGGATTCGCCTAGGCTCAATTTCTCGTTCCCGGTGGTGAAGTATTTGTCGTAATTGAGGTCGCGATTATCCGCTTTAACGCAGCAGCCTGATGTCTTTTCGTCATATAGGTGGCTTTATGCCATTTCAAAAAAATAGCTGCATCGTACACGAAATCACGAAATGGAATCGATCCATCTAGCGATTTCAATCAGTTTCTCGGCGCCCACATCAATCAATGGTTCATACATAAAACTGTTCGCATGAACATAAGAAGGGGCAACAATGTTGGCTTCAAGCATCTTTCCGTATTCGTCATCAGTAATGAGCCCGTTTTCATGCGCTGTATTAATTAGATTACGAGTTTTGCCATAGATCTCGTCCCTCAGCAAGGAGGAATTAGAATTGGCGATTCTTGTCACCAGGACTTGTTCCATAAATACCCGAATAAAAACTCCCAAACATATCTTTTTCTCCAGTTCAGTTTCGTTAGTTGGATCAGGCGAATTGACAATCTCTTTCGCGACGTTTCGCAACACATCCAAGTAAGATTCATCGCCCTTGAGAATCTCCGGAAGTTGAACGTTCGAATACAGGGATTGGAAAGAACCTATTTTTAATTCGGGTGAGATTTTTGAGTCAAAATGAAGGTATGCATCAATCTTTTTTACATCTTTGCTTTTCGAACCATACTGCAATTGAAGCACATTTCTCGCAAAAGGTATTAAGGCGAGATATTTGGCCGGGGTGGGATTTTTCTTCCAATTATTGAAATCGACCACTTGGAGATAATAAGGCCTTTCCTTGGTCGAGGATAAGGCGCATTCACCTGTCGATTGTTGTTTATACAAAAAGAATTGTTCGCAATTTCGTCTTCCCCAAGCAATGATCAGCGAACGATAGAAATCAAAGTTATGGGTGAAAACAATTAACTGAAGATTGGGGTCGGACGCGATTTCTGCCAGATAATCAATGAACCCGTATTTATTCTTATAGTCAAAGGAATCAACAGCATCATCCAAAATGATTGTCAAAGGTTTTTGCTCTAAGCGAGCGGATTCAACTTCGAGAATAAAGTTGATTAAGTAAAAAGTACGAATCTCTCCCGTGCTAAGACGTTTGTCGGCGGGATTAGTTATTTCTTCGTCCGTTCCTGGAACGATTTTAACGAATGTAGGTAGCGAAGCGCCGATCTCAGCATCAAATCGATTAGTAAGTTTCAATTCAAACTTATCAAATTTAAAACGATAGGAAAACTTGTTCCAAATCTTTGTGTATATTTGGTCGTCAACTACAGCGGAATTTCGAATTAAGTCGATTCTCTTCTGGGCCGCCTTGATTTCGGCAACAGCTACCGCACACTGTGCGGCCGAAGAGCCAAGCAGCGTTACCAAAATGGCATTCATCATACCCACATAGTCAACTAATCTAGGCAGCAATTCGGGGATTCTTTCCAGGATTGAAACGGTCCGTTGCGCCTTTTTGTTCTTGTTCAGTACCCCTTTAACCTTCGCAAAAGCGGCCTGTCCTTGCTGCGAGCCATAGACATCATTCACAGCTTCATCGATCACAGTTTTTACCGCGATGGCATCATAATCCACTCCAGCCATTCTAAAAACGCGTTGTTTGTCTGCGTCGAAATAATGGAGCTCGATCGCCTTTGAATACAGCTCCTGAAGTTGTTCCAAGGAGAACTCCGAATCGAAAATACTCTTCGTGTTTGGAATGGGTTTCTTACTTAACACTAGGAAATCCGCCGCGCCGGACTGGACATCAGGATTTGCCACGGCGGCCCCAACTTGGTCTTCTCCCAAATCAAGGAAATCATCAATTGTGATTTTTGAAACCATAGTCTTGGCGGAAAAATCCGCTTTTTCTGCCAAATATGTAAATAATTGGGGACTTTCTGCAGAACACCCGGCGATTTTTGCCAATGCTTTTTTGGCTCGAGCAACTTTATTTTTCGGAAACAAAGAAAGGACCAAACCCTCGATGGTTTTGACACCGGCCTGAATCTTGTTCAAATCGTCCTGAACCTTTTTCTGAATAGTCGGGGAAATGGCCAGCACGCTCAATGCGTCGCCATCGGGCAATTCATAAGCGTTCGTCCCGGAGTATTTCAGAACCTTGAAATCGGGGAAAGAATTTGGAGTGGCCCTGGTCGTCTCATCTACTTCGATTTCATAATCTATAGGGGATAAACTGCCGTAGACATCCCCAATTTCATTATTCTTATTCGAAATATTAAATAGAGCGTCGGAGATCGAAGTTTTGGCCGTTCCATTTGGAGCATAAATCACGTTCAATCTGTCCAAGGCTTCCCCGCCCTTTAACCTTCTGATGCCGTATATGTTCTCAAATTTATGGATTTTGATCATTGTGCACTCCCCAATTGTTCCGCGCCCAAATCGTCAGATAGCCTCTCTGCTCAAAGGCGCCCACGAACACTAGATGATTTCCATTTGTTATACTACAAGCGAACCAACACCCCAAAGAATCTTTTCCATTTCGAAAGAAGGTGTTTGTTAGCTGTCAGATGATGTGAGACGCCTTCCGAGCTTCGGGCACCTGATCTCGCCTGTAGTTAACAACAGCTCCCTCAACTTTGCAAACTCGACTTGGTCCGACGATCTTTCCCCGGCACCATCTTGGACGTCGAGCTGTAACTCCTCATCCTTCCCACCCGCCCCCTTTTGTTCTCCGAGACCCCCCGCGAACCAATTGAAAAGTTTTAGCAAGCGGTATACCGAAGATCTTTTGACGCGGTAATAGGAAAGGACCTTCCGTACCTCCCAATGGGATTCGCGGATCCTTTTGCAGCTATGCAGCCTCGTTTGGTAAAGATGGGGCGTGTAATTCCTTGCCCCGGGTTGTGGTAGACTATCCACGGCATCTTCCTCCTTTGCTTTCCTGGACAGAAAACATTGCAAGGCCGGATGCCTTTTTTCTTTATGGATTTTGCCTCACATCATTTGGAATGGAACAAAAAGTGAGGAAATAGGCCTGATATGAGGGTGGTTGGCAAGGATTCACAAGCGTGTTTCCCGTTTACGGGAATGCGAGCCCAAACCCTGATCCTGTTCGTGAAGGTTCCGTGTTTGCACCCGCCGGGGACGTTGATATGCTCACCCGCTTTATGTTTTCTAACGCATTCCAATTTAAATTCTTTCGTAAATCTCATAGAAAAGAGACCCTCCAGTTGGAAGTCCAACTTTTGGGTCTCATCTCAGATCCGCAAATAAAAAGCCCATCTTGCTGCAACGACGTTGTCACCTAACAACCATCTTTCAATCCAATAAATCTGGACTGATATCGCGAGTACCAAAAGGGAGGCTAAAATACCCTGCATACCCAGGATAACCGGGATAACCGGGATAACCGGGATAACCAGGGTAGCCAGGGTAAGGAAACTGTTCGTGGATGCGTCTTTCTAAAAGCCTATTATTGTTGAAAATTGTCCCCAAATAGCGACCCGCGGTATTAACCGCCGTTTCATCGTCCCACGGAAACCAACCAATCCACTTGCCTTTGGTGTTATAAAGATTTTTCCCAATTTTAAAAGCAATCCACCTACCAGAAGAGTTAAAGAGATAATGCACCATAATTATTTGAGTGTTTTTCTGCTAATCCATTCATTTCCATTTGGACGTATAACCAATACCTCGATAGGGCCACCCACAGTTTTTTCCGTAGAAAGAAATCTCTGTGCATCAATTGTGGTTTGTATTCCGAACCGCGCAAAGTCAATCGCATCTTGGAGGGAAAACAAACCCCAAGAAATTGTTGCTTCCGAAAAAACAGTGGAACCCTTTTTAGGAATAATGAAGGCATCGGGAATCGTTATTATCGACGAACTTTTCGTATCGAAGAATTCCAGGTTTTCGGCCTCAAAAGTTTTTTTGGGGAGAATGCTTTCTTTTATTAATCTAGATAATATCTCGGTCACCCCATCCCAAATTGCTCCAGATTGATTTGGTGAAGAAATCTCCGTGCACATTTTTAGTTCGCCGGTTTCCAAAACAATTTTAAATAGTCTTTCCGTTGAAGGAATCCCTTGGGGGTCTCTGTCGTAACCCGCTATGTGGAAAAACAATAAGCCTTTATATCCTGGTATAGAGAAAAATTCGATCAAAGAATTGGCAAAATCGCGCACTGTATGATTGGTTGAATAATCGTAAGAAGCGATAAAACGCTCGACATAGCCGGCAATAGGTTGTCCATTAATGGATGCGACTCCACAACTTGAAATTCCGAATCCGTTTGGGGCGGCAAAAAGTTTGCGGGCGTTGTCCGAAAAAGGGAAACTTCTTTCCCTTGAGCGAGTGCTTATCGTTTGCGTTGTTCGGCTCTCACCTGCCAAAACAATGCCTTCATTGCAGAAAACCGAGATAATAAGCGACACGATCCACCTCCTTGGCGATTGTTCATGATAATCGTATTACAACCAAAGCAAATGAAGGTAATAGAAAAATATTGTTGCTGTGTTACTTGACAGAGAGATCGCAACAACCCGGCCGAGTGTAAGGCCTTTTTCACCTTTTCCCTCCATCGGCTATCATTTCCTCCCCGCCGACGTCCTGAGGAAGCTCAGGGCGCTCCAGAAGCTGCTCGGCGCCGATTACGCCGGCGCGTTCGAGTGCAACCTGAGCGACAACGGATGCGAGTTCGCCAAGTTTAACAAGAGGGGCAAAGATTGCAAAATATTCCCATCGCCAGACAAAAACACTGTAAAGTTAGATTCCTTTTGTTTTGCGGGTTTTATCTCGACCATTTAAAGAAACCCTTAACCGCGATATTGGATTCGCTAAAGGCGTTTTGCCCTGAAGATTTGATGGTACATTTCGAGCAATTCTTCAAGCGTAATGGAGATACCAGCAGCCCCTAGTTTCGGTTTTCTCTTGCGGAAGAGTTTTTCGATCAGGATATCGGCGTCCTTCCCATAATGGATTTCATTATGACAACTGCTGCATAGAGAAATAATGTTTTCCGGGACATCAAGCGAGTTCTCAAAACGTCCTTGGAAACAAAGCGGGATAAGGTGATGAACTTCCGTATAGGGCTTGCCGTTGCTTCTTTTTATGAAACATTTATGGTTTGGATTGTTCTCGCACATATGGCGGGCATTTTTAAGCGCGTAGGCCGCCATTCGAGGATTTCTAGTCAAAAATAGGATGCCATTGGGGGCCCTTTGGGGTTTGGCCTTGGGCTGTGGGCGGGTTACGTATTCGTCAACGGGATCGTCGACGTCTTCCAATTCGCGGTTCAACCGATCGTCTTCGAAATCGTTTGTTTCGAATAGAGTCGCCAGTTTGCCACCACCATAGGTGCGATATAAATAATCCGTGAATTCGTGATTGGTTAGTTGAGGAAAAAACTTGTCCTTATAATCCAGCAAACGTTTCTGGCACATTTCGAATTTATCATCCACAACGAGACCCAAACACTGTTCAAAATATCGGAGATCACTCTCGATAAATGAAGGGAGCATGATCTTTGGGTTATAAAGGTAAATGACCTTCCGTTTGAACACGGGGGATAAAATGGGGGACTCTAGATCTTCGAAAACGGCAAGATTCAGAGCTTCTCTAATAATCCTAGCCAGCTCTTTTTTTATCAAAGAAAAGGCTGTGTCCGGGTTCCTTTCGAAATGTTGTTTGGTTGCCCTCAATCTTACGATTTTGTCTTTCCCTTGCGTGCCATACCAGAGGCCATATTTGGCAGAAGTCGAGCCGCGGATTTCACCCAAATCCTTCAAACCGTATTCGACTAAGTAGCAGAAAGATTTGTTGTTTTTCCCGTAGCCGATTACATATTCCCTCGGATCGGACATGTTCTCCAAATAATCGGGGACGAAATGAGTAACCAAATAATTCCAATCTTTTTTTGTTTTCTTGGTGAGTTTATTCACGATTCAGCGTTCCCTTAATTTAGAAGTCAATGTCAATAATTTGTCCATCTTGTATATATGTCCCGTGTTTAATGTGACATTTTTTGTGGCTAGCTTGGCAAAACTCGATCACCTTTCTTGCCGTTTCGTTATAAAAATTTTGATATCCTTTATACTCTCCAACTTTTTTGTTGTAATGCAGCCTTCCGAAAACAATTTTATCCACAAAAGCAACGCGATGGAGTATGTCTTCGATGGGAGTATCGCCAATGTTTGGCGTCGGGAACGGCTCGATGCTCACCCACGTTTGGCATCCGGTGTTGTGCAGTTTTTCTAGAGCTTCGATTCTTTGATTGTAAGTAGAGGAAAACGGCTCATAAACTTTCCTAAACTGTTCGGAAAGCGACACCAAAGTAATGCCGAATTGGTTTCCTTTAAATGTCTGAGATAATTCGTAAGGCAAAGTCCCTTTGGTTAAAACGACAACAGGAATATGGTAGTGATTAATCCTATGTATCATTTTTATCGACATATCTTGAACTTCCGGGTATTCATCCATAAACGGATCGGTAGTAAAACAAAGGTGTATGGATTCTATTTTTCCTGCCAGTTTTGGCAGTTCTTTGTCCAAGAGATCCAAGGCGTTAGCCACAAGGCGCGGTTTAATCCATTCGGAATACGTTTTCACGTTTCCAAACCTCTTGGCCATATTGAAGGCATAGCACGGGAAATTACACCCATGGGCACACCCCAACACATGGTTCGCAGTGTAATCTCCATATTCGACAGCGGTTTTGTAGAGAAGTGTTTTCCTGATTATGGTGTCCATGGATTGCATCCTCACAAGCAGAAGGAATCTATTGTTTCGAACGGAGTATATGCCCGGCAATTCTGTTCGCAAGGTCAATCGCTTTTTTCTCGGGGTTCGCCGTCATAAAGAATAAAACAAATAAAATGCTTCCCTTCTCATTTTTTAGGATTTTTGGATTTGGCGCGACAAATGGGAAAAGGGCAGAAAGTCTGTTCTTAGTATATTCTATCAAAGCCTCCGAATTAACCTTTGCATATTCGCTTTCGTAAGACCCGGGCAACAAGGAAAGCTGAACCGCCTTCTTCTTCTTATACAACGATTCTTTCCAATTGGTGCAGCCAAAGCACTTATCAATTCTTTGTTCCCAGAGTTTCGTCTGCTCAATATCTTTGGTAAGCATGCGATTGACCGCAGAAAACGGAAACAGAAACCACACATCGCTATGTCTCGTTTCGGCGATTAATTGCAATGTTTTCCACTCTGTTTCTGTAGCAAAAGGGTCCAAAAAGAAAACGGCACGAGATTTCTCCCACTTAGTTGAACGGATGAATGTGGAAAGTGCCTTATTAGCATCTTCATTTATGATGTAAATCTTCTTGTCTGGATGGGCAGAAGCCATTTGACTCAATCTGCTTGCTTTTTCTTTATTCTTTTCTATAAAAATGTACCGATCAAATGGATGGGTTACGTTAAGAGCCATTTGAGCTGAGCCTTCGATAATATTGCCGTTTCGTAACCGGACGACGCCCTCTCCAGCAAAACCGTCCACATAGATTCTTTCAAAAGAAAATTTTTTGAGTGCTGTGGCATATGCATCCAGATAGCTAAAGATGATATCAAGCTTTTTTATAGTCCAATCGCCACCAAATGTTCCGTCAGGTTCCATTAGCAAATCCTTCTTTAGCGAATTGATTATATCGTTAAAACCTTATCGACGTGAGCCCCTTAGGACAGTCAAAACAATACTTGTTCATGGATAGGGAAATTTTATGGTCATTTCCCCTTGCCGGAACCGAATAGGGGGATATGGTCCCGAAGAAAATCTTGGCATCGAACCAAAGGTTCATCCTCTTCACGTATTCATGGTCCAGCCCGGCTTTTTCTCCGAGATCGTGTTCCCGGCTCATCTTGAGCTGGGCGTATCCCCCTAGGCCGGGCCTGGCATCATAGGCCGAAGGCGTATAGGATTCCCGGGCGAGGGTGAGTTCCTCTTCGTTATGCGCGGAACCCGGCCTAAGGTCGAGAGAATGTAAGTGACAGAAATAACCACGGTGTGATGGCGATGCCCGCACCATAGCTATAGTTTTATTTCATAAGCGATTTTGCATACTTCCGGAACTCAGCTTTGTATGCGGCGTGCGAAGGATACCACAGGGGAATAACCCCCATTCGTAATAGAAAGAGAGTTTTATACAGGATAACTTCATCCGATAGACCTTCTGTAGAGCCATAGAAATAGTGAAACTGCGAAGGATGATCTTCGAAATGGTTGCTGATGACTTTTTGTTCCTCGTAATCAGTTAAACTGTTGCCCACGAAACAACATGTGTCATTCAAGTGATCATAAAGCTGTTTGTAGCCATACGAAGACGGAGACTTGTAGTTTGCGAAGTATTCGTCCGTGGTCAAGACCAAGGAGCGGTAATGATATGCGAAAACGGGATTAGGAAACTTAGGAATAAACCCGTGCGAATGAATAACTTGGAAGGATGAGTAGTGATTTGGTGGCTGAATCGGCATTGTCTTGAAAAAAGTCACGACATCCGCTTGATAGCATTTCTTCAAAGCACGCTCAAGCCAATCGTCGTAATTGAAAGTCAAAACCTTTTGCCCGTTTTTCGCCCGTCGAAGGGATTGCGCATACAAGACAGCAGCAACAGCGGTTAATGTAGTGTCGTCCGAGGGGGATGGTTCTATCGCAGAATTGATGACATCTTCAATTATCTTTTGGTATTCTGTGACGGAAATGTCCTTGGTGATTTGGAAAAAACCGTAGTTGCTATTGAATGTATTTTGGCTGATTTCTTCGCACGCTCCCTTTTTCCCGAGGATACAATCGGTGGCTCCCTTGAATTCTTTTTCTAAATCTTTCCAAAGAGGAAAGCCGTATCCGGAGTTAATCCCTGAGCCTACGACAAATCTATAGTCGTAGTTCTTCAGCCTTCTTAATTCCAAGAGGGCTTCGATCTTCCCGTATTCAAAGTCGTAAAGAAAGTTGTCTCGGGAGGCGTCGATAAGTAGATCGACTATATCGGGGTTCAAAGAATCAGGATATTTGACTAAAGGTAGAAATTCTAAATCAGTTGGGGTTAAAAACCGACAGAAGCGTTTATCTTTATTTCTGAACAACACATACGAAGTTAACTCTCCATCGAAAATCTTTAGCCTCAAGCTATAGGATTGTTTAATCGCTTTATCATTTTGGTCTTCGGGCCGGAATTCTTCAAAAAACGACTCCCTCGACAACCTGCTCACTTTTTCCCCTTTCAAAAAACAATTGAGGCCGACAAGCAAAAGAAAGAAACGTCGGATTTCTGGTCCTTTCAGAGCCATCGCTCGATCAAATTGCTGATAGTTCATTTGTGCCATCCCTTTGGACTTCCGTTATCTTAGCACGCCGATTATTTTTTGGCGCTTGGGAACATAGCAAGAGCCTGAGGGAAATCCAGTGTCCGTGCGTCTGGGATCTTTCAATTGAAAACTCACTCATTGGAACGATATTCAAATGCATAGGAGGTTCAATTTCTTCCAAGATTTGCTTTTATAATCTTTTCCGAACAAAGCCACAAAACTTTACACACAAATATGATGCCTAGAAGGGGCGTGAAACATGGCAAAACAGGAGCGGCACCAACATACCCGGACGCGGTTGCGAAAAAACAATTATTAGTGCTGCCTAACCGGGCCGCCGAAGAGCTCCAGTTTCTTAAGCAGAGACTTCATATTCTCGAAGTCTCCTGGGTTCTTTGATTTTTGAAGTTCCGGCCCCTCTACTTTTGACTAACTCGTCTATGGGCGTCCTTCAAAAGACGCGTGATTTCAAATCTCGGCGGCCAGGATCGATTGTCATTTCCGCAAATTAAGAAGTGGCGCTTTTTTCAAAGCTCTCACGGAGTTTAGATACGGCAGAATCGATTAGATGGATCACGTATTCGGGAACTGTATCCTGCGAAACTTCATCAATGGTGAAAACATACTGATGTTCAATGTGGGCAGTATCGTCTACAACGGCTTTGAAAACCGCCTTTCCGTGGAAAACGTCATCTTTTTTCCCTTGTTTTTCCAAGAAGATTGCGATCATCCTAAAGACCGCCAATTTATCAAAACGGTTTGAACAACGATCATATGCCTCAAGCAAGAGCTTTATCGAATTGAAGGAGGCCAAAAGCGCATCGTAATTATCGGGCAACGAGGTGAAATGGTTCTTAAGCTGGCTCTCAGCGTTTTTCAAATCTTCATCAGTGAACGGAATTTCATGGCCACTATCATCTTCGTGGGCGGGGGAGGGGCGGAAATGGATTAAGGAAGATAGGTAATCGTATACATTAGGGCCGCCCCAAGAAGAGAGCTCCGCATGGCGCCTCATGTGAAGAAGACGACATGGCAACGGAGCGTTCGAATCGTTAGCTTTAGCAAGTTCAAATTGGCTCGTTAAAGAGATATCTTTCTTTTCAATACACCTTTCTTGCCATTGGTGATTTACCGAAGAAACATACCAAACCTTTCTTTTCTGAAATCCAGGCAAATTCAGTTTTTTTACGTCGATAACTGGGGTGAAATCATGCGTAAACAGGAGACAAGTCTTCCCTTTGAGGTTGAAAAAAGTATTTGACCCGCCAAAGAGGAAATTCAGCAAAAGATATCTTTTCCCGGAGTCGTAAGAAGAAATAGGGTCGTCCAAAATAATCAAATCTGGTTTGTTGGCAACACATTGAGCGGCAAACATGACAAGCGCTAATGCATTCATCTCACCATAAGACAGATAGTCCTTGGGGGCTTCAATGGAATCGGAAATTCCTACAGGAGCGAGCATTACAGAATAGAGTGAGCCATCACGACTGATGGTAAAAGTATATGGCATGCCGGCAAATCTTAGAAAATCATTGAAGGCCGTTTCGTTCTTATTGATCGCTTCGGCGATTTTCTTATTGAAACGTTGGTTGGCCGCTTGAACTTCGTTCGCTTTGGAGATGATGGAATCAATCTGGTCATTGATGGCCACAAACGCTTTGAAAAGGTCTGCGTTGGATTCATTAATGGCGGAAATCTCCAACTTAAGTTCATTCAGGCTTTGAATAATTCCTTGGGGATTATTAAATGTCGGCTTGCCGTCAACTATTGTCCTCAATTTCTCAATCTTGCGCACCTCATCCATTGCCTTTTCGGAAAGCGATTTGAACTGGTCAAAAGCATTCTCTCCGCTTTTTGGCGAACTGGTTTGAACAGCAAGCTGATCAATGGAACTTTTGGCGTCCAAAGGCAAAACCGTTAAAGAGTTTTGAAGGTATCGCCTGGCAGAAGACTTGTCCTGCATATCTTTTGAAGTGCCTATTTCTTGAAAAGCGGTTTCCATACATTGCTGATTGGTAGGCAACTTTTGCGAACAATAAGGGCAATGATCATCTAGAATATAAGCCCCGCCCGACTCGCGCCATTTAAACCAATCAAAGAATTTCGAATGCTCGAAGAGATTCTGAAAACCACTCAACGCAGGATATTGGCTCAAATCCACTTTGGCGACACCATTTTTGAACCCCCTCGTATTGGCTTTTGTCCCACTAAAACCCTGTTTCCCAATGCTACCCACGATTTCGTTAACCTGCTTGCAATAGGATTGAATGGCCTCGCTGAAGACTAAATCCTTGAGCGTGTGATAGAAATTGTTAATGGCCCCGTTGGCTTCTTCTATCTCAGGGCTTTCCACCAAGACTTCGAAGGCGCTATCGCTAAATGGGGTTTCCACTTTAATTCTA
The DNA here is from genome assembly GCA_900317295.1 of uncultured Erysipelotrichaceae bacterium. Lineage (GTDB taxonomy): Bacteria > Bacillota_I > Bacilli_A > RFN20 > CAG-826 > Alloenteromonas. Next base: position 68,189 of record ONGB01000004.1, read on the forward strand.
TCGACGAAATCGGCGTTGTAGACTTCGCACGTTTTGATATTGCCAGGTAGGGTAATTTGAGGTTTAGCATCGGGATCCGAGAAAGGGATTAACGTGTCGTTTTGATCAAGAGTCCCGGCGAGTTTTGCGACGATTCCCTCAACAATCGTGGTCTTTCCAATTCCGTTTAGCCCGTATTTGATATTTAAAGCATTAAGTTCGAATTCCAAAGAACCGTTTTTGAGACAACCAAGATTTTTGAAAGTGATCATCGAAGTCATAAACCCCTCTCCTATTTAATAAATGATAGCTATTCGCAAAGCAAATCAATCAATCAATCATATAAATACTTGCAGTAGCGATTAATAGATGTTAGCTGTCAGATGATGCGAGACATTTGATGAGCTTGCGGCACTCGATCTCGCCCGTAGTATCCGCCAGCTCCCGCAATTTGGCAACTCGGCTTGGTTCGGGGACATCAGCCCAACCATCATCCTGGGCGTCGAATTGTAGCGCCTCATCCGCCTCGCCCCCTGTTCCCTGAGGTCCGGCAGGGAGTGGAACGATAGGGTCCTGTAGAACCTCTCCTGGTCGAGCCTGTGGCTCCTTTCGACC
>ONGB01000010.1 GCA_900317295.1 uncultured Erysipelotrichaceae bacterium
CAGGTCGGCCACGTGCCTGCCCTTGCGCAGGATGGCCACCCGGTCGGAAACCTCCAGCACCTCGTGGAGCTTGTGGGTGATGATGATGAGGGACTTGCCGTCCTTCTGCATGTTGCGCATGATGGCGAAAAGCTTGTCCGTTTCCTGAGGCGTCAATTTGACAAAACGAAAGGGAAAGCCTAGTATCTTGGCAATTCTTTTAGAAGAATTTCTACATTTTCATCGGAAAGACTCCTTTTTTGCGGAAGGAGTGCGCCCACGCGCTTATTTGCTAGCGCGTCAGGGTGGAAAGGAACGCCTATGTGCGGAATCGTCGGGGGAATCGGCAACATCGATTTCCATAATTACCTGATCGAAGGTTTGAAGAAACTAGACTATCGCGGATATGACTCCGCGGGTTTGGCCTTCATGAAAGGGGGCAAGGTCGAACTCCATCGCGCGATGGGCAAGGTCAGCGACCTCGAAGCCATCACGCCTAAATTCACGGGAGCGAGCGTGGGTATCGCCCACACGCGTTGGGCCACCCACGGGGAGCCCTCGGAGATCAACGCCCATCCCCAAAAATCCAACGAAGGGATTTTCTATATCGTCCATAACGGGGTCATCGAGAACTTCCGCGAACTCAAAAGCGCCCTCCGCCAAGAAGGCTATATCTTCTATTCCAAGACCGACACCGAAGTCATCGCCAACCTATTGGAATCCCATTATAAAAAGGAAAAAGATGTCCTAAGGGCCATCGAAGAGACCCAGGCGGAGCTCCAAGGCTCCTATGCCTGCGCGATCATCTTCGCTTTGGATCCGGAGCATCTTTATTTCATGAAGAACGCCTCCCCCTTGCTCATCGGTTTGGACGGGGAAGCGAATTATCTGGCCTCCGACGCCGTACCGATGATCCCCTACTGCAATAAGTTCATCGACGTGGAAGATGGCGAATATGGCCGTTTGACCGCTTCCGACTTTGAGGTCTACCGCGACGGAAAACCCCAAGAACCGCATTATACGGAACGTAACGCCGCCCTCCTCACCCATGATCTAGGCGACTACCCCCACTACATGCTCAAGGAAATCGAGGAGACCCCCGCCTGCATCCGGCGCCTCGTGGAAAACTATTTCGACGGTACCTCCTTCCTCTTTGACCAAGGGATGATCAATGCGCTTAAGAAGGCGGATTATGTCCTATTCCTCGCCTGCGGAACTTCTTCCTATGCGAGCGAAGTCGGCGTCCGTTATATGCGCGAACTCGGCAAGAACAGCGACGCCGTGATCGCCAGCGAATGGGCCTATGATCCTTTCATCAAGGCGCGTAACCCCGTCTATATCCTCCTCTCCCAATCCGGGGAGACCGCGGATTTGATCCACTGCCTCAAAATCATCAATGAGCGCGGCGGCACCTCGATCGCCATCACCAATTCCAAAGGAAGCACGATCGAAAGGAAGAGCACTTACGCCTGCTTGCTTTACGCCGGGCTAGAAGTCGCGGTCGCCTCGACCAAGTCCTACGCCGACCAAGTCGTCTTCCTCGCGTTATTAAAAGCCGCGGTCGAAGGCGATACCGACGTCATCAAGGACATCCGTTCCGCGATCGCCGCCCAAAAAACCGTCATCAAGCAAAAAGAAGACATCCATGAGATCGCCAAGAAGGTCAAAGGGATCTCCGACGCTTTCTTCGTCGGGCGCGGCTTCGATTTCCTCGCCTGCAAAGAAGGCACCTTGAAATTAAAGGAAATCGCCTATGTCCATAGCGAAGCCTATCCTGGCGGCGAGCTAAAGCACGGCCCGATCGCGCTTATCCAACCCGGCACCTGCGTCTTCTGCTCGATCTCCGAAGAACGTCTATCCTCGCAGATGCGGAACAACCTCGAGGAGCTCAAAGCCCGCGGGGCGAACATCATCCTCTTCTCGCGAAAAGCGTTGCAGAAGAAAGGCGACGCCTTCTCCTATCCGGACATTCCCGAATACCTGTCCCCCCTGCTTTCCGTTTTGTGCTTCCAATATCTTTCCTATTACGTCGCGTTGGAAAAGGATCTTCCGATCGATAAGCCGCGCAACTTGGCCAAATCGGTCACCGTCGAATAATTACATTAGGTTTTTCTCCGTCTACAATATGGCCCGATGAGCGTCTGGGCGAAAATCAAAGGCATCTTCTCCCCCATCGACATGACGAGGGGGCCCATCGTCAAAAGTTTGTTGCTTTTCCTTATTCCCACCGCATTATCGATGCTCTTTCAGCAATTCTATACGCTGACGGACGCCGCTATCGTCGGCAGGGCCTTAAGCGGGCCGGAGGTCGCCGGGGTCAATAACGCCGGCCCTTTGTCTTTCCTCGTTTTGGAATTCGGGATGGGCTGCGCTGCCGGGTTCTCCGTCATCTTTGGCGAGCGCGTAGGCGCCCAAGACGTGGAAGGGGCGAAGAAATCCTATTTCGCTCAAATCGTCCTCTCCGTCTTCGTGTCGCTGATCATGGCCGCCTGCATCCCCTTGATCCCGTGGGCATTGTCTTTGCTCCGCATCGCCCCCTCGGCCTCCGATTCAGAGAAGAACGCGATCTTCATCGCCTCGAAAACCTATCTGACCATCCTTTTCGCCGGGAGCGTCGCCACGGTCTTCTACAACATGATCGTCGCTGTTTTGCGCGCGAAAGGCGATAGTTTCGTCCCGTTTTTGATCCTGGTGGGCGCCACGATCGTCAACATCGGATTGGACGCCTTATTCGTTTTGGTATTCAAATGGGGCGTCGCCGGCAGCGCCGCCGCGACGGTCTTCTCCCAATCCCTCGCCGCGATCGGGGCGATGATATACGCGGGGGTGCGCTACCCCGAGCTGTGCATCCATAAGATGGATACCAAAACCCCCTTCTCCTTCTATTGGCGGCATATCAAAAACGGTTTGCCCCTAGGTTTGCAGTTCTCCATTTTGGCGATCGGGATGATCGTCATGCAGTCCTCGATCGTCGCCTTCGACATCACCCCTAGCGGCGACTTCCTGCCCAATCTCGCCGCGGAGATCGGTTATGGTGCGGCGTGTCGGGTCATCAACATCTTCATCTGCCCGCTCACGGCCTTGGGGACGGCGGTATTGGCCTTCGTGAGTCAAAACCGGGGGGCAAAGGACCATACTCGCATCCGCGATGGGTTAAAGAAAGCGATGCTGGTCGGGGCGATCATCTTCGGGGCCAGCAATCTCATCGGCTTCCTTTTGACCATTGGGGGCGCGTATCAATATCTCTTTCTCTCCTCGGATAAGATCAGTGAGCGGAGCATTCTTTTAGGCAACATCTATCTCTATATCAACTTGCCGGGGCTCGCCTTCCTCTTGCTCCTATTCGTCGTCAGGAATGCGTTGCAAGGTTTCGAAAAGCCCTTATGGCCCTTTATCTCCGGGATCGGGGAGCTCGCCGCCCGCGTGGGCTTCGCGATGCTTTTGCCGTTATTGTTCACCCATGGGCAGGCGATCAATTCCGAAAGCGGCTTATGGGCCTTTGCCGCGGTGATGGCCGCCGATGCGCTGGCTTGGTTAGTGAGCCCCTTGCTTTCCCTCCCCGCCTTATGGAAGAAAATGAAAGAAGAAAAGCCCCGCGAGAATTGATCGCGGGGCTTCTTCTTTATTAACGCCTTCTTCGTTCAATGTGGTGGGTCCGATAATATTCGGACTTATCTTTATACATCTCGATCTCCGCGCGTTTGACGAGGGTATCGACATCTTCCTTCTCCTGATGGTAGGCGATGCCGAAGGAGACCGAATAACCCGCCTCATCCACCTTCTTTTGGATGTCCTGGGCGACATGGAGCAGCTCTTTCTCCCCCGAATGGAGGGAGAGGATCAAGAACTCATCCCCGCCCATGCGGTAGGCGGACATGTCCTTTAGGAGGCTGCAAAGGACCGCTTGGGAAATCGCGCGGATGGCCTTATCCCCTTCTTCGTGCCCTTGATTGTCATTAAGCTGTTTCAACCCGTTCATGTCGAAGAGGATGACCCCGGCGACTCTCGCCATGTTCCTCGCGACGTCTTCGTAATACGTCTTGCGGTTATATAGCTGGGTCAAAGCGTCCCGGCGATCGACGTCGCGGTTGACGAAGAAGAAATAGAACACGCAGGAGATGGCGATGATGAAATTGAGCAGATTGACCGCCAATTGGGTGGCTTCCAAGACGACCGCGGTCACGACGAAGGCCGCGCAGATCAACACGACCAACGCATCGTCGCGATGTTTCATCGAGATGAGCCTGAAGGAGATGAAAATCGTATAGGCGAGATATAACGCGGAGAGGATGTGGGAGGAGTAATTCAAGGGGCCGCGCACCATCAATAGCTCCGCCGGGGTGTCGCCGGAGACGATGTATTGGTAGGCGACCTTGGCGAATTCCATCCCGACGAAAAGGGCCGGGGCATACAGCAAAGCATTGAGCCCCATGGTCGCGTAGAAAATCCAGGTGGGGAGCAGCCGGTCGCGGTCCGCCATGCGAATAAAGAAGTAGATGCAGACGGGGCGGATGACGTATCCCAAATAGGTCATCCAAGTGCCCAAAAGGATATTCGCGTGCTGATCCGCATAGATATCGAGATAAACCGTGACGGAGAGGATCAGGCAAAGCGAAAGGATGGCGAAAACGTATATGGAATTCTTCTTATTGGTCTTGAAATGGGAAAAGGAAACGATCCCCATCGCGATGCAAATGCAGAAAATCGGGAAGTTGGTGACGAAATAGGAAGACATGTCCCTTTCATTTAAAACCGCGAATGGTTTTCGTTCAAGCCTATTCGCCCGCGGGAGGGTCGATGAAGACGGTCAGGGGTGCGAAAAAGTATTCATATTCCTTGTCGTTATAGTGGGCCAACATCGATTGGGTGACGATCGCGCTTCTTGCATACCCCCTGCTATGGGCGCGCCACAGGGTATGCCCGTTTTCGGGGTCCGCCGCCCATTCCAGCACCGATTCATAAGTCGCATTGCCAAGAGGCCTATTCTGCAAAGGGAGATAACTGGAACCCCACATGTTGCTTTCAAAGGTTTGGCCTAATACGCCTTTTACGCCATTTGCGAAGGTGACCTCATTGGTGACGTCGAAGGCAGCGCCGCCGTCTTCCGCATGGACCTCCGAAGACCCATTGCATAATAGCTTCGCTTCTTTGACGAAATACAATTTGTCGGGCCCAGAAGGAACGGCTACGGCTTCGCCGGGATTATATCTCCCATAGCCAAAGGGATCGAACGCGCCTTTAGATGATACGGACGCCCCGAAACACCACATCGTCCCGGGGGCGGCAGAATTCAAGGTGAATATGAAAGTCCCCTGTTCCTCGCCTTCGACGACGGAATAGGAGAAATCCGCGCCATCCCCAGACATGTTAATCACATTCAAGCTAATGTATTCCGAAGATAAATCCATGCGGGACGTGGGGTCATAAATGCGGATTTCCGAGGTTTGCCCGAGGGCGGTGAAGGCAGTCCTTTCGCATTGGGCCGCCATTAACGCGGGTTCGCCTTCCTCCACGGAATAACTAATGATCGTCATGGCGGGGGCGGTTTCGCTTTCATCGACGCTGTCACTGACGGTGGCTCCGTTTCCGGCATAGTTACGGGTGCCGTTTCTCATCATCAGCAAGATGGGGACCGTCGCCGTGGAGGCCGCTAGCAAAATGGATAAGGCCACCGCGCCCCAAAGGATCGGTTTCTTCTTTGTTGGAGCGGGCGGAATGGGGGCGGGTTTTTCTTCATTCACGAGACCGGAAGGCAATAAGCCAAACGCATCGCATAGCGCCTCCACGACCTTCCAAGAAGGCAAGGTGGCCCCGCTTTCATAATTCCTTAAGGAACGCTCTGTGACGCCAAGCCGCTCGGCGAATTCCTTTTGGGAAAGGTTTTCTTTTTCCCTCATCCTCTTTAAGGTTTCGCCGAGTTCCCCTTCTCCTATCGCCAAAGCGGAATAACGGGGGTCATTGAGGTTGCGGGTATACAAATCATCCGGGGAGCAATCTAGCGCGCGGCATATGGCGTCAAGGTTTGCGTAAGGAAAGGTCTCAGCGATCGATTCGAGCCGCGAGATGGCCTGCTGGGTATAGTAAAGCTCATCGGCGAGGGTTTGTTGGGATTTCCCCAACGCTTCTCTCCTAAGGCGAATATAGCGGGCCAATGAGATCTTGCTATCCATTTACGCGGTTTTAGTTTATGCGCGTTTATCGGCATATACAATTCGATTTCCGCAAGAACCCAGTTTCCTTGTTTGCGGGTTTGAACCCTTGATACTACCTTGTTGGTGTTGCAACGGAATGGTCGCCCCATTCACCGCTAGCGGGACTAAAGAAAAGAGGTCCCCACCATGAAAAGCAATCGCGCCGCCGTCGTTTTGGAGATGGCTTTCCGTTTGCACAGCGTTGGTTTCTTCGACGAAACCTCGTTACGCGACGACCTGAATATCTCCCGTTCCACCTTCTACCGCTCACTAAGCGACTTTCGCTGCTATTTGATCGAAAGGCGCCCGGATATCGAGCTCGCCTTCTCCGCCAAGAGGAATGCATATTATTTCCGCAAAGCGGGAGATGAAAACTAAATCCGTCAAAAAAGAAAACCCCTTCTAGGCATATAAGTCTAGGAGGGGTTGCTTCCATTTGGCGCGCCCGAGGCGATTCGAACGCCTGACCCCAGCCTTCGGAGGGCTGTACTCTATCCAGCTGAGCTACGAGCGCATTTGTCAGCGGGAGTTATTTTACCCATTTCCCATTAAGTTCCAATACCGATTAGGGATTTATGGTAGAAAGGGGGCGCGCAATACCGGATCCGAGAATGCCAATTTGATGGATTAAATCCGCCTCAAAGGCCTAACGGCAAATTGGCAAACAATCAAAGCAACATAAAGAATTCCAACAACCAAACCAGTGATTGTCCATTCGGTGGGGTTACACAGCATCGATCCTAAAATGGCAGATGGTATAAAGATGTTCAAGATTCTTATCGTAACGTCAATTGCTTTGTTGCTAGTCAAAATAAGGGCGATTAATAAAACTAATACGGCTACAATGGCCAAAAAGGCTATCAGAGCAAAGACATTTGCCATGTCTTGGCCATTGATCCTAAATTTAAAGAAAACCAATTCAAAATAATTAACATTAGCGTAAACGTCATAGCTGTAATAGTAATCATCGCCGCCGATTGCCACCCTAAACCACGGCAGGAAGAATAAAATCAATACCAAAACATGGACGCTGATGCAGGTAATGATGAATGGCGATCTTTTTTTGGTCGTTTCTCCTGAACCTGTTTGTTCACTGGGCAAATTTGCATTATCAGGAGCGTCGTTATTATCTGCATTAAGAAGATAATCGACGGTGCAGTGGTATAGCTTTGATAACGCCAGCAGCTTTTCAGTTTCTGGAAAAGCCGCGTCGCTTTCCCACTTTGAAATGGATTGGCGGGACACGTTCATGATGTCCGCTAATTCTNNNGGATAAATATGTCCGCCGGTTCCGCCTGCTGCAATAAAAACTGTTGTCATGCTTTTTTCCTCCATATGGCAACGCAATCTTAGCCAAAGGGATAGTTTATGCTCCACCAATCTCAGGTTGTTGTTATGCAAACTTCAAGTTGCAATTTATAAAAAAGCGCGCAAATGCCGCCTTAAACAAAAATGGCAAGCTTTGATGTTTTTGATGCATTATTAGCGACATTTGATACTTCTGGAAATTTGGATGCGGTGCGCGGTATTTGCTCAAGGCCGCCGTTTTTTGCCGAACCTATCGTTAAAGCTCTTTCGCCTTGAACCTGCCGAGCAGTTCCTTTTTGATTTTCCTTCTCTTCCCGAGGAACTTTTCTTCGCTGTGCGTGAAACCTCCGTGAACCAGCTTATAGTCCAAATTGTCCAGGACGCAAAGAAGATCCGCCACCTGCATGAAAAGGTCTTCCCATTGGTTTGTCTTCGCGAAGGTGACCTTGCTAAGCGTGCTTAAGAAAGCGCCGCTCAATGCCTTGGTGCAGGTCTTTTGCCCGGCATCGTAATGGACGATCACCTCATCATATTTGGAAAGCAACGCGGCATTGTCCCTAAGGATTTTAACCGTCCTTTCTAAGAGCTCTCCTTCCAGCGAGAAAGGCGAAGTGGATTCGGTTTTCTCTATCCTTGCGACTTTGAAGGAAAAATCGATTCCGCCGGCGTAGGAGACCAACGCATAGAACAAAGCTTGCCTATCCTCCCGCAGAACGCCCTCGTAGGGTTCCTCCCCGCGGATGAGGTTTCCACAGTGAATGAAGTGGTCGCCCCCGTATTTCCGGATGGCGCTTTTCAGTATCCGGAGGTTTTTGCTCCGATCGGAGGCCTCATCGAGAAATAGGAGGCTAAGCGAATAGATGGGGCTATGCTCGCTATAAGGCCCAGCGTCGCCGAGCTCATCCGCGTAAACGTGTATTTTTCGCATGCTTTGGCCTCCTCATTAAACAAAGAAAGCGGGAATACTCCCGCACTTCGATGGACCCCGGAAGTGTTATCTTCCGTGCCCACCTATATTATAGACAATACCGCGCTCAAAACAAGCGGGTGGGGGCAAGATGACTCCGGAGCAAATCCCGCCAGAGGAAATAGACCGCATCTATAAAAATGAAAACGACACCTCTTTTTGGAAGAAAGTGTCGCTAATATTCATTTGGTGCCCGAGGGGGGACTCGAACCCCCATGGAGTTACCCACTCGCCCCTGAAACGAGCGCGTCTACCATTCCGCCACTCGGGCACGGGGTTAAATATACGCCTAGGCCCCTAAAAAGTCGACAATGGCTTTCATGACTATTGGATCGTCTTCGTTGAGCTTGTCGTAATCGATGTCGGCCTTCCTTTGGTTCCGTTCTTCCGCGGAGACGGTCCCATCGAAAATATACTGCATGTATTGCTGGGCCCTTTCGGTCCAATAGGGTTGGTGGCCGCGGTTCTTGACGAGGTATAGGGAGACGTTGGGGAATTCGTCTTTTCTGGCCTCTAAGACCTTGAAATGCTCTTCGAATTTCACCACTTGGTCATGCTCCCCTTGGACATAAAGGAAGGGGGCGTGCACTTGTTTTAGGAGTTCCAGGCCTTCAATCGCCGCTTCTTTTCCTAACCGCCTTCTTTCAAAGCTGCGGATCATCGGGGCGAGCTTTTTGAGCTTGAGGTCCACCGTCCCGACCATCGAAGCGACCCCGAAGAATCCGGAGATCGAAACCGCCTTCTTCACGCGATAGGCGGGTTGAAGGGACATCATTGACGCGTAGCCTCCCCAGCTATGGCCGACGGAATACCGCGGCATATCGGCGAGGTCTTTTTGCTGGTCCAGCCATTGGTAGAAATAACGTTGGTCGATCGCGGCCTGCCCGAGGTTATCGATCCCCACGCCTTCGCTTAGCATGCAACCGGTGTAGTCATAGGCCAAAACGAGGTAACCCGCTTTGGCGAAATATGCGCATTCCTGGCTATAGGAGGTATGCCCCGCGCCGAGGCCATGATAGAAAACGAGCAAACCTTTATAGGGCCCATCATTGACGAAATACTTATGCCCGCGGAGGGTCCATTTCCCAGAACGGAAGGAAAAGGGCGCGGTCTTCACGCCGAAATCCTCGCCATAGAAATACTTGAGCCAGGGATCGCCGTCCCCGCGGCCCCCGAGGGTTTTGCGGAAGGCGGAAGCGAAAATCGGGTCTAGGATGCACATATCAGGAATTCCTCTTTCTGCGCTTGGTGAAAACAAGATGCCAAAGCGCGGAGAATGGGCGACGGTTGGCCATGTCGACCACCACCTGCCCTAACTTGTCGGAGACGCCGCCGGTAGACAACGAACGCATCGGGGTGGCGTAGAAGGCTTCTTGCATCATCTTCTTCTCCTCTTTGCCCAAGTGATCCTTCTCCATCTTTTGGAAGAAGAATTTCTTCGCGGTATTCCCGATCCACGTCCCTTGGAGATCCTCCATCGTCGAATGGAGGTCGTAAGGACGCTTTTTCCTATCTTTGTCCGCGGGGACATCGCGTCCAAGCGCGGCGAGGAAAGAATCCCTGCTATCCCCAAAACCTTTCTTGGGAAGGGCGTAATAATCCGGGCAGGCGTCTTTCTTGGACTCGAACTTGTGCTTGGAAACGACTTCCAAAGGCGAGGAGGCGAGGATCGAATCGGCGCTTTCGCCGACTTCGATTTGATAAATCCCGCCTTCGACGAGGAAGGAAGAAGAGGCGACGTCATAATGGGCAAAGGCAGAATAGGGGATTTCGATCTTCGTTTCCTTTTTCTCTTTCCCGGATAAGGCGATTTTCGCAAAGCCGATCAACTGACGGGCCGGCTTATAGACGTTGCCTTTAGGCGAGGAGGCATAAAGCTCCACGACGCATTCGGATGGGAAATCGCTATGATTTTCGACTTCAATGGTCGCATAAGCGGTTTCGTTTTCCTTAATGGATTTCTTATCCAAGACAAGGCGATAGGAGAAGGAGGCGTAGCTTAGGCCGTGGCCAAAGGGATAGGCGACTTCCTTTGCCGCGGTCAGGTAATAACGGTATCCGACATAGAGGGATTCCAAATAAAGGCTTTGGCCCTCGAAACCCGGATAGAAGGAGGCAGAAGGGACGTCTTCATAACGGAGGGGCCAGCTCTCCGCGAGTTTCCCCGAAGGAGATACTTTGCCTAACAAAAGGGCATCGACGGCTTCCCCTACCCCTTCTCCGGATAGATAGGTCAGCAAGATGGCTTTGGCCTTATCCTTGAAGGGCAATTCCACCGGAGCGCCGCAGGAGAGGACGACGATGATGTTCGGGTTTGCCTCAACAAGCGAATCAAACAAATCCAATTGGTTCTTCGGCAAAAGCATATCCTCACGGTCATAGGATTCGCTTTCCTTGATCGCGGGGAGGCCGAGGAAAAGCAAAACCGTCTTCTTTTCTTTGGCGAGGTTAATGGCTTTTTCCTTCTTTTCTAGATCCTCTTCGCCATCTAAGCGGTATCCGGGGGCGAAGGGCAGATCCCCGACGACGGAAAGGAAGGAAGATAGATGCGCGGTGGCGACGTGGCTTGAGCCGTTGCCTTGGTAACGCGGGGTCTTCGCGAATTCCCCGATCACCGCGACATCGTCATAGGAAGATAAAGGCAAGACGCCGTCATTAGAGAGCAAGACCATCGACTTCGTGGCCGCTTCGACGGCGAGGCGGTGGCTCTTTTCTCGGTCAAAGGGGGTCGAGGGTTTCTTCGCTTGGCCGACTTTCTCCGCCAAGGCGAGGACGCGGGAGGCGGAATCATCCACTCTTTCTTGGGAAAGGAACCCTTGTTTCACCGCTTTGGCCAGCTGCTTGTTCCGCTTCTTCGCGAAGCAAGGCATCTCGACGTCGAGGCCGTGGTTATGGGAATCGATATAATCCGCGGTGCCACCCCAATCGGACATCACGACGCCTTCATACCCCCATTCCCCTTTTAGGATATCCAAAAGGAGATGCTCATTATCGGAGGCATAGAAGCCATTGATGAGGTTATAGGAGGACATCACCGACCACGGGTTCGATTCCTTCACCGCGATTTCAAAAGGTTTGAGATAGATTTCCCTCAAGGCCCTTTCGTCGACGGTGGAGTCATTGATGTTGCGGTAGCTTTCCTGGTTATTGCAGGCGAAATGCTTTAGGCAGGTCCCGACGCCTTGGCTTTGCACCCCGGAAATGAAAGAGGCGCCCATCTTCCCGGCGAGCAACGGGTCTTCGCTTAAGTATTCAAAGTTCCGCCCACATAAGGGGTTCCGTTTGATGTTGACCCCCGGAGCCAATAGAACCCCGGTATCGTTATGAAGGCATTCTTCCCCCATGGCTTCCCCCACTCTTCTTTCTAGTTCGACATCCCAGGAACAGGCCATCAAGGCCGGGGAAGGGAAACAAGTCGCCTCCGCGGAGTCATAGATATGGATGGAATGCTCCTTGGGGATGCGAAGCCCCAAAGGACCATCCTGCACATGGAAATCGGGGATGCCGTGGCGCGGGGCGCCATGGATGATCCAATTCCCTTCGCCGTGGAGGAGGCGGCATTGTTCTAACAGGGTCAATTCGTCTTTGTTTGCCATGGGGCAATTATACGCGCGTAAGCATAAAAGGAAAACCGCGCCGGAAGACGCGGTTCTTCTAGAAAACTATATGATTTCGCGGCCGGATTTATTTATGACGGCCGTTCACGGCCAATTTGACCGCCTCGTATCCGCCGTTATAGACGCCCTGCTCGCCGAGTTTGACGATCTGCTTCTGGAGATGGATGAGCAGCTCTTTGTCGGTCAACAAACGATCGAGCATCGCGTTCATCGATTTCTTGTCGGGGCATTCGAAGGTGGAGTCCCCATATTCCTGCGCGTGAACCGCCCCATAGACCTCGTGCCCGCCGATATGGCGCATCATCACTTTGACGACAGGGTAGAAGGCGAGCTCGCTTGGCTTGGTGATGAGGAATTCGACTTTCCGCATCAAGAGGTTAGTGGAATAGACGGCCTCGAAGATCTCTTTGTTGCAGATCGCGTAGATCCCCTCGACTTTCGCCTCATCCATCGTCGAGACGAATTGCTCGAGTTCGGCGTAGCGATCGAAATAGGTCGTGGTCTTTTCTTTGAGTTCCGGCAATTTCTTGCAGAGGTAATCCCACATCGTGAGGTGGTCGCCGAAATTGAGGAAGAGGGCGACTTTCTTTTCTTCGACGTAGGGTAAGAGATGACGGACCATGTCGAGGAAGAGCTTTCCGCCCGCCCCGGCGCCGCCGACGGAGAGGAGGATGCGGATCGGCTCGCCCTTTTGGATGCGGGCGATGCGGAGTTCGCAGTCGTGGGGGATATTCGCGACCAGTTCGTGGTCGATGTAGTGCCCGATTTCGTATAGGTCTTCTTCGGGGATGCCTTTTAAGGGTTGCTTGGCCATGCCGTTAAGCATCTTATAGCCAAGATAAGCGAACGGGGTCTGCACCGCGTGGATCGCCCCTTCGGAAAGGTGGAGGGCCATCGGCCAGTTGTCGGGGATCGCGTTGACCACATGGGTCATCCCCGCGTGGACCGCGGCTTGGCTAGGCCAAACGTGGGTGGCGATGTAGGGGGTGTCCTTGGGGATATCGGTGAATAACGGGACCAAAAGCTCGCTATTCTTTTGATCGGGCGCATTGTAGGTCAGCTGACGGAATCCTTCGGAATTCAAAGGCTCCCAAACCAACGCGTTGAAGAGTTTGCTCTTCTGCGAGATGCGGGAGGCTTTGGAGTAGAGGTCGTTTTGGTAACGGATCATCTTCGAGCCGGTCGAGTCTTTGAAGGAAGCGAGGTCGAGCCAATAGGGTTCATAGCCGAGCGCCTTGGCGCAGGAGGCCATGGCGATGGAGATGCGGTAATGGCCGAAGCCCATGCGGATGTTGCCAACGATCAAGGCATTCTCCGGGAGCTTCAAAGGCTCATCGGAGACGACGAGGTTCTTCGCCCCGATGAAGGAAAGCGAGGGGATGGGGACCGCCTTTAGGTGATATTGGGTTTGCGAATCGTCGCCGAACTTCTTGATGAATTTCGCCTTGGATTTCGCGGCTTTTTTGACGGCGCTTTTCGGCAAAACGTTACCGAAAATGACAGAGGAACGATCTTTTATTTCCATATGGGCCTTTCTCCCCCTTTGGGGCTTAGCGAACCCATTATAGGCGATGGAAACTCAAAAACAAATGGGAGTTTCCTTTTTTCTTTTTAAAAGAACGCGGATAATGACGGCATGAAAAACACTCCGTTGAAACTATTAAGCCTCGCCTTCTTGCTAAGCGGGCTATCTTCCTGCATTTCGCAACCGGCGAAACCCAGTTCTTCCTCTTCCAAAGAAACCACCAGCGACACTTCTGAAGAAACCACCAGCGACACTTCTGAAGAAACCACCAGCGCCACTTCCGAGGATGCGCACATCCTCCTCGCTGCGGAAGCCCCTTACAAAAAACCCGTCGCGCGGGATGACGATTTCGTCTCCCAAAAGGTGGCGGATCTTCCCTATGTCTATTACCAAGACGAACCCTTAATCGTTTATATGGACCTCGAGGACGCCATCCTCCAAGTCCAAACGGGGGTCACCGTCACCAAAGACGGCAACAACACCGTCTATTCCTGCGCCTCCGGCGTCGCTTACACCGTGAATCCCACCGCGGGGAAGGTCATCCTGCATAATTGGGACAAAGCCAATCTCTTCTCCGACCGTTATGGGGCGCCGCTTGGTTTGATCGACGAGCAATATTCCGCGGAGCGGGTCGATGATTCCTCCTCGGTTTTGCACACTGCTGACGATGTCACGCTAGATTTGTCGGGTCACGGTTTAGAGATTCCGGTATACGAAGGACGTCCCTTCTTGCCCTTCTCCGTCGTCGATCAATTGGTTTTCAATCCCGTCTATTATTCCTCCGTCGCCTGGAATGGCAGCGGCTTCTACCTCGTCGATCTCGTCAATGGGGCGGTGAGCCTTTACAGTTACGGCGCCAGCTCCTACTGCACGGAGTATTATTCCGGGGCCAATTCCGGGGCAACGCGTCCCACTTATTACGCGACTTGGTGCAAAAACGCCCTGCTTTTCAACCTCGATTATTTCTATGGCTTCCGCGATGAGCGCTTCGTCCCGTTCGCCAATAGCCTAAGCGCTTCTATCCTCGCGGATCTAGAAAGCACCGACCTTTTGACCTACGAACGCGCGGTGGAGAAGATCATCAACGTGGTGATCGGCGACGGCCATACCAACTCCGGGAACGCCGGGAGCAGCTTTAGCCAAGGCAGCTTCGACTCGCTTTGGGAGCAAAGCCAACGGGAACTAGATCTCGGCTCCGCCCGCTCGGCCTGCCGGGACGCCAGGAGCCAAGCCGGCAAATCCGCTAATATCATCACCTATTCGGGGAATACGGCGATTCTGCCTTTCGATTCCTTCATCACCTCCGGGGTCCGCGTAGAGCAAAGTAACCTCGCCACCCTCGCCAACGGGAACAAAGACACCTTCGCCCTCCTTCTTTGGGCGATGGGCGAAATCAAGGAACACGGCGGCATCGATAACGTCATCTTCGACATCACCTGCAATGGCGGAGGGGATAGCAACGCCTTAGTCCAAATGCTCGGGGTGATGGGAAGAGAGTATTCCACCCGCCAATACGACCCCTTGACCAAAGCGAATTCCGAACTCATCTACCGCATCGACACCAACCTCGACGGGGCGTTCGACGCGAACGACTCCTTCGAAGGCCAATACGACTTCTACATCCTGACCTCCCCCTATTCCTTCTCCTGTGGGAATATGTTCCCCTATGTCGCCAAGGCGAATGACATCGCCACGGTGATCGGGCAGCAATCCGGCGGCGGCGCCTGCATCGTCTCCTTCACCGTCACCCCCGATGGCATGCCCTACCGCATCTCCGGGCTCGCCAGGACCGGCGATCCCCTCGATCCATCGAAGCACGATGACCTAGGGGTCGAGGTCGATGAGAAATGCCAAATCGCCCTAGAACATTTCTATGACAACGCCTATCTCGACGAATTCGTCAACGGCTTAAAAGCCTGATGGGTCTATGAAAACGATAAAACGCGCGGATGCCCCGCGCGTTTTCGTTGCACGCGGGCTCATGAAGACTAAAATGTGTGGCCTATGGAAGAAAAGAAGACACGTTTTTCCCTCTTCGCCCCGATCGAAATGACCTCGGGCAACCTGTTCTTGAAAATGGGGCTTTTCGCCTTGCCGATCGCCTTGACCACGGTCATGCAGCTGCTCTACACGACCGTTGACCTCATCACCGTCCATTACGGCGACTCCGCCGAATCGATGGGGGCCATCGCCTCGAATTCCGCACTCATCAATCTGATCATCGTCGTTTTCGCCAACATCGCCCTCGGGGCCAACGTCGTTTTGGCCCAAGCCCGCGGGGAAGGGGATAGGGAAAAGGCGGAAAAAGTCCTCCATACCTCCTTGATCTTCGCGTTGATCTCCGGGGTGGCCGTCGGGGTGCTCGGGTTCTTCATCTCGGATGATCTGCTCCGCTTGATGAAGACGGAAGAACATTACCTGGCGAAGGCCGCCTTATACCTCAAGATCTATTTCGCGGGTTTGCCCTTCTTGATGCTATATAACTACGAAGCCCAATTGCTTCGCGCCCAAGGGGATTCGCAGACCCCTTTCTTCGTTTTGGCGATCGCCGGGCTATTCAACATCGGGGCCGACTATCTTTTCGTCTTCGCATTAAAAATGGGCGTCGCCGGGGTCGGTTGGGCCACGGTCATCTCGGAAGGGGTGTCCGCATTGCTATGTTTCTTATCCCTTAAGTTCTCCAAAAGGCATTACGTCTCTTTCTTTTTCCATAAATTGAAGATCGACGGCAAGGTGCTCGGTGAGGTGATCAAAATCGGATTGCCCGCGGGTTTGCAGGGGTTTTTCTTCTCGCTTCCCAACGTCTTCATCCAATCGAGCCTCTATTCGATCGATCCGGGGAACGTCCAGTTGGAGAACGGGGCGATCGCCAGCGGCAACATCGAAGGCTACCTCTACGCCGGAGTGGATGGCTTCACCGGGGCGACGATGAGCTTCATCGCCCAAAACGCCGGGGCGAAGAAGGCCAAGAACATCAAAAAGGTCTTGGGCTTCGGCTTGATTTGGACGGCGATCTATTGGTTGGCCTCCAGCCTCGTGATCGGGCTCGCCCATCGCGGATTGTTGTCGTTATTCGTCGATACCGAAGAGGCGATTGAGTCGGGGCGTACGCGCTTATTCATCATGGGCTTCACCTATGTCCTCGATGGGACGATGCTCGTGACCGCGGGGGCGTTACGGGGATTAAGGCATTCTGCCATTCCGATGCTCTCCACGTTGATCTTCTGCACCCTCTTCCGCATCGTCATGATCAAGACGGTGTTCAACATCGAGATGTTCCATACCCTATTCTGGCTATACGCCCTCTTCCCGATCTCTTGGGTGTTGGCCACCCTATCCAATACGGGGGCCCTCCTATATTTCCTCCCCAAAGAATGCAAAAGGATCGAGGAAGAAGCCAAGCAAGTGCCTGTGGATCCGACCCAAGCCTAAAAGATAACCGCCGGGGTTCGGCGGTCTTCTTTTTTTATTCTTCGCCAGCGGGCGTTGGCGCGGGGAGATCGGGCGGCGTGACCTGGTTGCCGGTCCGGAAGGAAAGGACCTCGAAGTCAATGGAGGAGGAGCCTTCCTCGCTTTCGGCGGTGGCGGCGATCTTCATCGCGATGCCGGTCTCGGTGTCGATATAAAGGGCGAACTCCAGCGACCCCCCGGGGGCGGAGAGGTCGGCGACGTAATAATCGCAGTCGCGGCCAAGACGGGTTTGATGATGGGTGACGGAAGCGACTTCTAGCGGCATTGTCGTCCAGCTATAGAAGATCGCGACGACCGTCTCAGCCATTGCCTGGAAGGGGACGGTTTCGGCGTCATAGGTCTCCGCATAGACGAACGCGCCCTCTTCCACGCCATAGAAGTGGGTTCCGCCGTCTTCGGTCTTGACGTAGGCTCCGTTATATTCCCCATCGGCGATCTGCCAAATGGTGTCGTTTTTGAATCCCAACGTGACGGATTCGCTTTCTCCATCGGCCGTCATGGTGAAGGCGATTTCAAAGCCTTCGGTCTCCCCTAATTCCAAGAGTTTGCTTTTGCCGACTTCGGGATCGGGGAAGGCGATCGAGGAATCGTCGTCGGTTTCGGAAGTGGTTTCTTCCTCGGAATCATCGGGGACGCTGATGAGCTTGGCGATGTCGCCGCAAGAGCATAGCAAAGCGGCCATCGGGGCGAGGAGGAGCAGTCTTTTCAGTTTCATGTTTTTCTCCTTGGCGGTGGGGTTTTCCTAATAAAAACCTATTTTTCGCCTTATTGGTTTATTAGAGATTATCGCGGGCGGACGGAAGGAATCAAGAATAGATGTAAACAGGCTTAATCCAATGAAGTTCTATTTGTCTTCATTAAGGATCCTTTGGCAATAAGCGGAAAGGGGCCCAATATCCTGTGCCGCCGTATTCCAGACTCTATCTTTGTCTATCGTCCCATATCCATGGGCAACCTTATCTCTCATCCCTTTGATTTGTCTCCAAGGAACCCCATCATATTTGCGAATGAAATCGGGATCGAAATTCTTGGCGAGTTCACCAATCTGAAGAATATTGAAACAGATGATTTGAAGAATATCTTCGTCTGTGTCGAAACTCTCCCTCTGCAGTCCATTCATTTTCTCGAGGATTTTGTCGCAATGGCGAATGATTCCAAGCAGTAGACCTTTTTCTCTGACGCTTAACATATTCTGATCTTGTCCTTATCCAATTGTTCTTTGAAAAACCCATCCATAGTCGAGCCGATGAAGACGATGTCAACTTCTTTCCCGAGGGCTTCCGACAATTCATCTTCAAAGAAACCTTGGTCAATCAATGTTTTGATGTCCCCCGGTTCGCAATAAATATCGACATCGCTTTTTCCGTTGGCTTCCCCTCTGCCATAGCTGCCAAACAAATAAGCCTCATGGATGCCGTGCTTATCAAAAATCGGGGAAATCCGTTCCCTAATCTGCTTAATCGTCAATGTGTCGGGGCGAATATTTTCCCGAATCAAAGAAAGCAGATAGCCATTTAAATTTGGGACAGAGGCGAGCTTTTCCATGACTTCATGATCGTCTTTCCTAACGCGAAAAGGAAACATCTTGTAGGTCTTCTTGTTATACCTCCCGACGTATTCTTTTTGGTTAAAAGCCATACCTCATTGCGCCTCTTCCATATGATAGCATATGTTCTTGTTAAAACAATCCCTGCGCAAAACAAAAACCGAACCGCATTACGCGATTCGGGTTTCTTCGATTTGGTGGACCTTAACGGGATCGAACCGTCGACCTCCTCCATGCCATGGAGGCGCTCTCCCAGCTGAGCTAAAGGCCCGGGAAACGTTCGCGCCCTTCGAAGAGCGCGTCCATTAATATAAGGAGGTGCCCGCCCCTTGTCAATCGTTTTCACGATGGGCGAGGTAGCCTCAATAGGCATAGCCTATGCCCGGTTTGCTTTTCTAATGGATTTCCTTTTTCTTCGTGGTATAGTCTTACTCGCCTTAGGGAGGCCCCATTGTTATGAAAACCTTGCTCTTCGCCATCCTCGACTCGAATCCGAAAGCCGAAGCCTTGCTGCAGAATCTCTCCAAAGCGGGATTCAACGGCACCGTCATTTCGACCGCCGGTCTCCATAAAGTCTTGCCGAAGCTAGAAGGCCAAGGCGCGGCGATTGCTTTGTCTTCCCTCGTCGATGACCTCCCCGCGGGGAATTTTACCCTTCTCATCGTCGTCGATGATGACCGCTTGGAGGAAGTGAAGGACCTCATCCGCGAAGGGACCGGCGGCTTCGTCTCCGTCAAAGGTGGCATGTTCGCCCTTCCCCTGCCCTTCGTCGAAGGCAATTTCTAAGAAGGAAATCGATACGAAAATGAGGCCGGTTGGCCTCATTTTTCTTCGTTTTGGATCTGCTCTTTCTTGTTTTCCTGGATCTTCTGGATGCTGCCGAAGAGGGAATACCAGATTGGGATGAGCAGGAAGACCGCCCACATCGGATGCCATAGATTCATATAGAACCCAAAGGGGATATAGACGAATAGGCAGACGATGGGGATGGCGACGGAGGTCATCTTCTTTTTGTGGATGGCCGTCAGGATGCTTTGCACGATGATCGGCGCGAGGAAGAGGATCCACCAGCACTGCCAACCAAGCATGCTGCCGAGATTCTGATAATAGAACCCGGTGAAGAGATAGGCGCCTAAGGCGAGGGTGCCGAGGATCGAGAAGACGACCCCATCGATGATCTTCCAATTCCGATCTTCGACGCTTTCTTCCTTCCAGCCGTTCTCATATTCGCAATGGACGGATTTTCCATCGGGGGCCTTGTAGCTATATTCATCCGGCTCAATGTGGATTAAGGCGCGGCCATGAGCGATCGCCACGTCGATCTCGTCTTCTTCGATATGGACGGCGACGCCGTTTTCGGCGATGTTGCGTTCCCCACGGAAGGGGACGACGTTCCCGTCTTTATCGTAGAAGATCAGGGAATGGCCGGTCATCTCCACGGAATCAAAGCCATAGGGCTCGAAAGAGAACCAATCGAATTTGAGGCGGTTGGGTTGTTTTTTCTCTTCGCCCTCTTTGACGGGCTCGGCTTCCGCTTCTTCCGCTTTCGGGGCTTCTTCTTGCGACGCTTCTTCCTTACGCGCGTTTTCCTCTTTCACATCGCGGGCGATTTCTTCGATCGGCTGATCGGTGTTGAGCAAGTCATCCAAGGACACCCCATAGAGCTTGGCGAGGCAGATGAGGTTATCGGTGTCCGGGCTCGCTTCCGCGCGTTCCCATTTGGAGACGGCCTGGCGCGAGAGCCCGAGCTTCTCCGCGAGTTCTTCTTGGCTGAGCCCCATCTGTTTCCTAAGGCCGACGAGGCGATTGGCGATTTCGATGTTCATGTGCGGTCCTCCTTCTTGTTTGGACGATTCCATTATGCGGTTGCATCCCCTCGAAAAAAGAAAGTCTGCTTTTCAAATGGGGCAACTTTTGGTTGCATCGAGCCAATTATCGGGCGATTTAGCCCTAAATTCCATATTTAATCAAAATTAACTTTACTTAACATATTTAGGTGCTAGGATACCTCTCCTGGATTGGGGACCAGGAGAAAAGAGGTGCGATTATGAATGATTTCGCCTTAACCGCGATCGGCATATCGATCATCTTTGCCGCGACGACGCTTGGAAGCGCGGTCGTCTTCTTATTCGCCAAACGCAATATCTCACCCATTTGGAACCAGATCTTCACCGGTTTCGCCGCCGGGGTGATGCTTTCCGCCTCGGTCTTCGGGTTATTGGGGCCCGCATTGAATTATGAAGTCTCCTACATGCCCGTTTATCTCGCCGCGGGACTAGGGGTGATATTAGGCGCGTTATTCCTTTGGGGAATCGACCGCCTATTGCCCCACATCCACCCCGAAAACCAAACCGAAGAGGGGCTTCCCGTGGCGATGAGCCGGACGAAGAAGATGTTCTTGGCCGTCACGATCCATAATGTCCCAGAAGGCTTATCCGTCGGCGTGGTATTCGCCGTCGCCTTGGCTAGCGGGGGCTTATCTTCCACGCCCGGCATGATGATGAGCGCCTTAATGCTTTCGATCGGCATCGCCATCCAGAATATCCCCGAAGGGGCATTGGTGGCCCTGCCCGTGAAAGGCGAGACCGGTTCTTCCGTAAAAGGATTCCTCTTCGGCATGGGCTCCGGCGCGGTGGAGCCGATCGCCGCGTTACTAGGGTTATTGCTAAGCTTCGCGATCGCCGAAGTGATGCCCTGGGCTTTGTCTTTCGCCGCCGGATGCATGCTTTATGTCATCGCGGAGGAGATGATCCCCGAATTCAAAAGCGAGCCCCATTCCCATTATGGGGTGTGGTCCTTCATTTTGGGATTCGTCGTGATGATGTGTTTAGATGTCGCTTTGGGCTAAAGAAAAAAGGAAAGCGTTTCTCTTCCCATAGGCATATAATAGCCGAGCCGGAATCCGGCACTTGTCTCCGTAGCTCAGCTGGATAGAGCACTTCCCTCCTAAGGAAGGGGTCAGGCGTTCGAATCGCCTCGGGGACGCCAAAAGGGAAATCCCCAAGCCTTGCTTGCGGAAATAGATAAGCGTTGCTAGGCAGCGCTTTTCTTTTTCGCCCGTGCGCGCCCCCTTGTTTTACAATAGGCCCATGAAGATCTTCCTGCTCTACTTATTCCTCTTTATCCTCGGCTGCCTGCTCGGCTGGGTGATCGAGGTGCTCTTCCGCCGCTACTTCTCCGCGAAGAAGTGGGTTAATCCCGGCTTCATGAAGGGCCCGTGGCTTCCCCTATATGGCTTTGGGGTGATCACGATGTTCTCGATGTGCTACCTCGTCATCTCTTTCTTCCCGGAAAGCCTCCGCTTCTATAATCCCCTGGGCGGCTTATTCGGACGCGATTATGTAAGCGGCCCCTCCGTCGCCGATTTGATCCCGATCGCGCTGATGTGGATTGGGATGGTCGCCCTCGAATTCCTCGCCGGGCTCATTTTCATCAAGGGATTCCATGTCAAGCTATGGGACTATTCCAACATGAAGGGCAACGTCATGGGCATCATCTGCCCCGTCTTCAATTTGATTTGGCTGGCCGTCGCCGTCTTATTCTATTACGGGGTGAATCCCTTCCTTTATGTCGGGGCGAGCCACGCCTACGCCTATATGTTCGGGGGCGACGGGGAAGTCGCCCATTTCGGCTTCCTCTTTGCCTTAGGCGTGGCCTATGGCTTGTTCTTATGGGATTTGGTCGCTTCCCTCGACCTATTCTCCAAGATCTCGAAATTCTCCCGCGAATCGGGAATTCTCGACAAATACGAGGACATCAAAGGCAAATGGGAATCCCTAAGCAAGGAAGCCAAATCGAAGATGTTCGCCGCCTTGCCCGAAAAGAAGGTCAACCCAAACGTCGAGAAGTTGAAGCAAAAGGTCGCCGAAGCGGTCTATATCGATCCCGAAAAGGAAAAAGAGAAAGGGGCGAATTACGATGAATCCGGCCGCCCCGTCAAAACGGAAGGAAATACAAAAGATGACTCATCGTTGGATTAAGGAATACCAGAACATCGAGAAGGACTTCTTTGAGCTCGATGAGGCAGCCAAGATTGCCTTTATGCGCCTAGAATTCGCTAAGCCCTCGGATATCTTCGACGCGAATTCGATTACGAAGACCCCCGTCCTGAATGATGACTTTCTCGAATGGATCAAGGCCGCGTTCGAATACGCCCCGCGGGGATACCGTATCGATCTATCGGTTTGCTTTGAAGGCCTAGAAGGTTATGCGGAGGACGATTTGGAACGCATTTTCGCGAAGAATCTCGTCTTGGAAGCGAAAAGGACGATCAATCAGAGCTGGAGGAAAGACATCATCGCTTGGAATCTGTTGGGCCTTGGCTTCTTGCTATTAGGGTCGATGCTTCTTATGACGGGGTTATGGAAAGACGGCGGGGTGGCCAAGGAAATCGTCAGCTACGTCTTCGACATCGCGACCACGGTCACCTTCTGGGAAGCCCTCACGATCCTGATCGTCGAGAACAAGGAAAGGCGCGACCTCAACCGCAACTTCATCCGCAAATTCGCGCGCATCTCTTTCCGGAAAAAATGATTTCCAAATACTCGCGCACCTATATACTGAAAACGAGGAGAAGATTATGGAAAAGAAAAACATCGTGCTAAGCCTAGGCATTGCTTTTGCCGCACTCGGGGCGGGGACCTTGGCCCTTTCCTTCGGAACCACTTCGCTCGCCTTAAAAGCCGGGAACGAAACCGAGCGGACCCATACGATTTTCTTTGGCGCGGATGACATAACGGCCGGGGCCTACGACGAAGATCTATATGCCAGGCCCATATCCCTCCATCTTGACGACGCCTACGATGATGGAAATGGCACGACCTATGATATCGATAGCGTTCCCCTCGATCCCGAAACGTTCTCGGGCACCTACTTTTATGGCCCGGAAAATAACATCACTTTCGGCGGCGACTACCTCATCAGCTTCACCGACACGAACTCGGAGTCCGTGAGCGTCGCTTTCCGCCTCGTCAAGAAAGCCAATCTGGACCTGGATGCCTCTTTTCTATCCTTCTATCTGAACGGGACCTATGACAATTCCAATAAATTCGCGTTGGAAGATGAATCCGATCCCGTTTATAACACCTATAAGGTGCAGGCGGATTTTTATTCCTATTACGGCAAAACCATCCAGGTCAGCGAGATTAAGTTGGTCTTCTCTTGCCCAAAATAAACGGAAAGGGATAGCGAGAAACGCCGCCCGGGAAGGCGGCGTTTCTTTTATTTCGTCGGATTGTCCATATGCCCCACGAAGATGGGGACGTCGTTGACATCTTTGATGATATAGATAAAGGGTTGGTTCAATTCGACGTCGAGCGTATCCCTCGCCGTGCGGGGAGCCGCGCCCCCCGCCCCAAACATGGCCATCGAGACGCTTTTGATGATCGTTCCGTCTTCGTTCCACCCCACCGAATTCTTCTGTTTGATCTTCTGGAGATAGAAGTTGTATCCCTCGGCCTTTTCTCCCGTGAACGCGCCATGGAAGGAATCGATGTTCCGATCGAAGATGTCGCCGAAGCCAAGAGACTCGAAGCAGGAAGCGAAATCCACTTCCGTTTCCGTTTCGAATTTCGGGGCTTTGAGATTCACGGTGATAAACCCATGCCCCTCCGGCGTCACTTTCTTATCCTCGTCTTCTTGGAAGATGTTCGCCGCGCTTGTCAAAGCGAAGATATCGCCTTCCGTCTTCGGGACGAGATAGGTCACGGAGGCGTTGCCATGGAAATAATAGTCCTTCACGGAGATATAGGACCCATAGTCGTAATAATGCTCCGCCATATAGGAATGGCGCATGTAGGTAGCATCGATCACGGTCCCATCGGCAAGATAGAAGGAATCTTTGACGTTGCTTTCTTTCAAGAATTTATGCGACCAGGCGTTTTTGAAATAGAGGGTGGAGAAAAGATATAGGGCCGTCTCGTCGTTCGTTTCGAGGAAGGCGGGGGAAATAAAGCCTTTCGAATAAACCGCTTGGTTGACCCAGTCCACCATTTTCCCCGCTTCGGAAGCGAAATCGATCTGATAGGCTTCGCAATATCGCCGCGTCAGGAATTCCACGTATTCCGGGGCATAGTCGAAACGGTTGGTGAAAAAGGCAGCGTTTTTGAGTTGGATCGAAGAATTCTCCGTCGCGAAGGAATTCGCCCCCATGATCTTGTCGTAGAGGTAGATCCGCTTCCCCGCGTCCATCCCCAAAAGGGCATCGAAATCCGCTTGGAGGTCGCTACGCGAGGCGGCGCCGGCCATTTCGTTGCACACGGCATATAGCCCAGCCACGGAATAGGAAAGGTTGTCCTTTTTCCCGCTTTGGAGCAAGGCCCGGTAGGTTTTGTCGGCAAACTGGCTATAGGAGGCGCTTTGCTCTTCGCTTAACGCGGAGCGAATCGGCGAATCCCCGTCTGGATAGGAAGCCTCATTAAGCTTCCGGAAGGAATTGGATTCGGCGATTTGGATTTCCTTAAGCGAATAGGCTTTTCGGCTCGTCTTCACGCTTTCGCTGACCCGGAACATCGCCGCGGCGATGAACCCGGCCGGAAGCGTGACCACTACCCCTGCCACGATCGAGGCGGCGATGATCGCCCCCTTGGCCGCCGGATGCATGCGGTGGCGGTCCCCCCTCCCGTTTTGGGGCAATTGGTCCAGGTCGAAAGAAAGATCGACGCCATTTGCCTTTTCGAAATCCTGTTGGAAGCGCGCTTTGAAATCGTCCATCGTTCCTATCCTCCGTAATACGAGCGAAGCTTCTCCACGCCGCGGCGGTATTTCAAGGATACCTGCGAAGTGGAAAGCCCGTCGGTCTTGGCGATTTCCCGGAAAGAGAAACCATAGAGGAGATGAAGGACCACATAACGGTATTCCTTCTCGTCCAAGATATCCTTGAACTGGGAAAGATAGAGGTTTTCGCGGCCTTCTGGATGCCCTTCGCTTTCTTCTTCGGAATAAGCGACCTCCGCCTTCCTTTTCCGGTAACGATCGAGAGAAAGGTTCTTCGCCGTCACAAGCAGGAAATATTTGAGCCCCTGCTCGCTTTGGAAATTCCTTCGGCGTTCGAACATCCTAAGGAAAGTCTCGTTCACGATGTCCTTAGCTTCCTCTTCGCTTTTGAGGATGTCGAAGGAAACGTAATAGACGAGGTGACTGTATTTCCCGTAGATGAGGTTAAAAGAGGCATTCACTTCCTCTTTAAAAGGGGAACAGAGTTTCCTTAGGGCCGAATACGTGATCTTTTCCATCGCCATTCAATAAAACGGACGGGATAGCCGTTTTTGTCGATTTTCCTGAATTATTGTTCCGATGGGCTATTCCAAGTGGATCGTCACGGGGTGATCGCCAAGCAAGGCGGTCAGCTCATCTTTCGATAAATTTACATGGCCTAGCTTGGTGTAACTCCAGGAATTAGACCCATAGAAGATGACGATCTGGCTGGATTCGTAAAGCACGATGTCGCCCGGTTGGGTGGTGAGTTGCCGGTCATTGGAAGGCAAGGTCGCCCCCAAAGAACCGACTTGCTCAAATCCTCCATACATCCGCATGGAGACGGAAAGACCGTCTTTGGATAATTCTTTTAATGCCACCGTGGAGGGATTGTTTTCCCAAATCACTTCCACTGCCGTTTCATCGATTTTGAACGCGATTTCCATATCTTTTTCCTCGCTTTGGCTATTTTGGGAGGTGAAAGAAGTCATCTCTTTCGATGGCGTCGATGCGCAACCGCACAAAAGCGAGAGGCTCGCAATAAGTATCATCCATCTTATTTCCTTCATCTCTTTTTTCCTTCTTTTTTATTCTCTCATGAATGTTCTTGGCCCGCCACAAACGGCCCGCGTGAAATAAAAGAAGCCAGGAAATCCGGCTTCTTTTTCATTCCAGTGGTCGGAACGGCGGGGTTCGAACCCGCGACCTCTTGGTCCCGAACCAAGCGCACTACCAAGCTGTGCTACGTCCCGATGCGCTTTCTAGCGCGAGGGGGATTATAGGACAACTCCCCTCGCGTTTCAATTGCTTAGAAGAGGGTCAGCTGATTGGTTTCGCTCATGCCATCCAAAACCCCGAGTTCCTCGAGATCGGCGAGGTTGGTCTTCGATAGCTTCGTCTCGCGGAGGATCTGATCCTTGGAGAGGAATTCCTTGCCCCCTAACCTTTCCCTGGCGTCGACGACGGATTGCCCCGCGGAGGCGCCTAAGCCGTGGAGGGTGCAGAACGGGGGGATCAAGCCCTTCCGTTCGTGATCGGGGACGAACATCGTCGCCTGGCTGCGGTATAGGTCGATGTTTAAGAACTGGTAGCCACGCTCCAACATCTCCACCGCGACGGTGATGCTCTTAAGCCTCTCCTGTTCGGGTTTGCTAAGCGGGTTGATGCGATCGTTCTTCCTGGCCTGATATTCGGAGTATTTCTTGAAGACGGCCTCTTTGCCGCGGATGAAGACATCGATGTCCCAGTCATCGCAGTTGACGGAGAAGAAGACCGCGTAGAACTCTAGGGGATGATAAAGCTTGAAATAAGCGGAACGGACCGCGTTCATGACGTAGGCCGTCGCGTGGGCACGCGGGAATAGGTACTGGATTTTCCGACAGGATTCCAAATACCAATCCGGCACCCCATGCGCGGCGATCTCGGGGATCATCGCGTTGATCTTGGAGAGATTGCAATGCTCTTTGTTCTTACGGACGACCTCCATGAATTTGAACGCGGTAGACGCGTCGACCCCTTTGGTGATCAGGTAGTTCATGATGTCGTCGCGGCACCCGATGATGTCATTGAGCTTCTTGCCCTGGTTGACGACGAGGTCTTCGATGTTCCCCGCCCAGACGTCGGTGCCGTGGCTGACGCCGGAGATGATGAGGAGGTCATTGAAGGTTTTCGGGTGCGCTTCGGTGAGGAGGCGCTGGGTGGTTTCGGTGCCGAATTCCGGCAAAGCGAGGGCCCCAGTACGTTGATTTAGGTAGTTTTCGGATAGTTTCAAAGGCTCCACCGAGTCGAAGACCTTCAAGACGTTGGGATCGTTCATCGGGATGTCCTCGACGCGGATATGCGTGAGGTCACGAAGCAATCGGAGGACCTTCGGGGCATCGTGGCCGAGGATATCGAACTTCAAGATCTCGTCATGCATCGAGTTGAAGTCATAATGGGTGGTGAGCCATTCGGAGGAGAGGTCGTTGGCCGGGTGCTGGACGGCGGTGAAGTCGAAGACGGACTTCTCCTTCGGGACGACGACGATGCCGCCTGGGTGCTGGCCGGTGGTGCGTTTGACGCCTTGGCAGCGCGCGGCGAGGTAGGAGAGGAAGGTCGGGTTCATCTTGCTGACCTTCTCCTCCGCGGCGGCTTCGCTTAGCCCTTCGCGGAGATATTGCTGCTCAAAGTAGCCGCGGACATAACCGTAGGCGGTCTTTTCGGCGACCGTTTCGATCGTCCCGGCGCGGAAGACGTTGTGCTCTCCTAAAAGGAGTTTGGTGTAGTTATGGGCCTTATGCTGCGATTCTTCCTCGAAGTTGAGGTCGATATCAGGAACCTTATCCGCGGAGAAACCAAGGAAAGTCTCAAACGGGATGTTCTGCCCGTTGCTATCCAAATCGCCGCCGCATTCGGGGCATTTCTTATTCGGCAGATCGAAGCCGGATTTGTATTTGGTCACGTCTTCGAAATGGAGATAACCGCAGTTCGGGCAATGGTAATGCGGGGGCAAGGGGTTGACCTCGGTGATGTCGGCCATCGTCGCGGCGAAGGAAGAGCCGACCGAGCCACGGGAGCCGACGAGATAATGCTCAGGCTCATCGTTGGCCATCTTGATGAGCAGGTGGGCGATGTAATAAGTGACGGCATAGCCGTGGCTGATGATGCCCTCTAGCTCGCGGTCGAGGCGGGCTTTGCATTTCATGATGGCCTCGCGGACCTCGGGGTCGCTGCCCTGGTAACCTTCGTAGACCTTGGAGAATTTCCCATAGCAAAGTTCGCGGATCTTTTTGTCGGAATCCGGGAGGTTGCGATCGGGCGGGAAGAGGTTATCGGAGACGGGGATGACGTCTTCTTCGATCTGGGAGGCGATGAGGTTGGAATTCGTGATGACGTATTCCCGCGCCTCTTCTTCGCTCATCCAGGTCATGAAGGAGTCGAGCATCTCCTTGGTGGAACGGAAATGCTGATCGGGGTTTTCGAAATTCATCCCCAAATACCCATGTTTCGGGTCGGGGCGCCTTCTAGGCGGCATCATCGGATGGGCGCCGCCCCCGATGGCCTTCGCCTCGATGTAGACGTCGCGGAGGATCTTGTCTTCGGGGTTCAGGTAATGGCAGTCCCCGGTGGCGACCACCGGCTTGCCGGCCAAATGGGCGGCCTCGACGATGTCCTTAAGTACTTCGATGAGATGCTCTTGGGAGGGCAGTCGCTCGGTATGGATGAGATAGGAATAGTTCTCGATCGGTTGGATCTCGATAAAGTCATAGAACTTCATCGCTTCGACCAAGGCGTCTTTCTTCCTCGTCAAGGCGAGTTCAAAGATCTCCCCGTTGAAGCAGGCGGAGCCTAGAAGGAGGTTCTTCCTTAAAGCCTGCAGCATCGACCTCGGGGTCTTCGGAACGCGGGCGAGGTAGGTGGTATGTCCTTGGGTGATCAGCTTATAAAGATCACGGAGGCCGGACTGATTCCTCACCAACGCGGTCACATGGTATTCGCGGAGGTGCCTGCTATAGGCGAAGAAGCGGTTGCAAACCTCTTCGTAATGCTCATGGAATGATTCGGGGTTCTCTTTTTCGTTGAAGGTGCGGAACGCCGCGTAGGCCTCATCGAAATGCTTGAAATGCAAAGGGACGGGGTCTTTGGGGAACACGCTATGCCAGAAGGGCATGAACTTGTTCGCCGCGCGGAGGAAGCGCGAACGGTTGCCCTCATCCGCGTCTTCGCGGGAGACGTCTTCAACGTCTGGCCATTCGATCTGCAGATCCTGCAGGTCTTTATGGCGGATCCCCGGTTGGAGCATTTCCAAGCGGTGGACGATCTCTAACCAACCTTCGGAGAGGGCTTCCGCGTCATAACTCGCGCGGTGGGCCTCGGATTCGTCATAGACGTTGAGGCCGAGGTTGCGGAGCATCGCCCCTTCGCTATGGCGGCCCGCCAACGGGAAGAGGTAATGGGATAAGGGAATCGTGTCGATGACGGGATTAGAGAGGGGTTCTTTGCCTAGCCTCTCCAATGCGGCGTCGATGAAACCGACGTCGAAGGTCGCGTTATGCGCGACGAGGATGGTGTCGCCGATGAATTCCAAGAAGCGCGGCAAAATCTCCGCGATCTTGGGTTTGTCCGCGACCATTTGGTCGGTGATGTGGTTAACGCGGGTCGAGGCTTCGGGGATGTGCATCTCCGGGTTGATGAGTTCTTGGAAGCGCGAGACGACGCGCCCATCCTCCACCAAAACCGCGCCGATCTCGATGATGCGGTCATACCGCGCGGAAAGGCCGGTGGTTTCGGTATCGAATACGCAATAACGGCCTCCTTTTAAGGGTGAATCGCTTGGATTAAGGATGTAGGTCTGCTCCAAATTGAACATGTAGAGCTCGGACCCATAGATGATCTTCAACGGTTTTTCGTCGAGGTTCTTGGCCTTGATCTGCTTGATGTGATTCTCCCTCGCGGCCTGCGCGGCGGGGAAGTTTTGCACGACGCCGTGGTCGGTGATGGCGATCGCGCTCATCCCCATGTGTTTGGCGAGGTTGTAATACTCTTTGAAGTCGGGAAGGGCGTCCATCGTTGACATATTCGTGTGGAGATGGAGCTCGACGCGCTTTTCGGGTTCGGGGTCATCGCGCATCGCTTTCGGGGGCAGGCGATCGAGGAAATGGACGACGATCATCTTCTGCCCGGAGAACTTATCGGTGTCCACCGCCCCGCGGACGCGGTAAACGTCGCCGACTTTGACGGCCTTGATCTCGTTTTCGGGGATGCGTTTGCCGCCGAAGCAACGGATGGTGATCGCCCCATCGCCATCGCCGATCCCAAAGACGCCCATCGTCGAGCCTTTTTGGGTGGTGCGGACATCGGATTCGAAAATCTCGCCGGAGAAGTCGACGTTCTCCCCGGAGATTTGGTAGATCTCGTTGATGTGATTGATCGCGTGGTAGTTGCCGATTTTGAATTTCTTCGCCTGTTCGCGTTCCTCGATCATGCGACGGAGGTTTTCTTCCTGAAGCTTTAGCAAAGCGGCCTCGGCTTTCTCTTGGTTTTCTTTCCGTTCTTCTTCCGCGGCTTGGCGGATCTGCTCAAGCTCTTCAGGCTGCATCGCGCGATAATCCAGCGGGGAAAGCGTGGGGTTTTCCTCGGTTATGGGTTCTGAAGAGGGGGCTTCCACCGCTTCTTCCTCAGCCTCATCATCGTCCTCTTCTTCCTCGATGGGCTCTTCTTCCGCGGGTTCGGCTTCCTCGACGGGAAGCGGCTCTTCCTCGGGGAGTTCCACATCATCGAGGTTGATGACGACGGTCTCGTCTTCTTGTTTGGTTTCTTCTATGACGGGTTCGGGCTTGGGAATAGCGGGGCTTTCCGTTTTTTCCGGCTCGATCTCCGAGACGAAGGAGAAGGTGTAATTGATGAATTTCAATAGGTCTTGGAAGGCGAGGATGACCCGTTGGCCCGCGGCCATGTCTTCCATACGCTTATAAACAGCGACGAGGACGCCGGGGGATTTCTCTTTCAGTTCAAAAGGCACGGGCAAGCCGGCATAGTTCATGAACCGCCACGCCTGGAAGAGATTGAAGACGTCTTCGAAAGCGATGGGGTCGGGGTAACTGAAACGGATCGAATAGGGGTAATGGACGTGGCTTAATCCCTCGAGGAACTCCGAAAGCAATTCATAGTCCCACGGGGTTTCCTTTTGGATGAACATGTCGAGCTGGCCTTCGATGCTCGGGCTCATGCCGACCAAGGTGAAATCCATGTCGAAACGCTCCGGCTCAGGAAGGCCGAGGGAGGTTAGGAATTTGAACATGCGGTTATTCATTTTTCATTCCCTCATAGGATCAACGCCAGGATGTCCTTGATCGTCACCGCGAGGGCGAGACCGATCAATAATCCGAGCCCGATGAAATTCATGATGCCCTGCAATTTCGCGGGGACTTTCTTCTTGGTGATCCCCTCGATGATGGTGACGAGCAGTTGCCATCCATCTAGCCCAGGGAAGGGCAAGAGGTTAAAGAAGGCCAAATTGATGGAGATCATCCCGGCGAAGAAGAAGATGTAGCCCGCCCCGCCGATGGCGTTGACGGTCGGCAAGGCGGCGGTCATGCCGACGAGGCCGGAAAGATTGGCGAATCCGCCCGGGGTGAATAAGGAGGCAAAGCCTTTGACGATCGCCGTGCAGGCGCGGGGCACGTCATCCGCCCAAGCCTGCCAGGATTCGGCGAAATTGTTCCAAATCTTGATCGGCGGGACGGTGATGCCCTTATCTTCCTCATAGGCGGCATTAGCCGGGCTTAGCCCCTTCTTGGAGGAGACGAAATGCAACGTCGCGTCCATCGCGTGATTGGCGTAGGCGTCCGCGGAACTGGTTTTGACGTCGGTCCCTTCGCCTAGCTTGCGGCAGACCAAATGGACATCAATATCGATGTGCTTGATCTCTTCGTTCCAGGTGTATTCCTTGCTCTTTCCGAGGTTATCCGTGGATAAATCGGGGAAGTGCTCGACCCCAAGCGCCCCATAGGCGGCCTGGATTTCAGGCTTCAAGGTGGTCGAGGAAGCCTCCGGGAACAGTTTGACGGAGCCGCCAAAAGCATGGTTCACCGTCAAGGCGGTGGGGTAATAGACCGCGATGTAATTGAGGTCGCTCCCTTCGATGACGACTTCATCGTCGAGGATGTAGTTCCCGGAATATTGAAGCGCGGAGACGAAATAGTCTTCGGGCTGGGCTTTCTTCATCTCGCCTTCTTCGAGGTAGCTTTCCGCGTGATCTTCGACATAGGAGAGGATCTCCCCTTCGTATTTCGCGGGGATCGAGGGGGCGGATAGGGTGATGCTATTGCCTTGGGCATATCCCCCATAACCCATGTAATAGGAGGGGAAAGCGGCATCGGAGACGTAAATCAAGGTAAGGCCGAGGAGGAAATTCATCGTCACGCCGGCGAGGAGGATGATGACCTTCTTCCATT
Source organism: uncultured Erysipelotrichaceae bacterium (assembly GCA_900317295.1). GTDB lineage: Bacteria > Bacillota_I > Bacilli_A > RFN20 > CAG-826 > Alloenteromonas. The sequence goes on from ONGB01000010.1 coordinate 32,734, forward strand.
TGGCGATCGCTTCTAGGCTGCGGGAGGCGTCGGGCTCTTCGAATCCCTCGGGGACGGCGCCGGGCTCGCCATACATCGAGACGAACCCGCCTAATGGGATGACGCGCAGCGAGAAATAGGTCTCCCCGCCTTTTCTGCGGACGTGGAGGATGTGCGGACCGAAGCCAATCGAATAATCGAAGCAATAGACGTTGAAGGTCTTCGCGGCGATCAAATGGCCCGCCTCATGGATGGAGACGAGGGCGCTGATGATCAAAATGATGATCAGGATATAGAGGATAATTTCATACCAAGCCATGGGCAAACCTCCCCTTTTCTTTCAAAACGAATTCGCGGGCAAGGGCATCGGCTTTCGCTAACGCTTTATAATCCGCGACCTTTTCTTCCGTGGCCTCTTTCACCGCTTCGGCGACCAAGGTCTCGATATCGAGGAAGCCGATCTCCCCGCGTAAATAGGCGTAGACCGCCTCTTCATTCGCCCCATTAAGCGCCGCGGCATGGCAGGGGCCTTCCAAATATGCGCGAACGCATAGCGCGGGCGCTGGATATCGATTCCCGTCGAAGGAATGGAAATGAAAGGGTCCGAAGTCGGCGATGTCTTTGACTTTGGCGAGGCGATAATCCACTTTCCCTTCATGGAGGGCATAGGCGATCGGCCCGTGCATATCGGGAACGGAGACATCGCCATAATAGAAACCATCATTGGCCTTTAAATAAGAATGCACATGGGATTCGTCGTGGAGAATAATATGCGTTTTCTCCAGCGGATACCCGAAAAGGACATTGGCCTCGATCACTTCGAAGCCCTTGTTCATCATCGTCGCGCAGTCGATGGTGATCTTCGCGCCCATGTTCCAAGTCGGGTGGGCGAGGGCCTCCTCCGCCTTCACGGAAACAAGCTCTTCCCGCTTTTTGTTACGAAATGCCCCGCCGGAAGCGGTGATATATAGCCCTTCGGCCTGCTGTTGGGGGATGCGGGAGAAAAGCTTCGCAATCGCGACGTGCTCGCTATCGATGGGATATAGTGTTCCTTTGCCTTCTTTCAATAACGCATTGACGAGCCTGCCCCCGACGACGAGGGATTCTTTATTCGCGAGGCAAAGGATCTTCCCCTCTTCCAAAGAAACGAGGGTCGGCTCCAGCCCGGCGAAGCCCACCAAGGCGTTCTCCACCATGTCGCAAGAGGATTCGCGGATGATCTCCTTTAAGCCCTCCGCTCCGAAATGCCACGAGACATCGGGATGGAGCTCTTCGAGGACGAGCATATCCTCCTCATATTGCACGCAGACGTGCTTAACGGAAGGAAAACTATGCAAAATCGCAGGTATTTTCTCCACGCGTTTGCCCACGGAGAAAGCCACCAGCTCAAACTGTTCTTTTTCTTTTTCCAATATGTCGAGGCTTTGGGCGCCGATGGAACCGGAGGCGCCCAAAAGGCAGACTTTCCTCATGCGAAGAAGTTCCAACCCTGCGAAGTGAAGACCGCGAAGACCGAGGCGATCAAAAGGATGAAGACGATCGAATCGGCGCGGTCAAGGATGCCGCCATGGGCACCTAGGACGTGAGAATAATCTTTAAATCCGTAGAAGCGTTTGATGAGGGAGAAGGTGAAGTCGCCCAAAACGCCAATTAACGGGAGGAGCAAAGAAAGCAATACGGTCCACCACCACTGCGCCCCCTCGCCGAAGATGCGCATCGCGGGGAGCAAAGGGAAGCCATTGAAATCGCAGATCGCCGCGAAGCCGAACGCCGCCAAGGCGGAGAGGATCCATCCACCGAAGAAGCCCTCCCAAGTCTTGTTGGGGGAGATGCGTTCGTTCATGTGGTGTTTGCCGAGGAACACGCCGACGAAATAGGCGAAAGCGTCGTTGAGGCAGGCGACCAAGACGCAGTAGATCAGGAACACGCAGGAGCCGAAATAACGGAATAGCGGGGAGGCGTAATAAGGATCATCGCAGGTGGGGTTCACGAAATGCGCCCCGTTGGTGATCAAGCCGTTTTGGTCCTGATAGAGCAACGCGAAGGGGTAATAACGGACGAAGAGGAAGGCCTGGAAGCCAACCCCGACGAATAGCCCCATCCCAAAGAGGTAGCAGGCATCCGCCCAAGTGAAGTCTTTGCTGATGATCGCGAAGAGGCAATAGACCCCGAACGCGGTGATGACGGCGTAGATCGAAACCCAAATGCCGTCGAAATAGTCGGTTAGCGACCAATTCCAAACCTCGGATCCGCCCATGCTGTTGACGCTTTGGATGCGCAGGTATTCGGCGACGTTGTACTTGATCATGAACCAAGCGAAATAGGAATAGACGAAGATGTAGGTGGCGACCCAGATGACGGGATGGAATTTCTTCTGCGGGGCCTTCATGACCTCATAGACGGCCACCCCGAGGGCGAGGGTGATGAAGGCGAACCAGAACCATCCGCCCAAAACCAAAGCCGGAACGGCCAAAACGATGAGCACGCCCGCGACGATGAGGCGATTGGCCAAGCTCTTTTTCTTTTTCTCGTCGAGCTTATTCACTTCGATGTGGTGTTCACTCATTCTCTAATCCTCCGAACCGCCGATCGCGAGATTGGAATTCCTTCAGGCATTCCACGAATTGCTTGGGACGGAAATCCGGCCATTTCACGGGGGTAAATACGAATTCCGCATAGGCGTTTTCGTATAGCAGGAAGTTCGATAGCCTTTGTTCCCCCGAGGTGCGGATCATCAAATCGATGTCCGGGAGCTCTGGGGCGTAGAGATAGCCCTTGAAGGCTTTCTCGTCGAGGTCGGCGACTTCCTTTTTGCCGTCTTTCACATCTTGGGCGAAGGCGCGCGCCGCACGGACGATTTCATCGCGCCCGCCATAGTTAAGGCAAATATTCAAATACCAGTTGCTGTTATGCTCCGTCCGCTTGATCGCTTCGTAGCAGACGTTACGCGTCTTCTCCCGGATGCGGGAAAGATCGCCGGAGACCAGGATCTTCGAACCAACGGAATCCAGATAATCGATTTCCTTGGCGAAGAATTCCTCAAGGTAATCCATCAGGTGATCGATTTCTTCCTGCGGACGGTTCCAGTTCTCCGTGGAGAAGGCGTAGAAAGACATCGCCTTGATGTTGTATTTCCGGCAGGTCTCGAAGATTTCGATGATGCGATTGCAGGCTTCGTGATGCCCGAAATGGCGGGCTAACCCGCGGGCTTTCGCCCATCTTCCATTGCCATCCATGATGAAGGCAACGTGATCTAGTTTTTTCTTGAGTACGAAGTCGGTCTTGGCCATAACGGGCCAATTATAATCTATGTCGCTTTTCTTTGGTGAAAGAAAAGACGGGATTGTTTTACACTGTCCCGTCTTTTGTTGGTTTGTCCCGATTAAATGGACATGACTTCCTTTTGCTTTTCCGCGACCGTGTCTTCGACTTTCTTCATCGCGGCGTCGACTTCCTTCTGCAGGTCCTTCTCGACAGTGTCCTTGTAGTCGTCGGACATCGAATCGTCGTCTTTAAGCAAGGACAAGGTATCGCGGCGGACGTTGCGGATGGCGACCTTGGCTTCTTCGCCGAGCATCTTCGCCTTCTTGGCGGTCTCTTTGCGGATGTCTTCGGTCAGCGGCGGGAAGACGAGGCGGATGCCGTCGCCTTCGCTTTGCGGGTTGATGCCGATGTTGGCCGC